>NZ_JABFTW010000002.1:0-372900 GCF_021404355.1 Halomonas sp. MCCC 1A11062
CACCTCATCGACAAGCGCCCACATGAATTACCTGATCGATTGTTAAAGAGCGGCTCCTTTCCTCTTCAAGCCTCAGCCTGAAGAGCGGAGCGTCTCGCTTGCTGTCGGGGCCGTCGATCCTGCGACCGAGGGGCCTCGCCAGCGCCCTGCGAGGAAGGCGTATTCTACTGAAGCGCCGGAGTTTGTCAACTCTCTTCGAGGCCGTCACCGAGGTGACCCTGACATCGAAGACCGGCCTGAGCCGGCGACCGCAAGCCCGCTTCCGGACTTGCTTTCGAGTGGGGCGCATTCTACTGAATCCGCCGCGGGCGTCAAGTGCGAATTTTGCGAAGCGATCCGAAAAATCCAAACAACGACAACCACTTACCACTCTTCCCACCGCCTGCGACGTTGCTCGTCACCGGCAGCGGATGCGTACTTTAAGGGCTGCAGACCAAGGACGCAACCCTCCGCGTCAAAAAAATATAGCTCAGGTTTCTGGCAGCAGCCATGACGGGGATCAATTTTCTCATGACATGGCTGCTACGCCCGTGCTCGCGCCTCTCAGATGACGAACAGATCGACGAAACGATGCACCGGCATGGCTTCCAGCGCCCCCTGCTCCTTGCACAGTGAAATGATTCGCTCGCAGCGGCCGGCCGGGAAACGCGTCGCCAAGTTGCGGCGAAACTTCTCTTCCAGGATGGGGATGCCCTCGGCCCGGCGGCGGCGATGGCCGATGGGGTATTCGACTTCGATGCACTCCGTGGCAGTGCCATCGCTGAAGAAGACCTGGATGGCATTGGCGATGGAGCGTTTGTCGGCAGCCAGATAGTCCTGGGTATAGCGAGGCTCCTCGCTGACCTCCATCTTGCCCCGCAGCGTATCGATCAGCGAGTGCTGACGATGAAAGTCATCCTCGTAGTGTTCGGCGGTCAGATCGCCGAAGATCAACGGCACGGCTACCATGTACTGCAAGCAGTGGTCACGGTCCGCCGGGTTGGCTAGCTCGCCCTCCTTGGAGATGATGCGGATCGCCGATTCATGGGTGGTGATGACGATACGCTCGATCTCCTCGAGGCGGTCCTTGACCTGGGGATGTAAGCGCACTGCAGCCTCACACGCCGTCTGGGCATGGAACTCTGCCGGGAAGGCGATCTTGAACAGGATATTTTCCATCACGTAGGTGCCGAACTCGCGCTGGAAGCGAAACTTCCTCTCCCCTTCCGGTTTGATCGCCTGATCCTTGTTGGTCTTCGAGAAGAGCACGTCATAGAAACCCCACTGGGGTGCGCTGAGCACCCCGGGTATGCCCATCTCGCCACGCAGGGCAATATCGGCCAGACGCACGCCACGCGAAGTAGCATCGCCCGCGGCCCAGCTCTTGCGCGAGCCGGCATTGGGCGCATGGCGGTAGGTACGCAGACTCTGACCGTCGGCCCAGGCGTGCGATAGAGCCGACAGCAGCTGCTCCCGATTCGCCCCCATCAGGTAGGCGGCTACTGCCGTGGATGCCACCTTGACCAGTACCACATGATCCAGGCCAACTCGGTTGAAGGAGTTTTCGAGCGCCAGCACGCCCTGGATCTCGTGAGCCTTGATCATGGCCTCGAGCACGTCACGCATGATCAGCGGTGCCTCGCCCTGGGCAACTCGCTTCTGCGAGAGGTGATCCGCCACGGCGAGAATGGCACCCAGGTTGTCGGAGGGGTGCCCCCACTCGGCGGCAAGCCAGGTGTCGTTGTAGTCGAGCCAGCGCACGATGCAGCCGGTGTCCCAGGCGGCCTTGACGGGATCCAGGCGGAAGGAGGTGCCCGGCACTCGGGCGCCATGGGGCACGACGGTGCCTTCGACCAGCGGCCCCAGGTGCTTGGTGCATTCCGGGAAGCGCAGCGCCAGCAGGCCACAGCCCAGGGTATCGATGAGACAGTTGCGTGCGGTATCCAGCGCCTCGTCGCTCTCGACCCGATAGTCGAGAACGTAGTCGGCGATCATCTGCAGTTCAGGTTCGTAATCGGGACGGACGTTGCGTTCGACGGTGGCGCTCATGCTCCCTCCTGTCGCAGGCTCGATGTCGTCTCCACTTACTATAGAAAACGCTATATGAAACGCCCCGAGCCATGCGACTCGGGGCGAGTTGACGATCCCGCCGCTCTGCTAGAAGGCATCACCAGGGATGCGAACTTGCCCTTCCATCAGGACCCGCGCGCTACGGCTCATCACCGCCTTGGTCGCCGTCCACTGTCCTGCAACCTGCGAGGCCTGTGCGCCGACTCGCAGCGTGCCGGAGGGATGCCCGAAGTGCACCGCGTTGCGCTCGCCACCGCCCGCCGCCAGGTTGACCAGGGTGCCGGGCACCGCCGCCGCCGTGGCGATGGCCACCGCCGCCGTGCCCATCATGGCGTGGTGCAGCTTGCCCATGGAGAGCGCGCGCACCACGAGATCGATGTCGCCTGCCTTGATCGCCTTGCCGCTGGAAGCGACGTAATCGGCCGGCGGCGCGACGAAGGCGACCTTGGGCGTGTGCTGCCGTTCGGCCGCCTCGCTGACCTCCTTGATCAGCCCCATGCGCACGGCGGCGTGGGCACGAATCGACTCGAACATCGCCAGCGCCCGGGTATCGCCGTTGATCGCCTCCTGCAGCTCGGTGCCGCTATAGCCGATCGCTCCGGCGTTGACGAACACCGTCGGAATGCCGGCATTGATCATGGTGGCTTCGAGAGTGCCCACTCCCGGCACTTCCAGCTCGTCGACCAGGTTACCGGTAGGGAACATGGCACCTTCGCCGTCGGCCGGATCCATGAACTCGACCGCCACCTCGGCGGCCGGGAAGGTCACGCCGTCGAGTTCGAAGTCGCCGGTCTCCTGCACCTCGCCGTTGGTGATCGGAACACGCGAGACGATGGTCTTGCCGATGTTGGCCTGCCAGATCCGCACCGTGGCGATACCGTTCTCGGGAATTCGCTCGGGGTCCACCAGGCCGTTGCTGATGGCGAAGGGGCCGACGGCGGCGGAGAGGTTGCCGCAGTTGCCGCTCCAGTCGACGAAGGGCTTGTCGATGGAGACCTGACCGAACAGGTAGTCGACGTCGTGATCTGGGCTTTCGCTCTTCGACAGGATCACCGTCTTGCTGGTGCTGGAGGTGGCCCCACCCATGCCGTCGATCTGCTTCTGGTACGGGTCGGGGCTGCCGATGACGCGTAGCAGCAAGGCATCACGGGCCGGACCGGGCCGGCGTGCCGCCTCGGGCAAATCCTCCAGACGAAAGAAGACGCCCTTGCTGGTACCGCCACGCATGTAGGTGGCGGGAATCTTGATTTGAGGAACGTGGGCCATGGCGCTCGCTTCCTGAAATGACGGAGAACCCCGGCGATGTCCGCCGGGGCGTTCACGCGATGTGTGGATCAGGCCACCGCTTCGGACTCGAGGAAGTCCTGGGCGAAGCGCTGCAGCACGCCACCGGCGGAGTAGACCGTGACCTCCTCGGCGGTATCCAGACGGCAGATCACCGGCACCCGCTCGACTTCACCGGACTTGCGGTGAATGACCAGCTCGAGCGTTGCCCGGGGAGCCGGCTTGCCTTCCACATCGTAGGTCTCGGTGCCGTCGAGCTTGAGCGTATGCCGCGTGGTGCCCTCCTGGAACTGCAGCGGCATCACACCCATGCCTACCAGGTTGGTGCGGTGAATGCGCTCGAAGCCCTCGGCGACGATCGCCTCCACTCCGGCCAATGCCACGCCCTTGGCCGCCCAGTCGCGGGAGCTGCCCTGGCCGTAGTCGGCTCCGGCAATGACGATCAGCGGCTGGCCGCGCTCCATGTAGGTCTCGATGGCTTCCCACATGCGCGTCACCTTGCCTTCCGGCTCGATGCGCGCCAGCGAGCCCTGGATCACTTCGCCCTTGTCGTCCCGCACCATCTCGTTGAACAGCTTGGGGTTGGCCAGCGTGGCCCGTTGGGCGGTGAGATGGTCGCCACGGTGGGTGGCGTAGGAGTTGAAGTCCTCCTCCGGCAGGCCCATCTTGGCCAGGTACTCGCCCGCCGCACTGTCCAACAGGATGGCGTTGGAGGGCGACAGGTGGTCGGTGGTGATGTTGTCCGGCAGGATCGCCAGCGGGCGCATGCCCTTCAGCGCACGCTCACGCGCCATGTTGCCTTCCCAATAGGGCGGCCGGCGAATGTAGGTGCTCTGCGGGCGCCAGTCGTAAAGCGGGCTCTTGGCCTGCTCCACCTCGTCGAGGTTGAACATCGGGATATAGACCTGCTTGAACTGCTCGGGCTTGACGTGCTTACCGACGATGGCGTCGATCTCCTCGTCGGAGGGCCACAGCTCCTTGAGCGTGACCGGCTTGCCGTCCTTGTCATAGCCCAGCGCGTCCTTCTCGATGTCGAAGCGAACGGTACCGGCGATGGCGTAGGCCACCACCAGCGGCGGCGAGGCCAGGAAGGCTTGCTTGGCGTAGGGGTGGATGCGCCCGTCGAAGTTGCGGTTGCCGGACAGCACCGCAGTGGCATACAGATCGCGGTCGATGATCTCCTGCTGGATCTCCGGGCGCAGCGCGCCGGACATGCCGTTACAGGTGGTGCAGGCGTAGGCGACGATGCCGAAGCCGAGCTTTTCGAGCTCCGGCAGCAGGCCAGCCTCCTCCAGATAGAGACGGGCGACCTTGGAGCCAGGGGCAAAAGACGATTTCACCCACGGCTTGCGCACGAGACCCAGCTCGTTGGCCTTCTTGGCCACCAGCCCCGCCGCCACCACGTTGCGCGGGTTGGAGGTGTTGGTGCAGCTGGTGATGGCGGCGATAATCACCGCGCCGTCGGGCATCCTGCCGGCTTTTTCCTCCGCCAGCGCCAGCTCCAGGTTGGCGGCGATGCCGCGCTCGGCCAGCGCCGAGGTCGGCAGGCGACGATGGGGGTTGGAGGGGCCTGCCATGTTGCGCTCGACGGTGGAGAGGTCGAACGTCAGCACGCGTTCGTACTCGGCGTTCTTCAGGCTGTCGCCCCACAGCCCCACGGTCTTGGCGTAGTTCTCGACCAGCGCCACCTGCTCCGGCTCGCGGCCGGTGATGGTCAGGTAGTCGAGGGTCTGCTGGTCGATGTAGAACATCGCCGCGGTGGCGCCATACTCCGGCGTCATGTTGGAGATGGTGGCGCGGTCGCCGATGGTCAGGCTATCGGCACCTTCACCGAAGAACTCCAGATAGGCGCCTACTACCCGCTCCTGGCGCAGAAACTCGGTGATCGCCAGCACGATGTCGGTGGCGGTGATGCCGGGCTGGCGCTTGCCGGTCAGCTCCACGCCGATAATGTCGGGCAGGCGCATCATCGAGGGGCGGCCGAGCATCACGGTTTCCGCCTCCAGACCGCCCACGCCGATGGCAATGACCCCCAGGCAGTCGATGTGCGGAGTATGGCTGTCGGTGCCCACACAGGTGTCGGGGTAGGCGACACCATCGCGAGCCTGGATCACCGGCGACATCTTCTCCAGGTTGATCTGGTGCATGATGCCGTTGCCGGCAGGGATCACGTCGACGTTCTTGAACGCGGTGCGGGTCCAGTCGATGAAGTGGAAGCGGTCCTCGTTGCGGCGATCCTCGATGGCGCGGTTCTTGTCGAAGGCATCGGGGTCGTCGCCGCCGCACTCCACGGCCAGGGAGTGGTCGACGATCAGTTGGGTCGGCACCACCGGGTTGACCTTGGCCGGGTCGCCGCCCTTCTCGGCGATGGCATCGCGCAGGCCGGCCAGATCGACCAGCGCCGTCTGGCCGAGGATGTCATGGCACACCACTCGCGCCGGATACCAGGGGAAATCCAGGTCGCGCTTGCGTTCGATCAGCTGCTTGAGCGCGTCAGTGAGCAGCTCCGGCTCGCAGCGGCGCACCAGCTGCTCGGCCAGTACGCGAGAGGTATAAGGAAGGGTGTCGTAGGCACCGGGCTGGATCTCCTCGACGGCCTCACGCACGTCGAAGTAGTCCAGCTCGGTGCCGGGAAGCGATTTGCGGTATTGAGTATTCATGAGTCGACGGTCTTCGCGTGGTGTTGGATCGGGCGAGGGAGAGAGACGGCCCGCAGGCCGCCTCGTGCGGACGCTGGCTCAGTCACGCTCCTCGATCGGTACCCACTGGCTCTTCTCCGGGCCGACGTAGTCGGCGCTGGGGCGAATGATGCGGTTGTTGGCGCGCTGCTCGAAGACATGGGCACACCAGCCGGTGACGCGCGAACAGACGAAGATCGGCGTGAACAGCTTGGTGGGGATGTCCATGAAGTGATAGGCGCTGGCGTGGAAGAAGTCGGCGTTGCAGAACAGCTTCTTCTCGCGCCACATGACGTCCTCGACCCGCACGGAGACGGGATAGAGCACGGTGTCGCCGACGTCCTGGGCCAGCCGTTCGGACCACTCCTTGATGATGGCGTTGCGCGGATCGGACTCGCGATAGATCGCATGCCCGAAGCCCATGATCTTCTCCTTGCGCTCGAGCATCCCCATGATCTCGCGCTCGGCCTCTTCCGGCGACTTCCAGTTCTCGATCATGTCCATCGCCGCCTCGTTGGCACCGCCATGTAGCGGGCCGCGCAGCGAGCCGATGGCGCCGGTCACGCAGGAGTGCATGTCGGAGAGCGTCGAGGCGCAGACGCGCGCCGTAAAGGTTGAGGCGTTGAACTCGTGCTCGGCATAGAGAATGAGCGAGACGTTCATCACCCGGGCATGCAGCTCGGAGGGCGCTTCGTCACGCAGCAAGTGCAGGAAGTGAGCGCCTACGGACTCGTCGTCGGTCTCGGTCTCGATGCGCACGCCGTCATGGCTGAAGCGATACCAGTAGCAGATGATCGAAGGCAGCACCGCCAGCAGGCGGTCGGAAACGTCCTGTTGCTCGTCGAAGCTCTCCTCGGTCTCGAGGTTGCCGAGCATGGAGGCACCGGTACGCATCACGTCCATGGGGTGGGCGCTGGCCGGGATCTGCTCGAGCACGGTCTTGAGTGCCTGGGGCAGGCCACGCAGCCCCTTGAGCTTGGTCACGTAGGCATCGAGTTCGGCCTGATTGGGCAGCTTGCCCTTGAGCAGCAGGTAGGCGACCTCTTCGAAGCGCGCCTTCTCGGCCAGTTCCTTGATGTCAAAGCCGCGGTAGGTCAGGCCGGAGCCGGTCTGGCCTACGGTACACAGGGCCGTACTACCGGCGCTCTGGCCGCGCAGACCGGCACCGCCGATGGGTTTGTCTGACATGTCGTGTCTCCTTGCTATGGCGTTTTATTGTCGGCGTAGCGGGTCGGACTCAGTTGTCCGTTCCCTTCTCGGCAAGCTGGTTTTCAGCAAACAGCGCATCGAGCTTCTGCTCGAAGGCGTGATAGTTGAGGAAGTCGTAGAGCTCGTCGCGGGTCTGCATCAGCTCGACCACATCCCGCTGATGGCCCTTGTCATGAATGCTCTGATAGACCTTCAACGCCGCCGCGTTCATGGCGCGGAAGGCCGATAGCGGATAGAGCACCATACGACAGCCAACCTCGCCGAGCTCCTGCTGGGTGAACAGCGGCGTGGCGCCGAACTCGGTGATGTTGGCCAGGATCGGCGCATCGACCCGCTCGCAGAAGGCGCGATAGTCGTCGAGGGTGTGCACCGCTTCGGCGAAGATGGCGTCGGCGCCGGCCTCGATGCAGGCATTGGCGCGATCGATGGCGGCATCGAGCCCCTCTTTCTGGAAGGCATCGGTACGTGCGATCAGGTAGAAGTCCGGGTCGATGCGAGCATCGGCGGCGGCCTTGATACGGTCGACCATCTCCTGTTTGGAGACGATCTCCTTGTTGGGACGGTGGCCGCAGCGCTTCTGCGCCACCTGGTCCTCGAGGTGCACGGCAGCCACGCCGGCGCGCTGCATCTCCTTGACGGTGCGCGAAATATTGAAAGCCCCGCCCCAACCGGTGTCGATGTCCACCAGCAGCGGCAGGTCGGTGGCGCCGCAGATCCGGTGTGCGTCCTGCACCACATCGTTCATGCTGGTCATGCCCAGATCGGGCAGCCCGAAGGAAGCGTTGGCCACCCCACCACCGGAAAGATAGATGGCCTGATGCCCCACGCGCTCGGCCATCATTGCGGTATAGGCATTGATGGTACCGACGATGGGCAGCGGGCGGTTGGCCTCGAGAGCGGCACGAAAGCGAGCGCCGGCGGTGGGTCGTGTCATGACGGAATTCCTCTTGGTATTCGGACGGGCTTCTAAACGGTTTCTTCGGCCTGCTGCTGCTTGAGAGTGGCGGCATAACGGTCGGCCACGTTGGCCCGCGAAGCGCTGACATGGCGCCGCATCAGCAGCTCGGCCAGTTCGGCGTCGCCGGCTTCGATGGCATCGACGATGCGATGGTGCTCGACGAAGGCCCGCTGTGGCCGGGTACCGCTGGCACTGAACTGGGTACGGTAGAGCCGCACCAGGTAGTAGAGGTCGTCGCACAGCATGGTCATCAGCATGCGGTTGTGGCTGCCCTGGACGATGCGATAATGGAAGTCGAGATCGCCTTCGCGCTGATAGTAGGCTTCGCCACTCTTGAGATCGGCCTGACGTTCGTGCAGCGCCAGCACCTCGCGCAGCCCGGCGATCTCCTCGCGGGTCATGTTTTGGGCGGCCAGGCGGGCGGCCATGCTCTCCAGCGCCTCGCGCACGTCGAACAGCTCGAGCAGCTCCTTCATCGAGAGCTTGACCACCCGGGCACCGACATGGGGCACTCGTTCGATCAGGCGGTGGGCCTCGAGGCGGCGCATCGCCTCGCGCAGCGGGCCGCGGGAGATGCCGTAGGTCTTCGACAGACCCGGCTCGGTGATCTTGCTGCCCGGCGCCAGCTCGCCGCGGACGATGGCATCCTGCAGCTGATGGAAGACCCGCTCGGCCAGGGTGCGGACTTCAGGGGATGTTTGTTCTGGAGCGACTGAGTTCATGGCAATTGTCGACAATTAAGGAGTGAAGAAACTTTAGACACTGCTCTGGCACGGGTCAACCTTCCACAAGCCGCCATTTCGTACGCCTTTGGTTGTAGACAATGAGAAGCTGCGAAGCTACGGTGTCGACAATCGTCACAGCGTTGACGACAAGTCGTTAACAGGCCAACGACTTTCACGACAAAAGGCTCGCCACCCCCTAGAATGAGTCGCCTGTTCCGAAAGGCCCCCCTGATGACTGCAAGACTCGAGATAACACCGCTGCCCTATGGCGAGGATCCGCTTGCCTATTTCCAGGCGCTGCGCCAGCGCCCCGGGGCCGTCCTGCTCGACAGCGGCAAGCCTGCCGCACCGGGCGGTCGCTACGACATCATCAGCAGCGACCCCGTGTCGGTGCTCACCGTCGACGGCAAGGGGGTCATCCGCATCGACGGCGAGGTGCAGCACGGCCGTGACCCATTCATGGCCCAGCAAACCCTGCTGGAGAGCCTGGCTCTCGAGGTGCCATCCAACGATCTCCCCTTTCTCGGTGGCCTGATCGGCTACTGGGGCTACGACCTGGGCCGCTCTCTAGAGCCGGTGGGCAACTCGGCCCAGGAAAGCGTCTGCCTGCCTGCCAGCCGTACGGGGCTCTACGACTGGGCGCTGATACAGGATCATCAGCGGCAGGAGAGCTGGCTGGTGGCGACGGCCGAGCGGCGCTTGCAGGTGATGGAGTGGCTGCGTGGCAGCGCCGACCCCACCTCGGCCTTCGGACTGCTCGCCCCTTTCACAGGCGAGATGGACCGCGACGGCTATGCCAGACGGTTTGCTGCGGTGCAGGACTACATTCGGGCCGGTGACTGCTACCAGATCAACCTGGCCCAGCGCTTCAGCGCACCGTACAGCGGCGATCTCTGGGACGCCTACCTGCGCCTGCGCCTGGCCACACCCACACCGTTTGCCGGCTTCATGGCCTGGCCTTCAGAGCGAGGTGAGCAGGCCATCCTGTCCCTCTCTCCCGAGCGCTTCCTGCTGTGCGAATCGGACGGCCACGTCGAGACACGCCCGATCAAGGGCACTCGCCCCCGAGGCGGCACGCCCGATGAGGATTGGCAGCTCGCCATGGAGCTGATCTCGAGTCTCAAGGATCGCGCCGAGAACGTGATGATCGTCGATCTGCTGCGCAACGACCTGGGGCGCGTGTGCCAGCCGGGTAGCGTACGGGTACCGCAGCTCTGCGGGCTGGAGAGCTACGCCAACGTGCACCATCTGGTCAGCATCGTGTGCGGCAGACTGGCGACGGGGAAGCGTTCGCTGGACCTGTTGGCGGCCGCCTTTCCCGGCGGCTCTATCACCGGCGCACCCAAGGTGCGAGCGATGCAGATCATCGACGAACTGGAGCCGAGCCGCAGAAGCGTGTACTGCGGCAGCCTGGGCTTCGTCGACGTGCGCGGCAACATGGACACCTCGATTGCCATCCGCACCGCCGTGGCCGACGGGGAGCACATCCATCTTTGGGGCGGCGGCGGGCTGGTGGCCGACTCCAACGTCGAGGCCGAATACGCCGAGACCCTGGACAAAATCCGCCACCTCATGCAAGCGTTGGCCCAGCCAAAGCACCAAGAGGAATAAGAAGAGCCCTTTAATCTTTCATTTGGCTATATTTATCCAATGAAACGATATTGGGGCCCTGTCAGCCGCCTTTGGTAGGGTATGGCCCAAACACGGTCAACGACTCTGGAGCCATCATGGCAACACTCGATGCGATCAATCAGGAACTGGGCAATGATCCCGATGGGCTTATTCGCTGGGCTCTGACGCAGGGCCAGCGCCCTATCGTCACCACCAATTTCCGCCCCTTCGAAGCGGTCATCCTGCATATGGTGACACAACAGCGGCCCGACATTCCGGTGGTCTGGATGGATCACGGCTACAACACAGAGGCGACCTATCGCTTCGCCGACGCGCTGGTCAAGCGGCTCGACCTCAATCTGATCAGCTATATACCGCAGCGCACCCGCGCTCATCGTGAAGCGGTGGATGGCCCCATGCCGGGCATCGACGATCCGCGCCACGAGGCGTTCACGCGAGAGGTCAAGCTGGAGCCGTTCGAGCGGGCGCTACGCGAAATGGCCCCGGACGTGTGGTTCACCGCGCTGCGCGCCGAGGACACCCCCGAACGCGCCCGCATGCAGCCTGTCAGCAAGAACGCCGATGGGCTACTCAAGGTCTCTCCTTTGCTGCACTGGAGCGCCAAGGAGCTCTACCAGTACCTGCAGCAGCACGACCTGCCCAACGAGTTCGATTATTTCGATCCCACCAAGGTGGAAGCGAAGCGGGAGTGCGGGCTGCATCTGCAGCACTGACTTTCACCCGCACCCAGTAAAAAGCGGGCCGCGCGATGCGCGGCCCGCTTTTTTCTAGCGCATCGGCAGCTCGATGTCGTCGAACAGCTCCGCCTCATGGCGCGGCCCCGCAGCAAGTGCCGCATCGACCAGATCGCGGTCGAGATGGCCGGCAAAGCCCTTGACGAAATCGTACATGTAGCCGCGCATGAAGGTGCCCCGGCGAATGCCGATCTTGGTGACCGAACTTTCGAACAAGTGGCCCGCCTCGAGGGCAACGAGATCCTCGTCGAGGGTTTCGTCATACGCCATGTGAGCGACGATGCCGACGCCCAGGCCGAGCCGCACGTAGGTCTTGATCACGTCGGCATCGGCGGCGGTGAGTACCACGTTGGGGGTGAGCCCCCTGGCACGGAAGGCATCGTCGAGCTGGGAGCGCCCGGTGAAGCCGAACACGTAGGTCACGAGCGCCTGCTCGGCCAGACGCTCGAGGGTCAGCTCGCCCTCGGCCAGCGGATGACCACGCGGCACCAGGACACAGCGGTTCCAGCGGTAACAGGGTAGCAGCACCAGATCGGCGAACAGCTCGAGCGACTCGGTGCAGATGGCGAAATCGGCCATGCCATCGCTGACCATCTGGGCAATCTGCTTGGGCGTGCCCTGCTGCATGTGCAGGGCGACATCAGGGTATTTGCGGGTGAATTCGCCGATCACCGGCGGCAAGGCGTAGCGGGCCTGAGTGTGCGTGGTGGCGATCGAGAGGCTGCCGCGCCGCTCGTCGCTGTGCTCCTGGGCCACCTGCTTGATGTTGTCGGTCAGGCGCAGCACTTGCCCGGCCAGCTCGACGATGGATTCCCCCGCAGGCGTGACGCGGGTGAGATGCTTGCCGCTGCGGGCGAAGATCTCGACGCCCAGCTCGTCTTCCAGCAGCCGAATCTGCTTGGAGATACCGGGCTGGGACGTATACAGGCTCTGGGCCGTTGCCGACACGTTGAGGTTGTGCCGGGTAACTTCCCACACATAGCGAAGCTGCTGCAGTTTCATGGTCGACACGACTCCCTGACGCCCGGCAAAAGATGCATTGGTGATTAGACATTACTGCCTAATCACCAAATAGCATAACGTCAAAAGCGCCTTCCGACCATGAGAGCGACGCGGCTTGCCACTAGCGTCAGGGGCCGCTGGTCGGCTTTCCGAAATAGTCGCTGACCGGCTTGTCCACCGGCTTGTCGAGTCGCTCGGCGAACGCCTTGAGGCCATCCACCAGCGGCGCCACCGCACGCCACAGCTCATCGTCGTTGAGCATGCGGTAAACGCCACTGACACCGGGAGCATCGCCCCCCTCCTGCACCGGTCGATGCTGGCCGATACATTCGAGCGCCTCCTTGACGGCGAAGGTCACCCGATAGAAACGCTCCGGTGGAACCTCCGACAGCATCATGCCGAGAATCGCCAGGTTCTGAATGGCGTTGAGAGTGGACTCCTTACCCAGCCCATCCACCACCACGCTGGCGATGCTGGTGTTGGCACCGACCACGTCATTGGCCAGGCGCAACACGCCATGCTCGTGGAGCGTCTGCAGCAGCTGTGCCAGCTCTTCATGGGCATCGGGGCCGATTTTGGGCGGCGTCACGTCGTGCGAAATTCGTTCGGCCATCACATTTTCCTCGGGTTGGACTGCTGGGCGGGCGGCGGCGTGTAGTCTCCCCGCATCCACTTCACTTCGACCTCGACGCCCTGCTTCGGCGTAGGCCGGCCATAGCGGTAGTTGTGAGCAGGCAAAGGCGGAGCGCCGCGCTTGTCGAGCACCTCGAGCTTCACTGCGGTTTCCTTGTAGGCCGGGGTCTGCACGTCTGGGTCATTGTGCTCACCGGTGAGCAGATTGACCCCCGTCTTGCCGAAATGAATCGGCATGAACAACGTTTTGCCGCGCACCCGGTCGGTGATGACCGCGGGGAACTCGATGCTGTCGCGGCGCGAAGTTATCCGTACCCAGGTGCCCTCCTCGATGCCGCGCTCGGCGGCAAGCTCCGGGCTGACCTCGACGAAACCGTGCGGAAGCTGCTGCCGGATCCCTTCGCTGCGCCCCGTCTGATTGGTGCCCTGGAACTGCTCGCGCAGCCGGCCGTTGTCCAGCAGCAGGTCGTACTCGTCGTCGGGCGCCTCTTCGGGCGGCTGCCACTCCAGCGGGTGCAGATTGGCCTTGCCGTCCTCGTTGGCGAAGCCGTCGGTGTAGAGCAGCGGCGAGTCGGTGCCGTCCGCCGCAACCGGCCATAGCTGGGACTTCCAGCCCTCGAGCCGCGCATAGCTGACCCCGGCGAACATCGGCGCGATGCGGGCGCACTCCGCCATGATCTCGGAGGGATGGGTGTAGCCCCAGTCGTGTCCCATGCGAGCAGCGAGATCGGTCAGGATACGCCAGTCGGGACGGCTGTCGCCCAGCGGTTCCAGCACCTGGTAGGAGCGCTGGATGCGACGCTCGGTGTTGACGTAGGTGCCCTCCTGCTCGACGCTGGGACAGGCAGGCAGCACCACATCGGCGTACTCAGCGGTACGGCTGAGAAATACGTCCTGCACCACCATGAACTCGAGCTTCTCGAAGCCGGAGAGCACGTTGTGGGTATTGGAGTCGGAAAAGGCCGTCTCCTCGCCGACGATATACATCGCCTTGATCTCGCCCTCGTCGGCTGCCTGTACCATCAGGAAATTGCCATAGCCGGCTTCAGCTGAAAGCTCTTCCGGCGAGATGCCCCACCCTTCGGCCCAGCGCTTTCTCGCTTCTTCGTCCTCTACGTGCTCGTAGCCAGGATAGCGGTCACGCAGGCAGCCGAAGTCGCTCGCCCCCTGCACGTTGTTGTGGCCGCGCATGGGGTAGCCGCCGGTACCCGGCTTGCCGTAGTTGCCGGTGACCAGCAGCAGGTTGGAGAGTGCCGTGCTGGCGTCCGATCCACGGCTGTGCTGGGTGATGCCCATGGCCCACAGCAGACAGACGCTCTGCGCCCGGCCGATGGTCTCGGCGGCCTCGGCCAGATCCTGACGCGCGATGCCCGTCTCGGCCTCGGCGAACTCCAGGGTGAAAGGCGCGAGGGACTGGCGATACTCCTCTACGCCGTTGACCCAGCGTGCGAGGAACTCGTGATCGGCCAGATCGTGATCGAACATGTAGCGCGACAGCGCCGAGGCCCAGATCAGATCGGTGCCGGAGTTCGGCCGCAGGAACAGGTCCGCCCGTTCGGCCATCTCGTGCTTGCGCGGGTCGATCACAATCAGCTTCTGCCCGCGCAGCTTCTGTGCCGCCTTGATGCGGGCGGCGATCACCGGATGGTTCTCGGCGGTATTGCTGCCGACGATCACCACCACCTCGGCCTGCTCAATGTCCTCGATGGTGCCGGCATCACCGCCGTAGCCGACGGTACGGAACAGCCCCTTGGTGGCCGGGTTCTGGCAGTAGCGCGAGGAGTTGTCGACGTTGTTGGTGCCGATGATGCGACGGGCGATCTTCTGCACCAGGTAGGCCTGCTCGTTGGTGCCCTTGCTCGAGCCGATGAAGCCCAGGCTGTCCGGGCCGTGGGCCTCGCGCACCTCGAGCAGACGGCGCGCCACCAGGTCCAGAGCCTCGTCCCAGCTCGCTTCGCGAAAGCGGCCGTTGTCGCGTATCAGCGGCATGGTCAGGCGCTGCTCACTGTTGACGAAGTCCCAGGCGAACTTGCCCTTGATGCAGGTGGAGATGCCGTTGGCCGGCGCCTCGGCTACCGGTTGCACTTTGAGGATGTGGCGGTCGCGGGTCCACATCTCGAAGGAGCAGCCGACGCCGCAATAGGTGCACACCGTCTTGGTGCGCTTGATCTCGGGCTGGCGCATGTGCATGTCGATTTCCGAAAGCCCCGAGACCGGCACTGCCCCCGTTGTCGTCTCGAGCTTCTTGATGATCTCGATCATCGGCCGCTTGAGCGACCAAGGCATGGCAGTGAACGGACCCGCCTTGCCGTCCATGCTGTTCTCCATCAGCGCATTGCACGGACAGACGGTGACGCAGTGGCCGCAGTGCACGCAGCTGGAGTCGTTGATCTGCTCGCCACCATCCCACAGCACACGCGGGTTCTCGCTGGAAAAGTCGATGGAGAGCGTCTCGTTTACCTCGACGTTCTGGCACGCCTCCACGCAGCGGCCGCAGAGGATGCACTGGTCGGGATCGTAGGTATAGAAAGGGCTCGAGGTGTCCTTCTCGTGAGGTTTGCGCTGAAACTCGTAGCGCTGAATGGGGATCTGCATATCCACCATGGTGTTGTGCAGCGTGCAGTCGCCGTTGTTGTTCTCGCACACGGTGCAGTAGAGCTCGTGCTTGGCTAGCAGGCGATCCATGCCCTCTTCCCGGGCGGCCCGGGCCCGCTGGCTGCCGAGGCTCAGCGACAGGCCCTCAGTGCTCTTCAGCGTGCAACCGCGCTTGAGCTCGCCGTCGACCTCGACCCAGCAGGCATCACAGGTTTCCAGAGCACCCAGCGAAGGGTGGTAGCAGACGTGCGGAAGATCGACGCCTCGCTCCTTAAGAAAATCGATAAGCGGCTGATCGGCCCGACCGCTGAGTAACTGCCCATCCAACACGACCGTACAGCGTGTCGTCATGTCCCGGCATCTCCCTGTCGAGGCCCGGCGACGAGCTGCCATTGCTTCACGATGCGACGAGATCGGCCATCCACATGGCGCTCGGAGCCAAGCCATGTCCATATACCTTCTGCTCCGTGCTATGCACGTTAGTCAATGGCACTTGGCTTGTCTAAACTGTCGAAAGGTGGCTCAACGAAAAACCGCTTCTCGATCAGATAGCTATCGAACAGGCAGACAACAATCGGCACACAGCGGCAACGAGAGCTCACCAAAACGAGATGTCCCGCAACAACGACCCGCCAGGCTGTGAAGGTGGGTGAGTCAGCGTCAGCGATGGGAGCTCAGGAAGAGCGCTTGCATGGGCATTTGCCAGAGACACGACTGCCCGCTACCATCTGCCGACCGGACGTGCCCAATGCATGTCACCCGATTCGCTCGATGTAGCGCAACGTAACTGGAGAATCACATGGCCAATAACGTCGATGTCACCAATGCCAACTTCGAGCAGGAAGTCCTGAAGGCTGAGCAAACCGTACTGCTGAAGTTCTGGGCCCCCTGGTGCGGCCCGTGCAAGGTCATGGCTCCGGTGATCGACGAGGTTGCCGAAGAGCGAGTCGACAACCTCAAGGTGGTCAGCATCAACGTCGACGACGCCCCGGAGATCGCCGCCGAGCAGGGCGTGCGCGGCGTTCCTACCGTGATGCTGTTCAAGTCGGGCTCCAAGGTCGCCTCGCTGGTCGGCGCTCAGTCCAAGTCTCAGCTGGTGCAGTTCATCGACCAGAACGCCTGATCCCTGTAGGTATCACCGCTCGTCTCGCCCCGGCTCCTGCCGGGGCGATTTCGTCATGAGCGAGGGCTGACTCGCCTCGTCCCCGGGTGCGCTCACCACTTCCACCGTAGCGACACGATCGGTCATGGGCCGCTTGCCCGGCCCCAGCATGTAGGCCATCCAGCGGGTCTGGGGATGACTGTCCAGGGCGATCTTGAGCGTCATGGTCAGCACCACCGAGAGCAGCATGCCGACCACCCCCAACATCCAGCCCCACACCACCAGCGAGAGAAAGGCCACGAAGGTCGACAGACCCAAGGCACGCCCCATCAACCGCGGCTCGACCAGGTTGCCCAGCACGAAGTTGATGCCCAGGTAGGCCATGGCCAGGCCGAAGGCCTCGGCCAGGCCGCCCTCCTGAGACAGCAGCAACAGCAGAACCGGTGGGACCGCGGCTATGGCAGAACCGATATTGGGGATGTAGTTGAGAGCAAAGGCCAGCACGCCCCACAGCAGCGGGAAGTCCACACCGGCCAGCAGGCAGGCCAACCAGGCCATCACTCCCGTGAGCAGACTGACGAAGGTCTTGACCGCCAGATAGCGCTTGAGGGTTTCGCTGAACTCCTGAAAGCGGCGCAAGCTGGCTTCCGGGTCGTCAAGGGCGAAAGCCACCTTGCGGCGAAAATTGAGGGTCTCGAACATCATGAAGACCACCAACAGCGCCACCACCATGCTCTGCATCAGCAGGTTACCGAGCCCACCCAGCAGGAACGACAGCCAGCCCCCCTCATCTTCTCCTTCGACCAGGCCGGCAAGCGTATCCGGATTGATCGCCAGCCCCATGGCCGCGAGGCTGTCGAGCACGTTTAGGTAGTGTTCGTAAAGCCGCCTCTCGATGCCCGGCAGGGCTTCGATGAAAGTGCCGAAAGCGTTGACCACCAGCAGCCCCACCAGCGACAGGAAGCCGCCGATCACCAGCAGCGTGACCAGCACCGCCAGACGCGGACTCAGACCCAGCCGCTGCAGCCAGTTCACCGGCGACGTACAGATCACGGCGATGAACAGACCCAGCAGGATCGGAATGATCAGGTCGGCACCGGCGCGAATGCCGGCAACGATGATCACCAGCGCTGCCAGCGCCAGCGTGAGATTGAGCGGAAGCCCGTAGCGCACATTGTCGTCGCGGTGAAGCATGCCATCTATCCATGTGTGGCGTGTCCTGCTTATCATGACCCGTACCGGTCGGGTGCACAAACTTGCCGGCCTCGGCTCGGCCAACTACTCAACCTGCCCCCCTGATTAGTCATCATTGCCGTATGGAGGCTACTGATGTTCACGATGCGTTTACACTGTCTATTGCTGGGCAGCCTGCTGATGACAGCTCCGCTGATGACCACCGCTGCGCTAGCCGATGAGCCTCGCGGTCGGTTGGTCGCTCAGGCTGAGGCCCAACTCGATGTGGTTCCGGATCGCGCCACGCTCAGCGCCCGGTTGTGGGAGCGCACCCCGGCGGTGGCGCAACATGAGGAAGAGACCGACAGCCATGCACTGCGCGAGGCTCGGGATCGACTGGAGGAGCGAGCAGCAACCTTGATTCGCGCCTTGGAGGAGGCCGGGGTGGAACGTGACGACATCAGCGCCGGCTCGCTTGCGGTGCAACCGGAATATGTTTCTCCCCGACGCAGCGACGGTGATCAGGAGCTGCTGGTGCGCACTCGTCTCGAACGCCCTTTCCAGGTTCGGGTCGATGACCTGGAGCGACTGCCGCGACTGCTTGATGCGCTGACCGAGGCTGGCGTCAATGCCATGGATGGCATCACCTATGACCTCACCGATCGCGACGCCGCGACCGATGAAGCGCTGGTGATGGCGCTGGAAAAGGCAAGTCGCAAGGCCGAGCTGATGGCTCGCACCATGAACGTGACGCTAGGCTCGGTGGTAAATATCAGCGAGACGCGCTCTCCGATCTATGTGCCACGCATGATGGCAATGAGCGCCGACGCCCGTGAGAGCGCCGGACAGGTCGACTACAGCCCGGGGACTATCGTCATCGAGGCGGGTGTCAGCGTCAGCTGGGAGATCGAGAATTGAGGGTGGCAAGTCCGCCCAGATAGGGGCGCAGCGCCTCGGGCACGGTGATGGAGCCATCGGCGTTCTGATGGTTCTCCATCACCGCAATGAGGCAGCGTCCCACCGCCAGGCCCGAGCCGTTGAGGGTGTGCAGCAACTGCGGCTTCTTCTGCTCGGGATGACGGAAACGCGCCTGCATGCGTCGCGCCTGGAAATCCTCGCAGTTGGAGACCGAAGATATCTCGCGGTAGGTCTGCTGGCTCGGCAGCCACACTTCCAGGTCGTAGGTCTTGGCCGCACCGAAGCCCATGTCCCCGGTACACAGCGTGACGACCCGGTAAGGCAGCTCGAGCGCCTGCAGGATCGCCTCGGCGTGACCGCGCATCTCTTCGAGCGCCGCGTAGCTCGTCTCCGGCTCCACCAGTTGCACCATCTCGACCTTGTCGAACTGATGCTGGCGAATCATGCCGCGGGTGTCGCGACCATGGGAGCCCGCCTCGCTGCGAAAGCACGGCGTATGGGCGGTGAGCTTGAGCGGCAGCACCTTGTGGTCGAGGATCTCGTCGCGGGCG
Organism: Halomonas sp. MCCC 1A11062; assembly: GCF_021404355.1. Taxonomy (NCBI): domain Bacteria; kingdom Pseudomonadati; phylum Pseudomonadota; class Gammaproteobacteria; order Oceanospirillales; family Halomonadaceae; genus Halomonas; species Halomonas sp. MCCC 1A11062. Next base: position 19,244 of record NZ_JABFTW010000002.1, read on the forward strand.
AAGTTGGTCAGCGGCACCTCGGCAGTGGGAATCAGATGATAGCTGCGCTCGTCATCCAGCCGGAACAGATCCTCGCCGAACTTGGGCAGCTGCCCGGTGCCGAACAGCGAGGCCTCGTTGACCATGTAGGGGACGTAGCACTCCTCGTAGCCGTGCTCGAGGGTCTGCTTGTCGAGCATGAACTGGGTCAGCGCCCGGTGCAGACGAGCGATCTGCCCGCGCATCACGGCGAAGCGTGAGCCGGTCAACTTGGCCGCCAGCTCGAAGTCCAGCTCGCCCTTGAGCCCGCCCAGGTCGACGTGATCGCGCACCTCGAAGTCGAACTCACGCGGCGTGCCCCAGCGGTGCAGCTCGACGTTGTCCTCCTCGCTCTCGCCTACCGGCACACTTTCGTGGGGCAGGTTGGGAAGCCCGCTGACCAGGGCATCCCACTCCTCCTGAACTTCCGCCAGCTGTCGCTTGGCGGCATCGAGGCGGTCGCCGAGATCGCTCACCTCGTCGAGCAGCGGCTGGATGTCCTCGCCGGATGCCTTGGCCTTGCCGATCGCCTTGGAGCGGGTGTTGCGCTCGTTCTGCAGGGACTCGGTCTCGGTCTGCAAATCGCGACGCCGGGACTCCAGCGCCTCGAGCCGCTCGGTATCGAGGGTAAAGCCACGTTTGGCCAGTCGTTGGGCAACCGTATCGAGGTCGCTGCGCAGCAGTTTGGGATCGAGCATGGAATCCGGTCCGTAACAGTCGGTGAATCGGAAAATCGAGCCGTCCATTGTAGGCAAAAGGCCGGGAGGGCGCCACGCGCCCGCCTTCCCCGAACGTCCGGATGGCCCTATCATCCTCTCCATGTCGCTCATCCATACCCTTCGTCTCGCCGCCGCGCCTTACCCCCTGCCACCGCCAGGGTGGTCGGCGTGACCCCGCGCACCTGGCGCCTCGCCCTGCTGATGGGCTGCGGACTGCTGGTGGCCGCCGGGCTCTGGGCGATATGGCAGTGGCAATATACCCAGGCGGCGCGTGAGGCCGAGCGCCATGCCCAGACGCGCCTGGCGCTCTATACCACCACCCTGCAAGGGGCTCTGGAGAGCTTCGCCTACCTGCCGGGACTGCTGGTTCGCCAGCCCCAGGTGCAAGCGGTGCTGCTAGACGAAGCGGGGATTTTCGATGCGCAGGTCAACGCTCACCTGGCCGAGGTAGCCGAGCGCTCCGGCGCCGAGGCGATCTTCCTGATGGATGCCGAAGGCGTGACCGTGGCGGCCAGCAACCACGCCAGCGAGGACAGCTTCCTCGGCCACCGCTACCCCTTCCGCCCCTACTTCCGCGACGCCATGGCAGCGGGCCAGGGAGAATTCTTCGCTATCGGCAGCACCACCAGTCGACCGGGCTACTTCGTCTCCGCCGCCGTGACGGGCGGGACCGAAGGCGCCCCCTTGGGCGTGCTCGCTCTCAAGGTCTCTCTGGAGTCGCTGCAGGAGAGCTGGCGGCGCGCTGGCGAGAAGGTGCTGCTCTCCGACGCCAACGGCGTGGTGATCCTCTCCAGCCGCCCGGAGTGGCGCTACCGCCGCCTCGGCGAGCTCTCGCCCGATGCACTGGAGGAGATCCGCGACCAGCGCCAGTTCCTCGACGAGCCACTGCCTCCTCTGGGCGAGCGACTGGCCGACGGCTCCCTGCGCATCGGCGGCGACGACCTGGGTGAGCGCTTCCTCGATCTGAGCCTGCCCCAGGCCACCCTGGGCTGGACCATGCACTATCTGGCGCCGGTACGCCCGCTCTACGTCAGCGCCCGCAACGCCCTGCTGGCCGCCGCCGGCGCCACTCTCGCCCTGCTGCTGCTAGGGCTCTGGCTGCGCGAACGGCAGAGGCGTCAACGCCTGCGCGACCGTGAGGCCAACATCATCCGCGAGTCCAACGAGCGCCTGGAGATCCGTGTGGCCGAGCGCACCCGGGAACTGGAGGCAGCCCAGGCCGAACTGGTGCAGGCCGGCAAGCTGGCCGCCCTGGGCACCATGGCCGCCGGCATCGCCCACGAACTCAACCAGCCGCTGTCGGGCATCCGCACCTTCGCCGCCAACGGCGAGCGGCTACTCGCCCGTGGCCGCCCGGAGGCCGCCGAATCCAACTTCCTGCGCATTCAGGCGCTGTGCGAACGCCAGGACGCGCTGATCCGCCAGCTCAAACTGTTCGCCCGTCGCGGCGACCGCCAGGAGCCGGTGGATCTGGCCGAGCGGCTCGACTTCGTGCTGGAGCTGCTCGACGAACGCCTCACCGAGCAGGCAGTGAACCTGGTGCGCCCCGAGCCTCTGCGGCCACCGCTGCGGATAATGGGCGACCCGCTGCGCCTCGAGCAGTTGGTCACCAACCTGCTGCGCAATGCTCTCGACGCCCTACGCGGCGTCACCGCACCGCGCCTGGAGATCAGCCTGCGGCGTGAAGGCGGGCAGGTGGTGCTCGGCGTGGCCGACAACGGACCGGGAATCGAGGAGGACGCCCTGTCGCGCCTCTTCGATCCCTTCTTCACCACCAAGGCGGTGGGCGACGGCCTGGGTCTGGGGCTGTTCATCTGCTTCGGCATCGTCCAGGACCTGGGCGGGAGCATCGCCGCCGCCAACCGACCCGAAGGCGGCGCCCTTTTCCGGGTGGCCCTGCCTGCCGCCCCCGCTGCCTCAGGAGAGCCCCATGGCGAGCGTTGACGAACTGCCGATCTGGCTGGTGGATGACGACCCCGATGTACGCGAGTCGCTCGGCCAGTGGCTCGAAGTATCGGACCTGGCGGTGCGCCCCTTCGCCGAAGCCACAGCAGCCCTGGCGGCGCTGGCCGCCGGCGACGCCTGTGGCGTGCTGGTCAGCGACGTGAAGATGCCTGGCATGGATGGCCTGGCACTGCTGGATGCAGTGCAGCGCCTCGAAGAGCCACCACCGGTGGTGCTGATCACCGGCCATGGCGACGTGCCCATGGCGGTAACTGCTATGCAGGCCGGCGCCTGGGACTTCGTCGAGAAGCCCTACTCCCCGGAGCGCCTCGAGGAGTGCGTGCGCCGCGCGCTCGAACGGCGCCGTCTGGCCCTAGAGAATCGCCGCCTGCGCCACGCCCTGCGAGAGGGCGATCTGGCCGGCCGCCTGCTGGGGCGGGCGCCAGCCATGCTGCGCCTGCGCGACCAGCTTGCCAACCTGGCGCCGGTGCGTGCCAACGTGCTGGTGCACGGCGAGACCGGCAGCGGCAAGGAGGTGGTGGCGCGCTGCCTCCACGACCTCGGCCCCGGCCCCGATGCCCCTTTCGTGGCCCTCAACTGCGGCGCCCTGGCCCCCGAGCTGATCGAGTCGGAGCTCTTCGGCCACGAGAAGGGCGCCTTCACCGGCGCCCAGGAACGGCGCATTGGCAAGCTGGAGCATGCCAGCGGCGGTACGCTGTTCCTCGACGAGGTGGAATCGCTGCCGCTAGCGGCCCAGGTCAAGCTGCTGCGCGCCCTGCAGGAGGGTGAGATCACCCGCCTGGGCAGCAACGCCGTGCAGCGGATCGACCTGCGGGTGGTAGCGGCCACCAAGGTGGACCTACTGGCTCTGGCCGCCGAAGGCGGCTTTCGCGAGGACCTCTACTACCGGCTGGCCATCGCCGAGCTGGCTCTGCCGCCGCTGCGCGAGCGCCGCGAGGACATCGCCCTGCTCTTCCGCCACTTCTGTCATCAGGCCGCTGAGGTCCACGACCGCCCCCTGCGCGATCCTGACGCCGCTATGCTTCAGGCCCTCGAACGTCACACCTGGCCGGGCAATCTGCGAGAGCTGCGCAACGCTGCCACCCGTTTCATTCTTGGGCTGGAGATCCCCTGCCTGGGCACGGCCGCCACCGCGGACGATGACTCCCTGGCCGCCCAGGTGACCGCCTTCGAAGCAGCCCTGCTGCGTGCCGCCCTGGGCCGTCATGGCGGCAACATCCAGGCGGTAATGGACGAGCTGGAGCTGCCGCGCCGCACCCTCAACCAGAAGATGCAGAAGCACGGCTTGCGCCGCGAAGCCTTCCTCGACGGCGACGAGAGTTAAGCCTGCTCCATCCATCGGCAAGATCTTGCCGACAGGGTGCTACCACGTCGGCAAAAAATTGCCGACAGCACCCACCCAGGCCCAGTCCGTGTTGCGGTTTCTCATCTCAACTCACTGAAATACATAGGGTGTCACCGAAGCTGGCAGGCTTGTCGCTATGTCAGAGCGTCTCATAACCACAACGCTCGACATACGGAGACCCGCCATGCACAAGCGCCAGTTCCTCAAGTCCGCCCTCTGCCTTGCCACCGCCGCCGCCCTTGGCCTCGGTGCCGCAACCGCGACCGCCAGCCCCGACAACGGCAGCGAAGGGGGTCAGTACATCATGGGTACCGCCACCACCGGCGGCACCTTCTACCCGGTGGGCGTCGCCCTCTCCACCCTGGTCCGCGTCAAACTGGAGCCGACCCACAACATCTCGGTCTCCGCCATCAGCTCCGCCGGCTCCGCCGAGAACCTGCGTCTGATGGACGACAATGAGGCCCAGTTCGGCATCCTCCAGGCTCTCTACGGCGCCTGGGCCTGGCACGGCGAAGGCCCGGTCCCCAAGGCCTACGACAACGTACGCTCCATCTCCATGCTGTGGCAGAACGTCGAGCACTTCGTGATGCGCAGCAACCGGGTGGAGAGCGGTACCATCGACGACCTGTCCAACCTCTACGGCCGCGGCTTCTCCATCGGCGCCCGCAACTCGGGTACCGAAGGCTCCGGTCGGCAGATTCTTGCCGGTCTCGAGATCGACCCCGAGCAGATGAACCTCGCCTACCTGGGCTACGGCCCCAGCGCCGACTCCATGCAAAACGGCAACATCGACGGCATGAACATTCCCGCCGGGGTGCCCGCCTCCGCGGTGACCAGCGCCTTCGCCAACATGGGCAGCAACATCTCCATCCTGAATGTGACGGAAGAGCAGCTCGAGCGGATCAACGCCGACTACCCGGTATGGACCTCCTACGAGATTCCCGCCGGCACCTACCCGAGCCAGGACGAGCCGGTTCACACCATCGCCCAGCCCAACATTCTGGTGGTCAACGCCGACGTCCCGGAAGAGCACGTCTACCAGATCACCAAGGCGATGTTCGAGAACCTGCCCTTCCTCAACAACATCCATCCGGCGACCCGCGACATGGCCCTCGAGAAGGCCCTGGACGGCCTGCCCATGCCACTGCACCCCGGCGCTGCCCGCTACTTCCAGGAGCAGGGGCTGGTCATCCCCGCGCATCTGCTGGAGGGCTAAGGCAACGCTGATTTTCTGCTGCGCCCCCAGGGGCGCCGGGGCAGGCCGAAGAGAAGGTCTTTTTCCAGGGAAGGAAAAGGTAGCGCCCAGGGACGGGCTCACCGCGCCTCCTCGCCGGTCTGTCGCCGGCAAGCCCCGAGCCTGACCACCGACAACGCCTTCTCATCCACGCCAGCTCCGCGAGAACGCCCATGAACGCAACGCCCACTCCCGAGGTGCGCGACGAAGCCGCCAGCGAAGCCCCCGAGCGCCTCGAGCACCCCTGGCTCGGCCGGGTGCTGTTCGCCCTGGCCATCGTCGTGGCCCTGTCACATCTCTACTTCAACACTCTCGGTACCCTCTCCGAGGTGTGGGTCAGCGCCCTGCACTTCGGTATGTTCGGCCTGCTCTGTGCCCTCTCGGTGCCCATGCTCAAGGCCCGCTCCGTCGGCGGTGCCCGCCTGGTGCTGGCGGTGGACATCCTGCTCGGCCTGGCGGCGCTGGGCTGCGCCTTCTACCTGATCGGCTTCGAAGACGCCCTCTACGCCCGCGGGGTACGCTTCTCCACCGCCGACTGGGTCGTCTCCATCGTCGCCCTCGGCCTGGTGCTGGAGTTCGCTCGCCGCACCACCGGTTGGTTCATCCCCCTGCTCTGCCTGGTGGCGCTCACCTACGTAGCCTGGTGGGGACGTCATGTAGGCGGAGTCTTCGGCTTCCCCGGCCTCTCCTGGGAGACGGTGCTGTTCCGCAGCTATCTGGGAGGCGACGGCATGCTGGGCTCCATCGCCCGCATCTCCTGGTCCTACGTCTTCATGTTCATCCTGTTCGGCGCCTTCCTGGTACGCTCCGGCGCCGGCGACTTCATCATCGAGCTGGCCCGCTGCGCTGCCGGACGCTTCATTGGCGGCCCCGGCTTCGTCGCGGTCTTCTCCTCCGGGTTGATGGGCTCGGTGTCCGGCTCCAGCGTCGCCAACACGGTCTCCACCGGGGTGATCACCATCCCGTTGATGCGCAAGGCCGGCTTCCCGCCGCGCTTCGCCGCCGGGGTCGAGGCCGCGGCCTCCACCGGCGGCCAGCTGATGCCCCCGGTGATGGGCGCCGGCGCCTTCATCATGGCCTCCTATACCCAGGTCTCCTACCTCACCATCATCGGCGTGGCGGCCCTGCCGGCGCTGCTCTACTTCCTCTCGGTGGCGATGTTCGTGCGCATCGAGGCCAAGCGTAGCGGCGCCCAGCACGTCGAGGCCGAAGAGGCGCCGCGCTTCCTCGAGGTGCTCAAGGGCGGCTGGCACTTCCTGCTACCGCTTGTGGTGCTGGTGGCCGCGCTGATCTACGGCTTCACCCCTACTTACGCCGCCGGCATCGCCATCCTCTCGGTGGTGGTGGCCTCCTGGCTGTCGCGCAACCCCATGACCCCGACGGTGGTGATGGAGGCCCTGGTACTCGGCACCCGTAACATGATCACCACGGCGATCCTGCTGCTCACCGTGGGGCTGATCGTCAACGTGGTCTCCACTACCGGCATCGGCAATACCTTCTCGCTGATGATCACCGACTGGGCCGGCGGCAGCCTGCTGATCACCATGGTGCTGATCGCCATCGCTTCCCTGGTGCTGGGCATGGGCCTGCCGGTCACCGCCGCCTATATCGTGCTGGGCACCCTCTCGGCGCCGGCCCTCTACGGCCTGATGGCCCACGGCCAACTGATGGAGCTGCTGATGGCCGGTCAGTTGCCCGAGCAGGCCAAGGCGATCTTCATGCTTGCCGCCCCGGAGAGCCTGGAGGCCCTGAGTGCTCCCATGGACGCAGCCAGCGCCCGCGAGCTGCTCACCCTGGTGCCCGACGATTTCCGCCGCCAGCTCTACGAACAGGCGCTCTCGCCCCACACCCTGACCCTGCTGCTGGTGGCGGCCCACATGGTGATCTTCTGGCTCTCCCAGGACTCCAACGTCACCCCGCCGGTGTGCCTCACGGCGTTTGCCGCCGCGGCCATCGCCAGGACACCGCCGATGCGCACCGGCTTCACCGCCTGGAAGATCGCCAAGGGGCTCTACATCATCCCTCTGCTGTTCGTCTGGTCGCCGCTGATCACCGGCTCCCCCGCCGAGATGCTCACGGTGTTCGCCTTCGCCCTGTTCGGCATTTATGCCATCATCGCCGGCCTCGAGGGCTTCCTGGAGCATGAACTGCCCTGGTGGCTGCGCCTGGCGATGTTCCCCATGGGCGCCCTGATGCTCTGGCCCCACGACCAGTTGGCACTGGACTTCCTGGGCCTGGCACTGTTCCTCGCCACTCTGGCGTGGAGCGCCCGGGCCGGCCGCACCTCGGCCACTGCCCTGCCCGCTCCCGGCCACGCCTGAGTCCACGCCTCGACATCCCGCCGCGGCTCCTGGCCGTGGCGGGATGCGCCCCACCACCCTCTCGCGGTAAAGTAGCGTCATTCCCTGCCGGCCCGCCCCCGGGTGGCATCAAACGACCGAATACGACTAGCCATGATCGCAAGACTGGATACCGCCGACGCTCCCGCCATCGAGGGCCTGGGCGCGCATTACCTGCGTTTTCTCGAGGCGCTGAAGGCCTCCGGCTTCGAGGGTGAGATCGCCCCGGACTACGCCAGCCGCACCGTGCTGGCCACCGACAACTCGATCTACCAGCGCCTGCCCCAGGCGGCACTGTTCCCGCGCCACGCCGAGGACCTCGAAAGCATCGCCCGGCTCGCCGCCGAGCCCAAGCATCGCCAGGTGGTGCTCACGCCCCGCGGCGGCGGCACCGGCACCAACGGCCAGTCGCTCACCGACGGGCTGGTGGTGGACGTTTCCCGTCACATGAACCGGATACTCGAGATCGACGTGGAGAACCGCCGTGTGCGAGTGCAGGCCGGCGTGGTCAAGGACCAGCTCAACGCGGCGCTGAAGCCTCATGGGCTGTTCTTCGCCCCGGACCTCTCCACCTCCAACCGCGCCACCATCGGCGGCATGATCTCCACCGACGCCAGCGGCCAGGGCAGCTGCGAGTACGGCAAGACCCGCGACCACGTGCTCGAACTCGACAGCGTACTGCTCGGCGGCGAGCGGCTGGTCAGCCGCCCGGTGGACGATAGCGAGCTGGATACGCTGTGCCACCACAGCGGCGCGATCGGCAACGCCTACCGCACCGCACGGGAGATCATCGACACCCAGCGCGAGCTGATCGCGGCCAAGTTCCCGCCGCTCAACCGCTGCCTGACCGGCTACGACCTGGCGCATCTCAGGGACGCGCAAGGCCGCCTCGACATGAACAGCCTGCTGTGCGGCTCCGAGGGCTCGCTGGGTTTCCTCAACGAAGCAGTGCTCAACGTGCTGCCGATCCCCAAGCACTCGACCCTGGTCAACGTGCGTTATGCCGGCTTCATGGATGCCCTACGCGACGCCAAGGCCTTGATGGGCTCTTCACAGGACCAGCCGCAGGCGCTTGCGGCGAAACCCACTTCCATCGAGACGGTGGACGACAAGGTGCTGCTGCTGGCCATGGAGGACTTCGTCTGGGACAGCGTGGCGGAGTTCTTTCCCAGCGGGGCACCCCAGGGATCTGCCGAGGACGATACCGTCACGGCCGAACGCCAGGCGGTGGCCATTCGCGGCATCAACCTGATCGAGTTCAACGACGACGACCCCGATCGGCTCGCCGAGCGGGTGGCCGCCTTCTGCCGCCACCTGGAAACGGATGAGAGCGTGCCCCGCCTCGGTTACACCCTGGCCCAGGGTCGCGCCCAGATCCAGCAGGTCTACGGCATGCGCAAGCGCGCCGTGGGGCTGCTGGGCAATGCCAAGGTCGACGAGAAGGGCGAGAAGCGGCCGATCCCCTTCGTCGAGGACACCGCGGTGCCGCCGGAGCATCTGGCCGACTTCATCGCTGAGTTCCGCGCCGCGCTGGACGCCCGCGGGCTCAGCTATGGCATGTTCGGCCACGTCGATGCCGGCGTGCTCCACGTGCGCCCCGCCATCGACATGAAGGACCCCGAGCAGGAGCGGCTGATCCGCGAAGTCTCCGACGAGGTGGCCGAGCTGACCCACAAGTACGGTGGCCTGCTGTGGGGCGAGCACGGCAAGGGCGTACGCTCCGAGTACGCGCCCAAGTTCTTCGGCGAGCTCTACCCCAGCCTGCAGCGGGTCAAGGCTGCCTTCGACCCGCACAATCAGCTGAACCCGGGCAAGATCGCGACTCCCATCAACCCGCCCGAAGCCGCGGGGCTCTCTATCCCGCCCGAAGCCGCGGTGCCCTCCATCCCGCCCGAAGCCGCGGGCACAGCGTCGACAACTAGCGTCAGCGAGGATGCGGTGAAGTGGGTCGACCCGGGCCTGCTGACCATCGACGGCGTGCCCACCCGCGGCCAGCTCGACCGCCAGATTGACGAGCGCGTGTGGCAGGCCCATGCCGCCACGGTGTACTGCAACGGCAACGGCGCCTGCTACAACTACGATCCCGACGATGCCATGTGCCCCTCGTGGAAAGCGACCCGCGACCGCATCCATTCACCCAAGGGACGCGCCAGCCTCGTCCGCGAGTGGCTGCGCCTGCAGGGCAATGCCGGGATCGACCTGGTCGAAGAGGCAAAAGCGAAGCGCCGCGATGGGGTGTGGGGCTTCATAACCTCCTTTCCGGCGCGGGCGCGCAACACCTGGCGCCGCCGCGACGAGGCCGACTTCTCCCATGAGGTTTACGACGCCATGGCGGGCTGCCTGGCCTGCAAGTCCTGCGCCGGTCAGTGCCCGATCAAGGTCAACGTGCCGGACTCGCGCTCGCAGTTCCTCGAGGTCTACCACGGCCGCTACCTGCGTCCGGTGCGGGACTACCTGATCGGCGGCATGGAGTTCTTCGTGCCCTATCTCGCCCACGCCGCACCGCTGTACAACGCCGCGCTGAATCAGCGCCTGGTGGACCGCCTGCTGTCGCGACACGTCGGCCTGGTCGACAGCCCGCGCCTCGCGCGCGCACGGCTGGCCAAGCAGCTGCGCACCTGGGGCATCGCCGAGGCCACGCCGATCTCGCTGGGCCTGCTCAGCGAGGCGCAGAAGGCCAGAAGCGTGGTGATCGTGCAGGACGCCTTCACCAGCCACTTCGAAGCCGAACTGGTGCTGGACATCGTCGAGCTGCTCTCACGCCTGGACATCAAGGTGTTCGTCGCCCCCTATACGGCCAACGGCAAACCGCTGCACGTGCAGGGCTTCCTCGGCGCATTCGAGCGCACCGCGGAGAAGCAGGCGCGGCGGCTGCGCGCCCTGGCCGAGTTCGGCGTGCCGCTGGTGGGCATCGACCCGGCCATGACGCTCACTTACCGCCAGGAGTACGTGAAGGCGCTGGGGCCCAATGCCGTGCCCGAGGTGCTGATGCTACAGGAGTGGCTGGTGGCGCAAGGCAAGCGTCTGGTGCCGCCGGCTCTCGCCCGGGAGCTCGAGAAACTCGACGACCCGAGCTTCCGGCTGCTCTCCCACTGCACCGAGAAGACCAGCGCTCCGGGCAGCCCCAAGGCGTGGCAGCAGGTGTTCGCCGTCTTCGGCTTCGAGCTCGAGCTCATTGCCAGCGGCTGCTGTGGCATGTCCGGCACCTACGGCCATGAAGCGCGCAATCTGGAAACCTCGAAGACCATCTATGCCCAGTCGTGGCAGCCGGTGGTCGAGAACGAGGCCAACCAGGGCCGCCTGCTGGCCACCGGTTATTCCTGCCGCAGCCAGGCCAGCCGCCTCTCCGGCCAGGCCCTGCCGCACCCGCTGCAGGGAATTCTGACCCACCTGCGCCGGCTGAACTGGTAACCAGAAAGGCCGGCGCCGCCGGCCTTTCGAAGGCTATTCGGCTGCTGAACCGATAGCGCCTCGAAATACACCGGAGTTCGATTGCCATGTTTCAACGCCGCCTTGGAGTTGCGCTGATCGCCCTCACACTGCTGGCGCTGATACAGGGTGGCGTCGCCGTATGGGCCATCGATGGCGCCCGGCAGAAAGTCGAGCTCGGTCGCCTCTCCAGCGACCTGCATACCGGTTTTCTGGCGCTATCAGACAGCAAGCACAGGCTGCAGACCTGGCTATCCCGCGCCCAGCATGAAGCCAGCCCCGACCCTGAGCAGCGCTACGTTCTGCTCGAGGAAATGCGTTCACACCTGGTGCGGCTACACCAGCTCAGCGAAACGCTGGCCGACCGTGCGCTGGTAGAGACGGAGCAGCCCGCCAGCCTGATCGAGGAGCGCCGGACGGCGCTGAACGTCTTCGACCAGTTTCTCGATACGCTGGAACGCCAGGAGACTGCCCCGCCATTCGACATCGAACCAAGCGATCTGAATCAATTCGAGGGACGCGACCTGCGCCTGATGATGGCCGATACCCTGTCCCGTGAACGCACGCTGCTCGCCAAACAGCGCAACGAGGCCGACCGCTCCTTGCAGCAATTGATGCGGATGGTGATTCTGACCACGCTGACCCTGAGCGCCATCATCTTGCTGGTGTTCTGGCATTTCGCTCGCGCTCTGCGTCGCCCCATCGGCGAGTTGATGCGTGGCGCCCAGGCACTGCAGCGCGGCGAGCTGAGCCACCGCCTCGACGACAACCTTCAGGACGAGTTCGGTCGCATCGCTGCCCATATGAACCATATGGCCAGCGAACTGGATCAACACCGCCGCACCGAACGCGATCGTCAGCAGCGTCTGGAAGACCTGGTCGAAACGCGCACGCGAGAGCTGGAGCAGGCGCTGGAAAGACTCAGGCAGCTGTCACAGCAGCGCCAGCAGCTGCTGGAGGACATCAGTCATGAGTTGCGCACCCCGGCCACCTCGATACGCGGTGAGGCCGAAATCACGCTGCGCGGCCAACCACGCAGCGAAGCCGAATATCGCCAGGCACTGCAACGCATTGCCGGCGATGCCGCCCACCTGAGTGGCGTCATCAGCGACCTGCTGACCATGGCGCGCAGCGATATCGCCGAATGGCAGATACAGCACAAGCCTCTCGACCCACTCTTGCCATTGCGCGATGCCATTGGCCAGGCTTCCACCCTGGGCAGGCTGCGCGGCATCAGCGTGACCCCAGGCCACCTGGAGACTGCCACGCTGCTCGGCGATTCGCAGCGACTCCAACAGGTATTCAGCATTCTGCTCGATAACGCCATTCAGTATTCGCACCCCGGCGGCCAGGTCAACGTCGAAGCACGCGTCGTCAAGCACCAGACTGCCTTTGTCTGGGAGCTGAGAATTCGCGACCATGGCATCGGGCTGGCACCGCAGGAGGCCTCTCGCATTTTCGAGCGCGGCTATCGCAGCGCTGAGGCTCGCCGCCACCGCCCTGATGGACAGGGCGTTGGGTTGGCCATTGCCATGCTGCTGATGCGGCTGCACGGTGGCCAACTCCAACTGGAGAGCATGGCCGATGGCGGATGTCTGGCCCTGCTTCGTCTGCCGGTGCACATGCCTGAAGCCAGCGGACCTTCAACCGACACGCTCAGCCCGTCGGTTGCTCCCGCCTGACTTCCGCCAGACTCACGGAGAGTGTCGTTATGCACATCGTGATCATCGAAGACGACCCACGTATTCGTGACTTCCTCCAGCGCGGACTGGCGGCCGAAGGGCACCAGGTAAAGAGCTTCAGCGAGGGCCAACCAGCGCTGGTGTATCTCGTCCAGGCGGCACGAGATTCAGAAGTCGCGCCGCCGCCCGTCGTCATCCTGGACCGCCTGCTGCCGGATATTGGTGGACTCGAGGTTTGCCGCAGTCTGCGTACTGCCGGCGTCACCTTCCCGATCCTGATGCTGACCGCCCTGGACAGCATCGAGGATCGCGTCTCGGGGCTCGAGGCCGGCGCCGACGACTATCTGATCAAGCCTTTTGCCTTCGAGGAGCTCCTGGCCCGGCTCAGCGCCGTTTCACGCCGGCATGCGGGGCACGCGCCGTCGGAGCAGCGCGTCGTGCGTGTCGGCGACCTGGAACTCGACCGCGATCAGCGTCGGGTCACACGTGCCGGCCGGCGGATCGAGCTCACACCAAAAGAGCTCGCCATCCTCGAGCTGCTAATGTCCGCTCCCGGCAAGCTGTTCAGTCGCGAGCGTATTCTCGCCAGCGTATGGGGAGCACATGAAGATCCGCTGACCAATATCGTCAATGTCTATATCCGACGCTTACGTCAAAAGCTGGACGACGAACATACCAAGGAGTCGCTGATCACGACCCAGCGCGGCTTTGGCTACCGGCTCGAAGCCCCTTCGGTAACTCAGCTGTAACCGTTCACCTTCCGTTAATCCTGCCGGTCCTCCTTGTTCATCGGAAGGCGATCGGAACGCATTGCAGCCTGCGCTATGCTGGCCAGGCTTTATCGCTATCCCATAACGAGTTCACCGACAGGAGACGAATGATGAAATTCAAGACACTGATCACTGCAATGGCCCTCGGACTCGGCCTGGGTACTACTAGTCTGGCAAGTGCCGCACAAGTCACGCACCTGGGTGGAGACATCACCGAAGAGCAGGTGCTGGCGGCACAGCAAGCCTGGGGCGACGCTCTGGTTGCCATTTCCAATACCTACGAGGCGGAGGGCATTGACGCCGCCCGCGAACTGGCACAGGAAGTGATCGACAGCGCCTACGGCTACGACATGGGCGCCGTGCTCTTCAAACCCACCCTGGCCGCCGCGCCGCAAACTTTCCGCACGACACCCGAAGGCGCGCTGGCCTACTTCGTCGGCCACAGCGATGAGTACAGTGAAGACAGTGGCTTTGCCCTGAAGGGCTGGCAGGAAGTCACCATCGAAAATGCCGCCATTTTGATCAGCGGTGACGTCGCCCTGACCATGGGCAACGTCTCCATTCTCGATGCCGACGGCAACACCACCACCGTGGACAAGACCTGGGGCTATCACCTGGACGATGAAGGCACCCTGCGTATCGTGCTGCACCACTCCTCTCTGCCCTTCAGCCCAGAGGAATAAGCGCAAGCCAACCTCAACCGTACCGGCAGCCGCCGGTACGGTTCGTCCTCGGCAAGCGCACACGGAAGGGGAGGCAGGATGTCCCGCACCCTGATCGTCATCGGCCTGTGTATCGTTCTCATCGGCCTGTTCTGGCCATGGCTCTCCAAGCTGCCCCTTGGCCAGCTGCCGGGAGATATCGTCGTACGACGCGAGAACTTCTCGTTCTACTTTCCTATGACCACCATGATCCTGTTGAGTCTGCTCATCAGCGGGTTATTGTGGCTGTTCAACCGCTGAAGCGCTTTCGTCCGGTATGCGCCGAATTGGCAGCCAGAGGGTGAAGGTCGTTCCCTCTCCGGGGCGGCTATCCAGCTCGATGCGCCCTCCGTGCTTCTGCACGATGCCATAGGAGAGCGAGAGGCCAAGTCCGGTGCCCTGACCGACAGGTTTGGTGGTGAAGAAAGGGTCGAAGATACGCGACTGCAGCTCGGCAGGTATCCCCGCCCCGTCATCGGCAAAAGCGAGCCACACCTGATCGCCTTCGCAGCCGGTGCGCAACGTGATGGTGCCGTGGTCCTCGATTGCCTGAGCCGCATTGACCAGCAGATTGAGGAAGACCTGGTTGAGCTGAGCCGGCACGCACTCGACCGCCGGCAGTTGGCCATACTCCCTTACTATCGTGGCCTTGTACTTGATCTCATTGGTCGCCACGTTGAGCGTGCTCTCCAGGCCCTGATGAAGATCGGCAAGCTGCCAGTCGGTAGCACCGGTACGGGAGAAATCGCGCAGATCCTGAACGATACGCCGTACCCGGGCCGTACCGTCGATCGACTCGGCAATCAGCGCACCGACATCCTCGCGCAGATAGTCCAGTTCGAGCTCCGTCTTGAGCTGGGCGATCCGCTCGGCCGCCTCGCTCGTCAATGACGGCTCGACCGTCTCGTAGAGGTCGACCAGGCGCAGCAGATCGTCGATGTACTGATGCAGAGTGTTGAGGTTGGAGCTGACGAAGCCGATGGGATTGTTGATCTCATGGGCGACACCCGCGGCAAGCTGGCCGATCGAAGCGAGCTTCTCCGACTGAAGCAGCTGATTGTGGGCTTCTTCCAATTTACCGATGAGGACTTGCTGCTCCTCCCTCTCACGCTCCAGCGCCACGAGAGCCTCGCGCCGCTCACGGATCTCCCGTTCCATATCCTCCTGCACCTGCTGCAGGGCACGATTGATCTGCTCGTTCTCGCGCAGCGCCGATTCCAACTCCTTGGTTCGCGCCCGCACCTGATCCTCCAGCATCACCGCGGTCTGGAAGAGACTGAAACCGGAGCCGCGCACGCTGGTGCTGCGCTCGGCTCGATCCATCAAGGCCTGCACCATCTTCTGCAACTGCTCGGCTCCAAGCTGTCGCCGCGGCATCGGCTGAGCGGCATCGGATTGCATCACCCGTTCCGTACGGCTGCCTGACAGGCTCCACCCACTCGACGAGCCGCTCGTTTCGCTATGGTCACAAGCGCCAATGGCGATGCCCGTCAGCGTCTGATTCATGTGCACGCCACCGTATTGCTCACCATAGGTGCTGAAACCGACCGCATTATGGCGATCGAAAATCGCTTCCACCGACGCCTTGGTATTCTTCTGCGAGACCTCCAGGTTGCGCAGAATGCAGTCACAGGCAAGCACCAGCTGCGGCGGGCCCAACTCTTCGCTCAGCTGTCCCATGGTCGCCTCCAGATCGGAGACCAGATCCATTCCCTGGGCCACGCGCAGGACCAGCCCTTCGTCAATGGCGCTGTAGAAAGTCAGGCTGCCGTCCGGCCCGACCTTCTGTATCGAGCGTACATAATCGGTGCCATCAATCAGCACGACCACCGGCGCAGCAGCGAAATGGTGCGGCTCGAGCGCCTCCACCGAGACGCCGATCAACTCGGCATAAGCCTGAGCGGCGGGTATGCCATTGATCTCGTAAACGATCCGCTGCTCCGCATCGGCCCGGGTGACGACCAGGCGCTCCTCCAGCGAGAGGAAGTGCTGGGTCTTGAACAGACGGAACGGGTAGTCGCTCTTCAATACGGTCAGCACGGCACTGTCACTGTGGAAAGCCCCGTCATGGAATACCTGGGTTTGGCTGAAACACAGGTCGTCGCCCGCCGAGCCGCCCACCAGCACGATATCGCCCAATGCCGTTTGCAGCGTTCGTGCCACCTGCTCTTCTCGGACGGAGAGGCCATCGATGAGCAGAAAACCGAAGCTGTTGCCGCCGCTCGGTCTTGTCGCCCGCTCACCGAGTTGCTGTAGCAGCGTATCGGTGAACGCCTGGCCACGGGCGATGCTGAACTGCTGAAGGGTATCCAGTCGTCCGGTGACCGCCGTACAGCTGCCGGCCGGGAAACTTACGCCGGTGAGCGTGTGGTCGAGATAGCCCAGAGGGCCGATCTCCCCCGCAGTGGTACACCCCACCACGGGGATGTCGCCGAACAGACGGTTCATCTCGTCAGCCAGCGCTGCCAGATCGTAGTGGCTGGAACAGAAGAACAGCACCAACTCGGGATCGGGCTGCACCACCCCCTGATGAAACTCGCGAACGGCAGTGCGAGCATCCTCAGCACGGCTCTGCATGCTACGAATCCGGCTCATGGCGGCTCTCCCCTCGTGGGCCTTTCCTATTGTTATCGGCTGAGGTCGCTGAAGGTTGAGGTTTTAGCCATGCTCCTCTCTGCTAACCCCATAGGCACGAAGCGCAGAGCGGATCTGGGATTCTTCGGTGGTCTCTGCGGGATAGAACCTGTAGCTGGGAGCGAGGATAGGCTCAACGGCCGTGGGGCTCACCACGAGAACGCTATGAATCGGAAAGCGCTCCCCGGCCATTTCGAGAAGCGGCTCGGCCCAACGAGAGAAGTCCGCAGCTCGTGCTTTCACTTCACGTGCAACACCCGTCACCTTGAAGCCTTTTTGCACGAAAATATCGATGAAGCTCAAGCATACCTTCTCATTGACTCGGATATTCCTGGAAGAGGTCGGAGAAGCGATGTTCGCCACCACTACTGTCGTGTCATCCAGGACCGCGAATATCTCCTTGGGGGAAACGTTGGGCTGTCCAGCTTCATCGGAGGTGGCCAGCCAACAGAGAACGCTGCGCTCTACCGCCTCTCGCACCTCTGTCGTTATCAAATCCGTCACGGCAGTTCCCTTTTTGTTGAATGATGCAGCGCTTCGTCCCCTGCAGCTGGCACAGCAAAACTCCCTTTAATCATCGACTTTCTTCAGGTTTTCTAGCGGCACCCAGCCCGGTTCCGTATCGTCAGCTTTCTCACACCATAGCCAGCCATTCAGCTCCCTCTTGCCGACCAGCAACTCTCCTTGCACTACATTGAGTTCTCTCGCCGTATAGTCATCGAGCGCACGCCCAGTCGAGCCATCCAGAAATTCAATGATCTGGCCAGGCACCCAGCCTGGCTCCTGCCCTGGCGCGCTGCAAAAGAACCAGTTCTCCCAGCCCGCCTTACCCTCGTATTTTTCCCCAACGGTGAGAGGGGTCCCCTTTTTGAAAGTAATGGGGGTGGGGAACTCGCTCACATAAGGAGTGACGACAAGATATTTGGAGATGCTCATATATTCTCCTTGAATCAACACTTCTACCAGAGCACGCAGCCTGTTGTTACACCCTATGAAAATTCAGCAAGAAGAACCAGGTCCCCTGCGCCCGGGTTCGCTGATGTGCAAAAACTTGGTGTAGAGGTCACGGGGTGGTGTCACCGAGATGGATTTCAGCACTTGGCCAACGTTGCCACGGTGATACCCACCGTGAACGACCACATGCAACAGCATTTCCTCTCGGGTCATGCGCCCTGCATCCCCATCGGTGAAGGTAAACGCCAGGGCTTCGGATAAGACCGAGTCGTTCAGCTTGGCGACATAATCAACGTACCAAGCGTCCGTTTCCGTTACCTCTCCATGCAGCTGGCTGAGAGCCGGAGTCTCTTCGGTGTTGGTTGCATCGAATGGAGACGGATCCCCACTCAGGTGTGCTCGAAAGATGCGATCGACGACATAAATATGGTTGAGCGTTCGAATGCATGTGTGTAGTTCAGCGGCATAACTTGGCGGTAAGTTGGCAAGCAGGGTGAACAGCTCGGCATTGGCCCAGGCCTTGTAGGCAAACAGGGACTGCAGAGAATTAAGAGACATGAGGGTTTCCTTTGGCTGGGCCTATGACGAGTGCAGAAGCGTGGGGACAAATGAATCATCAGCGCCAATACTGTTTTCGGTGCGCTTCGACAGCCAGGCGTGAATCAAGCCGGCCTGGAAGAACTGCACGGGTGGCTCGAAGCCTCCGGCCTCGATGATGGCGGCCACCTTGCTTGGCGGCAGGACGCCGACGTCATTGGCATAGGCCTTGCGCATGCGCGCTATCCCCTCGGGGGTAATATCCGCCTGCGCCATCATGTTCATCCAGGCGCGCAGCAACACCTCATACTCGGGTGATGCCACATCCGAGGCCAAATCAGAGCTGGCGAGAAGACCACCCGGCTTGAGTCTGCGGGCTATTTGGTGGAAGAAGTCGGAACGCGCCTGCTGGTCGAGAATGAACTGCGACACCAGCAAGCAGGTCGCAGCATCGAATACCTGGGCGCCAGGAAGCGATTCCAGATAGCCCTCGTGAAATTGACAGCGCCCCGAGAAGCCCTCCGTTTCTGCCTGCTTTCGGCAGATGTCCAGCATCGCACCAGAAGGCTCTACGGCAGTGAACTTCCAAGTAGGATGGTTGTGAGCAAGGTGAGACAGCTCCGCTCCCGTTCCTACCCCGACACAAAGGACGTGTGCACCTTCGGGTAGCTCGGCAAAGGCCGCATCCAGCAACATGTGCAGGCAACTCCGAATCGGCAACGTCTTCGCCCACTGCGCGTCGTAGCTGGAAGCTTGCTGATCGAACAATGCCTTGATTTCATCTTGGTTCATCGCTTTCCCTGCTTGTTTGCCGTCTCAAGAAGGCCACACACTGCTGCCCAGCATCAGTTGGCCACTGCGATATACCACTTGGGCTTCATGCGTCCGAAGTCTCTTCGAACATTGGATTTCAAGCCTTTCTTGGAATCAAGCACGAGCGCATTGCCCCCGTCCCTGACAAAAACGACCCAGTGCCAGAATGGCTTTCCCCGCTCCACCCTCCATTTAATCGCCAGAAGCGCCTTGTCTGGAAGCCGCTCCCAAGCCTCGAAAGGGATTTTCCTTGAGCCGACTGAAACATTGAGTTCGCGCAACAGCCTGCGAACATGCTCGGTACTCGACCATAGTGTCGGGTCCTCGGCATAAATACCCAGAGAGCTGGCCTTCCTCTTGGCCTCGGCGTAGGTGATGCCGGCGATGGCAGCGCTCGCGGCAATACCGCAGCCGGATATTTCTTCTTGAATGACCGGTTTCATGCACTCGTCCATCGCGCTTTGGCTATCTTCCACTGCTGTCATCGCCATTTCATTGCATTCTCTGTAGCGGCAATGTTCTCTACCTCATCGAATGAAGCCCGATAGAGTTGCCCTCGGTATCGGCGATCAGCGCCGCAAAGCCATAGTCGCCAATGGAGATTTTCTCCTGAAGCACCTTGCCGCCACTGGCAGCCGCCCGTGCCACCTGATCAGCGCAGTCTTCACAGGTAAAGTAGACGACCGTACCCGTACCGCTGGTGCCGGGCTGCCAGTTGGCACTCTTCACGAGCGCTCCCGAACTTCCCGCAGCCGCCTCCATGGCACCGGGGAAGGCCAGCATCTCTTCATCGGGGCTGGGGCTCGGCAGTTGTTCCAGTTGCACGTCGAACACAGCCTCGTAGAAGGCTTTTGCCCGCGCCATGTCCTGCACGTAGATCTCGAACCAGCAAACCGGCTTCATCATGCTACCGTCTCCCAATGGATGCCAAACAACTTGCCCCCTCCCCCTCGAACGAGCATAGGCGAATTCGGCGTCTGCCGACGAAAAAGGGCAGCCAACGCGGCTGCCCTTTTGGTCCCTGATTTCCACCCGCTCAGTAGAACAGCCGCCGCAGCGCTTCACCCGGCTCCTGCTCGCGCATGAAGGCCTCACCGACCAGGAAACCATGCACGTCGTGCTCGCGCATGCGCAGCACGTCGGCCTGGGTGTGAATGCCGGACTCCGTCACCACGGTGACCCCGGCGGGAATGCGCGGCAGCAGCTCCAGCGTGGTTTCCAGGCGAGTCTCGAAAGTATGCAGGTTACGGTTGTTGATGCCCACCAGGCCGATGCCGAGCTTGAGCGCGCGCTCGAGTTCCAGGGCGTCGTGCACCTCGACCAGCACGTCCATGCCCAGCGCCGTAGACTGCTGGTAGAGGTCGGCCATCTGGGCATCTTCCAGGGCGGCAACGATCAGCAGGATGCAGTCGGCGCCGATGGCGCGCGCCTCGCTGACCTGATAGCCATGCACGATGAAGTCCTTGCGGATTACCGGCAGCTCGCACGCCTCACGCGCGGCGATGAGGAAGTCCTCATGGCCCTGGAAGAAGTCGGCGTCGGTCAGCACCGAGAGACAGGCGGCACCGCCGGCAGCATAGCTCGCCGCAATCTCGGCAGGCTGGAAGTCCTCGCGGATCACGCCCTTGGAGGGCGAGGCCTTCTTGATCTCGGCGATCACTGCCGGATCACCCTCGGCAATGTTCCGATCGAGAGCCGCGATGAAACCGCGGGGAGCGCTCTGCCGCTCGGCCAAGGTCAGCAGCTCGGCTTCGGACACGGCGCGGCTGCGCTCTGCCACTTCCTCGTCCTTGCGGGCCAGGATGCGGGTGAGAATGGTCGGGGCGTCCTTGGTTGGGCTCATGGTGCTGTCTCGGTACGGGCGGCGCTGGCCGCGGTTGAAGCCGGTGAGCGACCCATATTACCTACCTGCGGTTCGACATGGAACGCGAGGCTACCCAAAGTCGGCGTATCGCCCGCCTCTCTCCGGCTCGAAGCGTCAGGATACATGACGCCAGCCAGTGGCCCATGCAAGAATTCGCCCATGGACAGCTCCTCTTCTTTGATCGACCCTTTTGTCGGCCCTTTCACCAGCGACTGGCCCTGGGCCTCGTCCCTTCCGGGTGCTCGCCTGGTGGCGGCACGTTTCGATCCAGACCGCTTCGATGAGCCGAACGTTGGGCCCCTTCCCTTTGAACGGGGTAGCATCGCGCTCCCGCCCCGCTTGCATGGCGCCATTGCCAAACGGCGGGCGGAATACGTTGCCGGGCGGCTGTGCGCACGCCGTGCCCTGCGCCTGCTGGATGGCAGGGACGCAACCCCAAGCATGAACGAGGATCGCTCACCATGCTGGCCCGCAGGCTGTGTGGGCGCCATCACTCACAGCGACGGCTGGGCAGCGGCACTGGTCGCCCATCGCCAGACCTATCAGGGTGTCGGTCTCGATGCCGAGCGGTTGCTGAACGAGGAGCAGGCCCGCCGGCTCGCAACAAGGGTACTGACCGCCGAAGAGATCGTCCGCATGCGAGCGCTGCCGCCGTCGAGCGTGGGGCTGATGGTCAGCACCACCTTCTCCCTCAAGGAGAGCCTGTTCAAGGCGCTCTACCCACTGGTGGGCCGCATGTTCCACTTTCCCGCCGCTGAACTCATGGCCTGGCATGGCATCGGCCCCGTTCGCCTGCGTCTGCTGGAAGACCTGGGCAACGGTTGGACAGTCGGCCGCGAGGTCACCGGCATGGTCTGCCTGCTTGAAGACAGAGTCCTGAGTCTGGTGGCTCTACCAGCTTCAGCGGCTGACAGAGACTGACCCCTTATTGCCGCCAATATGAGACATATTGTCATTTGCACTTTCACGGCATACGATAACAATTATCGTATACACATGGAGTGTAGGGCCAATGCCCTCAGCCGCACCACGCAGGCCACATATCCTGGTAGTCGAGGACGACCGAACGCTGAGCGGGCAGATCGCCAGCCTCCTGGAGAGCAAGGGATACCGGACCTGCCAATGCTATGAGGGGGAAGTCGCACTGCTCTCCGCCCTTGGCCAACACTTCGACCTGATACTACTGGACGTCTTGCTGCCAAAGCTGAATGGCTTTGACGTGCTCGACAGGCTGCGCAAGACGCGCCAGACGCCCGTCATGATGCTCACCGCCTGCGGCGCAGAAGAAGAACGCATCCTTGGCTACCGTCGTGGCGCCGACGATTACGTGCCCAAGCCATTTGGCTTCACCGAACTCATGTTGCGTATCGACGCCCTGCTCCGACGTACCCTGGGCAATACCGATCAGCGTGGCGACCCCAACGAGCTAACGCTGGGCTCGCTCAAGCTCGACCGAGGCAACCTGGACGTTCGTCACAATGGTGTTCCCATCGCTCTGACTCCCATCCAGTTCCGTCTACTCTGGTCACTGGCGCTCCACCAGGGCGAGGTGCTGAGCAAACCCTATCTGTACCAGTTGGTGCTGGAGCGCGAGTTTAGCCGCTACGACCGCAGTCTCGACATGCATCTGAGCCGGGTACGTCGCAAACTGACCATGGCGGGAATGGCCGCCGACCGCCTGCAGACGGTGCACGGCAAGGGATACTGCTTCCTGTGACTAGGCGCCTGTTCTGGAAGCTGTGCGGGCCCCTGGCGCTTGGTACTCTGGTTCTGGTCTGGGTGGTCACTTTCCTGGGCGACGAAACCGAGCAGAAGATGAGTTTCATCGCCGCGCAGCATCAGCAAACCTTGAAACATTGGGGCACCACAGCCGAGCAGCTCTACTATGCCGGCGACGAGCAGGCTCTGGCCGACTGGCTCGCGGAGCTACAGGCCCGCGAGAACACCTGGGCCGCCGTGGTGCGCTCCGATGTCCAGCCTTTGGCGGGAAGTACTCTGTCGGCACAGTTCCAGGAGGGGTTTCGATTGGGGCGCAACGTGGAGTGGAAGATTCACCTCTACTTCACAGAGAACCCGATCATGGATCTCACGTTCGCCGATGGCCACACTCATTTTCTGGTGACCCTGCCTCAGCGCATGCGCCCCGGCACCTACCTGCCCGAGGTCAAGCTGCTACTCAAGGTAGCCTTGCCGCTCGCCGTGCTGATGCTGCTCGCATCGGTGATCTATCACTACTTGATGGGGCCATTACGTCAGTTGGAGTTGGCCACTCGGGCCTTCAGCGAAGGCAACCTGGGAGTTCGGGTACGCCCTCTGCTCGGTAACCGCAGCGACGAACTCACCGCTCTGGCCGAAACCTTCGACCGCATGGCCGAGCGTACCGGCGACCTCATCCTCACCCAGCGCCAGCTGATCGCCGACCTCTCCCATGAACTGCGCACTCCGCTGACCCGAATCGACATGGCGGTAAGCTGCGCGGAGGAGGGCATCGATACGCAAGACTTCCTGCCTCGCATCCGCCGTGAATGTCGTGTGATGCGCAGCTTGGTGGAAGATGCCCTTACGCTGGCTTGGCTGGAAAACGAGCAGCCAAGTCTCGATCACGACAACCTGGACCTCACCGACCTACTCGACAGCATCATCGAAGATGCCCGGTATGAATATCCGGCGCACGTCATCGAAAGCTCGCTGCCCGACCAGGCGGAGATCAGCGGCAGCAGCCAGCGGGCCCTGGCACAGGCAATCGAGAACGTGATCCGCAATGCCTGCCTCTATACCCCAGGTGGCGGTCACGTCCGGGTGACGCTGCAGCCAGACGGCGACGGCTACCGGCTCACTATCGACGATGAGGGACCTGGCGTGGCCGACGACCAATTGGAGCTGATTTTCACGCCCTTCTACCGCACCGTTCAGGCCCGTGACGACCGGCCGGATGGCCACGGCCTGGGCTTGGCCCTGGCGCGCCGACAGATCGAAGCGGCGGGCGGTTGGATTCGCGCCGCGAACCGCAGCGGGGGTGGTCTAAGAATGACGCTCTGGTTTCCTGAAGCCCGCTCGAGGCGGGCATGAGGTACAGGAGGTAACAATTGTAAAAGCAATTCACTTTTCATAGCGGCTAACAAAGAATGCGCTCCAAATAAGAATACTTATCACTCAAAGGAGCTCGGATCATTCTATGATATCTCTATCTACCCGCGGCAACGCCTGGCCGCTCAATCCCTTGTGGCTGGCTATTGCTCTTGTCAGCGCCAGTCCCGCCGTACTGGCCCAAAACGGTCCTCAACAGCTCGACACTCTGCAGATCACCGGGGAACGTGTCAGCGAGAGCGGCCAGAGCGTCAGCGCAGAGGCGCTCGAGCGTCGCCAAGCTTCCGAGCTGCAGGATATCTTTGCCGACATGCCCGACGTCGCCGTAGGGGGCGGGGCGCCGGCCGCTCAAAAGGTCTACGTGCGTGGGCTGGAAGACACCATGCTCAACGTTACCGTGGACGGAGCCACTCAGTCCGGGTATCTGTTCCATCACCAGGGCCGCCTGGTGGTCGAGCCGGAGCTGCTCAAGCAGGTCGATATCGTCGCCGGCGCCGGGGAGGCGACCAACGGTCCCGGCGCGCTGGGTGGCGCCATTCGCTTCGTGACCAAGGACCCTGAGGATCTGCTGCGTCCAGGCCAGAGCTTCGGCGCACTGCTGAAAGGTGGCTATTTCAGCAACACCGATGGCTACCGGGCCTCCGCTTCGCTCTACGGCAGACTCACCGATAACTGGAGCGGCCTGGCCATGCTGACCCAGACCGATCACGGCGACTACAAGGATGCCGACGGCAACACTCAGCCCTACACGGGCAGCGAGAGGTTCACCGGCTTCGCCAAGCTGGTGGGGCAGCTCACCGATGAGCAGCGGCTCCGGTTGAGCTACGAGCGCAGCGAGGACGAAGCCTATCGCCTGCATCGCCCCCACTGGATTCCCAGCGCACGCAACGCCCCCATCGACCAGGAAGTGGTGCGCGAGACGGTGACCGGGAACTACGGCTTCACCTCGAGCAAAAATGACTGGCTCGATCTGGACCTGACGCTATATCACACCGAGGCATCTCTGGAGCACATTAATGGCCCCTTCGGCGACTATATCGGCGCCATGCAGAGCCACGGCGGCGACCTGCGCAACCACAGCCAGGTCGGCGACCTCACCCTGACTTACGGTGTCGACTACCGCAAGGACGAGGCCCGCCTGCGCAGTCCTCTGTACGGTACCGACCGCGAAGAAGGTAGCGTGGTAGGCCTTTACCTGCAGAACCACTATCAGTTGACCGAGCGCCTGCGGCTCAGTGCCGGTGCGCGTCATGATTGGTTCGAGCTGGACGAGCACCTGACCGGCAACTCCTTCAGCGAATCCGGCTGGAGCCCCAACCTGGGCCTGCGCTTCGACGCCACCGAACAGCTGACCTTGCATGGCGGCTGGGCGCGCGCCATTCGTGGCACCCAGGTCAAGGAGCTGTTCGTGCTCGACTATTATCGCAATGCGGAGGATCGCAAGGAAGAAGTCGCCGAGAACGTCGAGCTGGGCGCCACCTATCGCTACGGCAACCTCTATCTGGCGGCGGAAGTGTTCGAGACGCGCATCGACGACGTGGTGGGTCAGGTCACGCCTGCCGTACTTGGCAATCTGGGCGAGCTCAAGACCCGTGGCTTCAACGCCCGGATCGGCTACGACTGGGATCGCCTGGAGGCCTCGCTCGCCTACAGCCGTGCCAGGCCCGAGCTCGAAGGTGTACCGCTCAGCGACGATGATATGGCCATTGGCACCAGCATCGGCGATACCTGGGTGGCCAACGTGAACTTCCAGGCCACTGACGATATCGATCTCGGCTGGACGGGACGCTTTGCGGAGCGACTGACCAAGGTGGCCGATGGTTACCCAGAGAAGGCCGGCTATGGCGTCAACGACATCTATGCCAGCTGGCATCCGCTGGTCGGTGATCAGTTGACGCTGTCGCTGCGAGTCAACAACGTCTTCGACAAACAGTACTTCGATCACGCCAGCTACGGCGATGCCGGCGACGTTGCTCACGGCCTGCCCGACCCCGGCCGTGATTTCCGCCTCAGCGCCACCTATCGCTTTTGACCCGAATAACGGTGAAGCCATAGCCAGAAACGCATAGCCAAAAACGAGAAGGCCAAAAACGAGAGGGGACGCCGTATGGCGACCCCTCTGGTGTTTGCTGCGCTTGGCTGGCCGTGGCTGCGCTGCAGGTCACGGCTCAGGAAACCAGCACGCGGGTGAAGTCGGCAAGCTCCTTCATCTTTTCCAGCGGCAGCTTGGAGGCCTGGGCGTCCTGGGCCATCATCACGCCTTCCTTCAACGTATCGGCGATACCGGCACAGTAGAGTGCCGCTCCGGCGTTGAGGGAGACGATGTCGGCCGCCGGCCCCTCGCCCACCAGCGCCTCGCGCACCAGCCGCAGGCTGTCCTCGGCGCTGACCACCTTCAAGGGGCTCAGTGCCTGCCGCTCGATGCCGAAGTCCTCGGGTGCGATGGTGTAACGACGAATCTCGCCGTCCTTGAGCTCGGCGACCTGGGTCGGCGCAGCCAGGGAGATCTCGTCGAGACCGTCCTCGGCGTGAACCACCATGACGTGACGGCTACCAAGCTGACGCAGCACCTCGGCCATCAGCGGCACCAGCTCGGCCGAGTAGACCCCAAGCACCTGGTTCGGCGCCCCGGCGGGGTTGGTCAACGGCCCGAGAATGTTGAACAGGGTACGCACTCCCATCTCGCGCCGCGGGCCAATGGCAAAGCGCATGGCGGGATGATGGTTGGGGGCGAACATGAAGCCTACACCGACGTGCTCGATGCAGCGCGCCACCTGCTCCGGCCGGAGGTCGAGATGAATGCCCGCCATGTCGAACAGATCGGCGCTGCCCGAAGAGGATGAAACGCTGCGATTGCCGTGCTTGGCCACCTGGGCGCCGGCAGCCGCAGCAACGAAGCTGGAAGCGGTCGAGACGTTGAACAGGTTGGCGCCGTCGCCGCCGGTACCGACGATGTCCACCACGTTCTCGCTGCGCTGAAGGTGGACACGCTTCATCAGCTCGCGCATCACCTGGGCGGCGGCACCGATCTCCTCGGCCGTCTCCCCCTTCATCGCCAGACCGACCAGAAAACCGCCGATCTGCGCATCGCTGGCCTCGCCGGTCATGATCTGCTGCATGACGGCATGGGTCTGGTCGAAACTAAGGTTTTCACGGCGCATCACCGCGGCAATGGCGTCTCGCATCTGCATGGGCAGGCACTCCTCTATACGGGCGGCTCAGCGGCGCTTGAGAAAATTGGCCAGCAGCTCATGCCCCTGACGCGTCAGAATCGACTCCGGGTGGAACTGCACGCCTTCGATATCCAGCTCACGGTGACGCAGCCCCATGATCAGACCGGGGGTCACGTCGTCATCGTCGGTCCAGGAGGTCACCTCGAGGCACTCGGGCAGCGTGTCGGCTTCCACGACCAGTGAATGGTAGCGCGTGACCTCCAGCGGATCCTCGAGGCCGGTGAAGACACCAAGACCATTATGGCGGATGCGTGAGGTCTTGCCGTGCATCACCTGCGGGGCGCGTACCACCTTGCCGCCGTAGACCTGACCGATCGCCTGATGGCCGAGGCAGATGCCGAGGATCGGCAAACGACCGGCGAAGTGTTGAATGGCAGCCAGCGAGATGCCCGCCTCGTTGGGGGTGCAAGGACCGGGCGAGATCACCAGATGGCTCGGCGCCAGCGCTTCCATCTGCTCCAGGGTGATGGCGTCGTTGCGATAGGTGGCCACCTCGGCACCAAGTTCGCCAAGATACTGCACCACGTTGAAGGTGAAGCTGTCATAGTTGTCTATCATCAGCACGGACATGGCGAGAAGGTCCTGTTCCAGCGAATCTTTTCAATGTTTCGTCGTGCGCGGCCGGCCATGCAGTTCTGCTGCGGACACAAAAAAGCCGCCCGACGGCGGCATTTCGTTCAGTCGTCAGCGCGCCGCCCCTCGCTCAGGAGCGCCACCACTGGATCGAATTCGGCATATAGGCGTTTGCGTTCATGACGCAATAGTGCCGCCCAGGCAGCCGAGCTGTCAACGCAAGATGCCCCCGGCCGGCGCGTTCATCAGCGGCCAGGACAGTCGCGGCTGGCCAGCGTACCTCCCAGTCTCTATCATCGGGCAGTGCGCTACCGCGAAAAGGAGATTGACGATGCGCTTTACCCGCCGTGCCTGTATCTGGCTGACCCTGCCTCTAGCCGCCATGGTCGGCAGCGTTACGGCAGCGGCAGCCAATCCCAAAGTGGTCGCCAGCTTCTCGATTCTTGGCGACCTGGTCAACAAAGTCGGCGGTAACGATATCGAACTGGTGGTGCTGACCCCGGTAGGGGCCGAAGTCCATGAGTGGGAGCTGACACCCAACAATTTCATTGCCCTGGAGGATGCCGACCTCGTCTTCTACAACGGCTACCAGCTCGAGCAGTGGATGCGCCAGGTTTACGCCACGGTGGGCAACCGGGCACCGCTGGTGCCGGTGGCGGAAGCCACGGAATACCCGACTCAACCCATCGTCACGGGTGAATACACCGGCGAGCCCGACCCGCACCTGTGGATGGACCCGCGCGCCGTGGCAGCCTACATGAAGGTGATTGCCGACCAGCTCAGCGAGCTCCACCCCGAGGCCGCCGACAACTTCCAGGCGCGCGCCGCCGCTGCCAGGGAAACCCTCGCTCGACTACACGAAGAGATCGGCGAGATACTCGCGCCGATTCCCGAGGAGCAACGCTTGCTGATCACCACGGAAGCGGCTTTCGTCTATTTCGCCGATGCCTACGGCTTTCGTCATGACGGCGTGTGGGGCAGCAATGCCGAAACCGAGGGCTCGCCCCAGCAGGTCATGCGCATCGTCGACTTGATCGAGCAGGCCCAGCCAGGCGCCCTGTTCTGGGAAAGCACACTCTCGGACCGCTACATTCGCAGCATCGCCGCCGACACGGAGCTGCCGATTGCCGGCCCGCTGTATGTCGACTCCCTCAGCGAACCCGATGGCGATGCCACCAACTACGTTGCCATGATGCGTCACAACGCCAAGCTGATCCGCACCGCCCTGACGTTGGGCGAAGAGGAAGAGAAAGCAGACGAAGAGAGCAACGCCGAAGCCGACGCGGTAGAGGGTGAGGAGTCGGCAGAAGGTGAAGATGTGGAAAAGAACGAAGAGGTAGAGCGGGACGACACCGAGGACGCATAAGGCATCTCTCGTCTCAGTTCGCAAACGGCGCCCCTGCTACGAAGGGGCGCCGTTTGCCGTATGGCCAAGCGTAGAGAATTCAAGAAAGTGCCTAGAGGTTATCCAAGCCCTTCTCGGCCATGGCCACGGCACGGAAGATGGCGCGCCCCTTGTTGAGCGTCTCCTGCCACTCCAGCTCGGGCACGGAATCGGCCACCACGCCGGCCCCGGCCTGCACGTGTAGCTCACCATCCTTGATCACCGCGGTACGAATGGCGATGGCGGTGTCCATGTTGCCGTGCCAGGAAAGATACCCTACCGCGCCGGAATAGATGCCGCGCTTGACCGGCTCCAGCTCGTCGATGATTTCCATGGCGCGGATCTTGGGTGCCCCCGAAAGCGTGCCCGCCGGGAAGGTGGCGCGCAGCACGTCCATGGCGCTGAGGCCCGGCTTCAGGCGTCCGGTGACGTTGGAAACGATGTGCATCACGTGAGAGTAGCGCTCCACTGCCATCTGATCGGTCACCTGTACCGACCCCGTCTCGCTGATGCGCCCCACGTCGTTGCGCCCCAGGTCGATCAGCATGAGGTGTTCGGCGATCTCCTTGGGATCGGCCAGCAGCTCGGCCTCGAGTGCCCGGTCCTCCTCCTCGGTCTTGCCGCGCACCCGGGTGCCGGCGATGGGCCGTACCGTGACCTCGCCCTCCTCCAGCCGGGTGAGAATCTCCGGAGAGGAGCCCACCACATGGTGGTCGTCCAGGTTGAAGAAGAACATGTAGGGCGAGGGGTTGAGGCTGCGCAGCGCGCGGTACAGGTCCAGCGGCGAGGCACGATAGGGAATCGACATGCGCTGCGAAGGGACGCACTGCATGACGTCGCCGGCCAGCACGTACTCCTTGATCTTCTCCACCGCCGCCTTGAAACCGGCCTCGGTGAAGCCCGAGGTGAAGTGTCCCTCTTCCACCGCGCTGCGTCCGGTGCCGGGACTGGCGGCTTGGACACCTGCGCTGCGCAGGCGCCGCTCCAGGCCCTCGAGGCGCGCCACCGCCGTGGCAAAGGCATCCGCAGCGGCGGGGTCGGCATGGGTCCACAGCGTCAGCCGGCCCGAGAGGTTATCGAACACCACCAGCTCGTCGCACACCATCAGCAGAATGTCGGGCACGCCCAGCGGATCGGGTTTCTCCACGCCTCTGAGACGCGGTTCGATGTAGCGAATGGTGTCGTAGCCGAAGTAACCCACCAGACCGCCGTCGAAGCGCGGCTGGTCATCGAGGTTGGGCACCCGGAAACGCCCCTGGAACTCCTCGATCCAGGCCAGCGGATCCTCCACCTCCACACGCTCGATGCATTCGCCCTGGCGTACGTGGCTGACAGTGAAGCCGCGCACTTCGATGCGCTCGTGAGAAGGCAGGCCGATGATCGAGTAGCGTCCCCACTTTTCGCCGCCCTGCACCGATTCCAGCAGGAAGGTCCAGGGCTCGTCGGCCAGCTTGAGATAGGTCGACAGCGGCGTATCGAGATCGGCCAGCACCTCGCGGGTGACCGGAATGCGGTTGTAACCGGCCTCGGCCAGCGCAAGGAAACGTTCGGGAGTCATCATGACGGAGCCCTCGAGATATGACGGTGACGGATGGTGAATCAGGGTGATGCTTCAGCGAGCTTCACCATCGCCAAGCGGCGGGCTGGGCAGAAAATAGCACCGTCGTGTCAGCTGCCCGACGCAGGCAACCACGGGTTAAGGAGTCGTCATGCAGCATCATGCTGTCCATCGAAGCGTTTCCCGCAGGAATAGGCAAACGGAAGGATTCCGAGGTCATTGATAAGGATCGAAAATCACCCTAAACGAGTTCCGCCAGTGAATCAACCAGCGCATCCGGGCGGCTATCGTGCACCGGTTCGCCATGGTTGTAACCATAGGGCACGGCCAGGGTGCGGAAGCCGGCGGCCTGACCGGCGGCAACGTCGTGACGGGAGTCGCCCACCATCAGACAGGCCGAGGGCGGCAGGCCGAATTGCGCCGCCACGTGCAGCAGCGGTGCCGGGTCGGGCTTCTTCTGCGGCAGGCTGTCGCCACCCAGGCATAGCGCGAAGTGAGCTTCGAGCCCGAACTGCGCCAGGATCGGGAGGATGAACGCGAACGGCTTGTTGGTGACCAGCGTCAGGATCCTGTCGCCGTCCCGCAAAGCATCCAGCGCTTCGCGCACGCCGGGATAGAGCCGCGTGCGTGAGCCGGGGTCGCGCCCGTAGTGTGCGAGAAAGGCCTCGTGAGCCCGCGCCAGCAGCACCTCGTCGGGGGACGCGTGCCGGGCGAAGGTCAGTGCCCGCTCCATCAACTTCAGCGAGCCGTTGCCCACCCAGTCGCGCACCCGCGCCTCGCCGGCGACGGGCAGCCCCAGCTCGACCAGGCTGGCATCCACGGCCACCGCCAGGTCGGGCACGGAGTCCACCAGGGTGCCGTCCAGGTCGAAGCTGATCAGGCGTATGTCGTTCAGGATGGGGTGCATGGCAACTCCTCTTGGCCCTGCCGGTCTTGCAACCAGCTTCTCTTGCGCGCTGCCGAGAGACGCTTGACCTCGGCCTCGAGGCGTAGCGCTTCGCCGTGGCTGCCCACCGGCTCATGATGCACCAGTGCCAGCGGCCCGCGCCCGCGCAGGGCCTTGGCGCCCCGCCCGGCCTCATGCTGCGCCAGGCGCCGCTCGACGTCGGTGGTGATGCCGGTGTAGAGCATCCCCTGCCGGGTTTCGACCATGTAGAGGTACCACGTAACGGGCAACGGATCGTCCATCGCGCGCCTGGCTACACCATCGCCAACTGCTCGCGGAAGGCGCGGATGACGCTGTCGTAACGGTTGGGGTCACCGTCGCGACCGGCGCTGAAGATCGCCGAACCGGCAACGAAGGTATCGGCACCGGCCCGGGCGATCTCGGCGATGTTGTCGACTTTCACCCCGCCGTCGATCTCAAGGCGAATGTCGCGGCCCGAGGCATCGATACGACGGCGCGCCTCGCGCAGCTTGTCCAGCGTGCCCGGGATGAAGGCCTGCCCACCGAAACCAGGATTGACGCTCATCAGCAGGATCATGTCGACCTTGTCCATCACGTAATCGAGGTAGGACAGAGGCGTTGCCGGGTTGAACACTAGGCCGGCCTTGCAGCCGCCGCTGCGGATCAGCTGCAGCGAGCGATCGATATGCTCGGATGCCTCCGGGTGGAAGGTAATGTAGCTTGCCCCGGCATCGATGAAGTCGCCGATCAGACGATCCACCGGCTTGACCATCAGGTGAGCGTCGATGGGGGCGGTGACGCCATGCTTGCGCAGCGCCTCGCACACCATGGGGCCGATGGTCAGATTGGGCACGTAATGGTTGTCCATCACGTCGAAGTGGACGATGTCCGCCCCGGCGGCCAGGACCCGGTCGACTTCCTCGCCCAGCCGGGCGAAATCGGCGGAGAGGATGGAGGGGGCAATCAGGAAGTCGCGGTTCATGTCGCTCATGGGAATAACAGCCATCGCACGGGAAAGAGGCGTCATATTAACAGACTGCCCCGACCGCCGGGCACCCGACAGACACCGCCAATGAAGCTTATAGAGAAATAGAATAAAAACACGGATTGTAATTCCACTTTGCCGGACATACTCTTGCTACCAAGTTCCCTTTGCCGGAGACGTCCCATGCGACTTCCCTCTCTTCGCCGCACCCTCATCGCCGCTGCCCTGGGTCTTGGCCTGGCAGCGCCGGCGGTGGCTGCCGAGCGCGAGATCCTCAACTCCTCCTACGACATCGCCCGCGAGCTGTTCGCCGCGATCAATCCCGAGTTCCGCAACCACTGGCAGGCGGAACACGGTGAAGAGATCGGCGTTCAGCAGTCCCATGGCGGCTCCTCGGCCCAGGCCCGTGCCATTCTGCAGGGTCTGCGCGCCGACGTGGTGACCTACAACCAGGTGACCGACGTGCAGGTGCTGGCCGATGCCGGCCTGGTGGCCGAGGACTGGCAGGAGCAGTTGCCCAACAACGCCTCGCCCTACTACTCCACCACCGCCTTCCTGGTGCGCAAGGACAACCCCAAGGGCATCGAGAGCTGGGACGATCTGGTGCGTGAAGACGTGCGCATGGTCTTCCCCAATCCCAAGACCTCGGGTAACGGCCGCTACACCTACCTGGCCGCCTGGGGCTTCGCTCAGCAGCAGTTCGACGGCGATGAAGAGCAGATCCACGACTTCATGCGCACCTTCCTGCGCAACGTGGCAGTGTTCGACACCGGCGGTCGCGGCGCCACCACCAGCTTCATCGAGCGTGGTCTGGGCGACGTGCTGATCAGCTTCGAGTCCGAGGTCAACAACATTCGCCAGGAGTACGGCGAGGAAGACTACGAAGTGATCGTGCCGCCGGTCAGCATCCTGGCCGAGTTCCCGGTGGCGGTGGTCGAGCCCAACGCCGAGCGTAACGGCAATCTCGACCTGGCCAAAGCCTATGTGGAGTACCTCTACAGCGAAGAGGCCCAGCGTCAGTTGGCCGGCTTCAACTATCGCGTGCATCACGAGACGGTCGTCGAAGAGTTCGCCGATCACTTCCCCGAGACCGAGTTGCTGCTGGTAGAAGACATTGCCGGCAGCTGGGAAGAAGCGATGGAAACCCATTTCGGTAGCGGCGGGTTGCTCGACCAGCTGCAACGCCGCCGCTGATAGCGACGGCGCCTGACATGCCCGACGCAAGCGAGACACGATGAGTAGTCGTTCCTTCGCCATCGGCCTCGGCAGCACCCCCAAGCGGGTGCTGCCGGGCTTCGGTTTGTCGCTCGGCATCAGCCTGACCTTCGTCTCGCTGATGCTGTTGCTGCCCATGACCGGCCTGTTCGGCCAGTTGGCGGGGCTCAGCCTGGCCGAGTACTGGGCCATCATCACCAACGAGCGGGTGGTGGCAAGCTACGTGGTGACCATTGGAGCCGCCGCCGTGGCAGCCATCGTCAACGCCGCCTTCGGCCTGCTGCTGGCCTGGGTACTGGTGCGCTACACCTTCCCCGGCAAGCGCCTGCTCGATGCACTGATGGACCTGCCCTTCGCCCTGCCCACCGCCGTGGCCGGCATCACCCTGGCCACGCTCTACTCCAGCAACGGCTGGATGGGGCAACTGCTCGAACCACTCGGGCTGCAGGTGGCCTACACCTGGGTGGGCATCGCCCTGGCCATGTCCTTCACCAGCATCCCCTTCGTGGTGCGCACGGTGCAGCCGGTGCTGGAGGACATGCCCCACGAGATGGACGAGGCCGCGCTTACCCTCGGCGCCTCGGACTTCACCGGCTTTCGCCGCGTGATCCTGCCGCACCTGTGGCCGGCCCTGGTGACCGGTACCGGGCTTGCCTTCGTGCGCTCGCTGGGTGAATTCGGCGCGATCATCTTCATCGCCGGCAACATGCCCTACGAGACCGAGATCACCGCGCTGATGATCTTCGTGCGCCTGCAGGAGTACGACTACGCCGGCGCCTCGGCCATCGCCTCGGTGGTGCTGTTCGTCTCGCTGGCCCTGCTGCTCGCCATCAACATCTGGCAGGGCCGCTTCATCAAGCGCCTGCATGGAGGACACGGCTGATGCAACGAATCGGAGATGGCGTCGCCGTTAGGCGCCTGCTGATCGGCGCCGCCGTAGTGCTGGCGGCGCTGTTCCTGCTGCTGCCGCTGGTGGCGATCTTCGCCCAGGCCTTCGCCCGGGGCATCGACGTGTTCTGGGCCAACGTCACCAACCACTACACCCTGGCGGCGATCCAGCTGACCCTGTTCATCGCCGTGCTGACGATTCCGGTGTGCCTGGTGTTCGGCGTGGCGCTGGCCTGGCTGGTGACCCGCTTCCGCTTCCCGGGGCGGCGCATCCTGCAGACCCTGATCGACATTCCCTTCGCCGTCTCCCCGGTGGTGGCGGGGCTGGTCTACCTGCTGCTCTACGGCCGCACCGGCTGGCTGGGCAGCTGGCTGGACGGCCACGACATCCAGTTGATGTTCGCCTGGCCCGGCATCCTGCTGGTGACCATCTTCGTCACCTGCCCGTTCGTTGCCCGCGAGCTGATCCCGCTGATGCAGGCCCAGGGCTCCCGCGAGGAAGAGGCCGCCGTGACCCTGGGCGCCCCGGGCTGGACGATCTTCCGCCGGGTCACGCTGCCCAACATCCGCTGGGCGCTGCTCTACGGCGTGATCCTGACCAACGCCCGGGCGGTCGGCGAGTTCGGCGCCGTCTCCGTGGTCTCCGGCGCCATCCGCGGCCAGACCAACACCCTGCCGCTGCACCTGGAGCAGCTCTATCAGGACTACAATACCGTGGGCGCCTTTGCCAGCGCATCGCTGCTGGCATTGATTGCCCTGCTCACGCTGGTCGCCAAGGCCGGCCTGGAATGGCGCGCTGCGCGCCGGGAGGTTCACTCATGAGCATCCGCCTTCACGAGATCGGCAAGCACTTCGGCAGAACCCAGGCGCTGGAGCCGATCGATCTGGACATCGCCGAAGGCGAGCTGGTCGGCCTGCTGGGTCCGTCCGGTTCCGGCAAGACCACTCTGTTGCGCATCATTGCCGGACTGGAGACGGCGGATAACGTCGCCGGCGCCCGCATTCTGTTCGGCGAGCGCGACGTGACCCATCTGCACGTGCGCGACCGGCGCATCGGCTTCGTCTTTCAGCACTACGCGCTGTTCCGGCACATGACGGTGTTCGACAACGTGGCCTTCGGTCTCACGGTGATGCCGCGCAAGAGCCGCCCTTCGAGCGGCGAGATCCGCAGCCGGGTGCATCGCCTGCTGGAGATGGTCAAGCTCGAGCACATGGCCCACCGCTACCCCGCCCAGCTCTCCGGCGGTCAGCAGCAGCGGGTCTCGCTGGCGCGTGCCCTGGCCCTGCGCCCCGACGTGCTGCTGCTCGACGAACCCTTCGGCGCGCTGGATGCCAAGGTGCGCCAGGAGCTGCGCCGCTGGCTGCGCCACCTGCACGACGAGCTCAACTTCACCAGCCTGTTCGTCACCCACGACCAGGAAGAGGCGCTGGAGCTCTCCGACCGCGTGGTGGTGATGAGCAACGGTCGCATCGAGCAGATCGACACCCCCGACGAACTCTATCGTCATCCGGCCAACCGCTTCGTGTTCGAGTTCCTGGGCGACGTCAATCACCTCGAAGGCACGGTGCGCGACGGCGTGCTGACCTGCGGTGACGCCCGTCTGGCCGTGGACCTCGAGGATGGTCCCGAAGAGCTGCTGCTGCGCCCCCACGAGCTCGAACTCGCACCCAGCGCTACGCAGCACGCTCACCTGCCGGTGTGCGTGACCGCTATCTCGCCGGTGGGAGCCGAAGTGCGCGTGGAGCTGGAGGCAGACTGGCTGGGCGAACCCTGGCTGGCCACGGTGAGCCACGCCGATTACGAAAGGCTCCATCTCACCCGCGGCACGCGTCTGTACGCCATTCCCCGGCGCTGGCATCGATTTCCCGATGAGCGCACCCAGCAGACCGCCCCCACCCCCGAAACGGTGAGCTGAGGGGCATCAGTCGGCCTCGCTTGGCGTCCGCGACCAGACCATGAGCGTCTCCTCCTCACCGCTGAGCGGCTCCGTGCGCTCCTCGAGAATCTTGAAGCCCAGGCGGTGATAGAAGGAGACGGCACGCACGTTACGTGAATAGACGCACAGGGTAATCCGCTCCCGCTTGCTCATGGCATGGGCCATCAGGTGGGTGCCGTGACCGAAGCTCTGCAGCTCAGGATCGATGAACAGCGCCTCAAGGTGTTCGTCGTTGAGTGCGGCAAATCCCACGGCGCGCCCGGCGGCCTCGAGCACGTAGGTCTCCGCACCGGGCAGGTAGAGGTTCGCCATGTCTTCGGCGCGTTCGCGCCAGAACCCGGCGGGGATGAAGTCATGGGCCAGCAGCGAGGCACGCAGCCAGATGTCGACGAGCTGCGGAATGTCCTCGGTCGTGGCAGGGCGTATCATGCAGTATCTTCCTCTCCTGAGAGGCGAAAAGCTCGATCTTCGTCGAGTGAAAAACAGAGTGTAACCGTAATGCCTACGCCTGGCGCAACGCTGTTGCCCGCAACGCGCTGGCGATATACTGCGCAAGTGACTGAAGCGAGCACTCTTATACGCTTCACGCACGGCCAAGCTCGGGCCACCCCCTGGCCCCGCAAGACGAATCCGGGAGCGAGAATGAATCGACGTAATGCCTTGTGTGCCGCAGCCGTTCTGTTGGCCACCGCCCTGCTGACCGGCTGCGCCAGCCCCCATTACCTCCAGTTGAACCCACAGCGCAGCACCGCCGTTCCCCAGACAGGCAGCGGCCAGGCCGTAACGGTAGCCGCCGTGGACGAGCGCGACAGCGATGTGATCGGCACTCGCACCGGCAGCGCCATGTCTACGGCAGTGATTACCGTCAGCGCCCACGAGCTGATACCGAACCTGCAGCGCGAGGCAGAGCGGGCCGTTCGCGACATGGGCTTTTCACCGACCAGCGAGCCGGGTAGCGGTCGCCCTGGCCTGACGGTCACGATGCTGCACCTCGGCTACGAGCGTGGCGAGAACCGCCCGGTCATCGATGAAGCACGGATGGAAGCGGTACTCGAGGTCAAAGTGACCAACCAGGGCACCACCTACACCGGCACCTACACCGCTCGCCGCACCCAGAGCTACGCCGTGCGCCCGGGGCGTGACGCCAACCGCCGCATGCTCAACGACCTGATCGGCGACGCCCTGGATCGCGCCTTCAGCGACCCGGAGCTGGCTCAGCTGCTGGCCCGCTGAGCCTCTTGGCCTCAGGCCACATCATGCCCAGCCGCACCATGCGAAAGGGCCGCCCACCGGACGGCCCTTTGGCGTTTGATACCACCCACGATTGCCACTCAAGTCAAAGGCCCGCGCCGGGTAAGCGCCCACACGCTCTCACGAAACCCGCTGCCCGCCTCCGGCTCGCCATCCTCCAGGTGAGTGACCTGAAAATTGGGCTCGAACAACTCGCGAACCTCATCGGCCGGCACGTGATAAGGCGGGCCGGCGCTTTCGTCTCCCGGTGCGCGCGACAGCGAGATCAGCAGCCCGCGCATGCCGGGCGGAATCAGCTGCGCGAGATGAAAAGCGTAGCGTTGGCGGGTAGCGGGCGGCAGAGCGATCAGCGCGGCACGATCATAGAAGGCACCGATCTCGGCCGCCTGATCGATATGAAAATGGAAGAAGTCGCCGCACCACAGCTCCACGCTGCCCTGACGGCAAATCGCAAACGGCCCCTGCTGGTAACGGGACACCTCGCCGGTACCCTCATCGACGAACTGCTCGATCGCCTCCCGGGACAGCTCGATGCCCAGCACGGGGTGGTCGCGATTGGCCAGCCAGCGCATGTCCAGGCTCTTGCCACACAGCGGTACCAGCACCTTGGTGCCCGCGCGTATCTTCAGCCTTGGCCAGTGGCGCAACAGCGCCGGATGCGTGTCGTGGCGATGAAAGCCGATACGACCCTCGCGCCAGCGGTCGAGCCATTCACGCGTCATCGTCCATGCCTCGTCATCAGAACCAGCGGTCGCGCTTGCGCCGCTTGCGCGGCAGGTGGGGAACGATCAACCCGACCAGCAGACCAGCCCCGGCCACACCACCGCCGTACATGAAGTAGCGCATCAGCAGGTCTTCTTCCTGGGTGTCCAGACGTGCCTGGAGCTGGCGGATGGTACTACGCGAGCGGTCAGCCTCGCTGTCGAGCTCGCGGTTACGCGCTTCCAGCTCGGCGATGCGCTGCTCGCGCACGTCGAGGGTTTCGGTCATGGCCGAGACCCGGTTCTCCCAGGTCTCGTTGATGCCGCCCAGCTCAGCCTCGAGCTCTGCCACCTGCGCTTCCAGGCGCGGCAACTGGTAGCTCGCACTCGGCGACGACTGCAGCTCGTTGCTCAGTATCCATACACGACTGCCGTCACCGTTTTCGACCCGGCTGTAGTTGCCGCTGGTTTCGAGCAAAGTAACCGGCTCGCCGGCCGTCAGGGTACCGACGATGCGATAGCCGTCGGTCGGGCCGCTGCGCACGTAGGTAGTCAACTCATCGGAAACCCAACGCGCGTTGTCTTCCGCCTGCTGGGCATGCAGCGGCAGCGCCGACACGCTAAGCGCGACGCCTGCGAGAAAAAATCTGAATCGATGCTTCATGCCGGTGTCCTGGCTATCAAAGCCGCGGGCCTGCCATCGACAAACCCTTGGCAAAATCTCTCTTTCACTGGCCTATCCACAGGATCTGTGGATAAACCCCGGGAAAACCGCTGGAAAGGCGGCTGTCTGGCACCCTGGCACTGGCCTGCGAGAGGATGGTCATTTCCTGAGCAGACCGCGGGCATGCCGTTCCCTGCGTTCATTGTTGTCAGCGCTCGCTCTTCGGCGGCAGCATCGGACCACGCGGAAACTCCGCAATGCGCCCCTCGCTCTTGACGGCCCTGGCCGGTCCCTCACGCTCGACCTCGTCGATACGCACGATGGCGTTCAGCGGCAGATAGCTGCGCTTGACGCCATCGAAGGTGTGACGCAGGCGATCGGCCGAGGGATCGACTACCAGCTTCGAACCGTCCTCGAAGACAAATTCCTCGACCTCGATGAAACCCCAAAGTTCGCTCTGGTAGATCTCCCTGGCATAGAGCTCCCAGACTTCACCCTGCTGGTGGAAAACCACCCGATAGATCGGCTTGGCCGCCATAAGGCCGTCTGTCCTCAACGTTCGGTTGCGCGAATTAGATGTCCCGCTACGGGACCGCCAAGGGGCTAGCGTACCACAGGCGTCCCTGGACGCGGTGCCCCTACTGGCCCCATCAGGCTGCCTTCCGTATAATACCGCCACCTTCGAGGACGGCCACAAGGCCAATTCCCGCGACACTCCACTCACCGGTGACGCACGCGTCGGACGACCGACCCTCTATCCTATGGCGAAGAAACTCTTCATCAAGACCCACGGCTGCCAGATGAACGAGTACGACTCCGCACGCATGGCGGATCTACTCGGCGAATCTCACCAGCTCGAATTGACCGACGACGAAGGCGAAGCCGACGTCATCCTGCTCAATACCTGCTCGATTCGCGAGAAGGCCCAGGAAAAGGTCTTCCACCAGCTCGGCCGCTGGAAGAAACTCAAGGAGGCCAACCCCGATCTGGTGATCGGCGTGGGCGGCTGCGTGGCCAGCCAGGAAGGCGAGGCATTGCGCAAGCGTGCGCCTTACGTCGACATGGTGTTCGGCCCCCAGACCCTGCACCGGGTGCCGGCGATGCTCGATGCCCGCCGCGACAATCAGATTTCGGTGGTCGACGTCACCTTTCCCGAGATCGAGAAGTTCGACCACCTGCCCAAGCCCAGCTCCGACGGTGCGACCGCCTTCGTCTCGGTGATGGAGGGCTGCTCCAAGTACTGCACCTTCTGCGTGGTGCCCTATACCCGCGGCGAAGAGGTATCGCGCCC
The DNA here is from genome assembly GCF_021404355.1 of Halomonas sp. MCCC 1A11062. NCBI lineage: Bacteria > Pseudomonadati > Pseudomonadota > Gammaproteobacteria > Oceanospirillales > Halomonadaceae > Halomonas > Halomonas sp. MCCC 1A11062. The sequence continues at coordinate 59,922 of NZ_JABFTW010000002.1, forward strand.
GTTCGAGGCGGTGATGGACGAGGTGATCCACCTGGCCGATCAGGGCGTGCGCGAGATCAACCTGCTGGGCCAGAACGTCAACGCCTACCGCGGCGAGAACCGGCTCGGCGACGAGATCGATCTGGCCGAGCTGATCGCCTGCGTGGCGGCGGTGGAGGGCATCGACCGTATTCGCTTCACCACCTCGCACCCGGTGGAGTTCAGCGACAGCCTGATCGAGGCCTACGGCGAGATTCCCGAGCTGGTCAGCCACCTGCACCTGCCGGTTCAGGCCGGCTCCGACCGTATCCTCGCCGCCATGAAGCGCGGCCACACGGTCGAGGAGTACGTGGAGAAAATGGAGCGCATTCGTGCGCTGCGCCCCGACATCAGCTTCTCTTCCGACTTCATCATCGGCTTTCCCGGTGAGACCGAGGAAGACTTCGAGGCCACCATGGACCTGATCCATCGCATCGGCTTTGACCACTCCTTCAGCTTCGTCTATTCGGCGCGGCCCGGCACACCGGCCGCGGCACTGCCCGACGACACCCCGGAGAGCGTCAAGAAGCAGCGTCTGGCGATCCTGCAGGATCGCATCAACCAGCAGGCGATGCAGATTTCGCGGCGCATGGTGGGCACCACGCAGCGCATCCTGGTCAGCGGTTTCTCACCCAGGGACCCCGGGCAGCTGTCGGGGCGTACCGAGAACAACCGCGTGGTCAACTTCAGCGCCGCCAACCCCACCGAGCTGATCGGCCACTTCGTCGAGGTCACTATCACCGAGGCACTGCCCAATTCACTGCGCGGCGAACTGGCTTCCCCGACGCTACAATGAGGGCAGGCAGGCATGTTATCCGTCCGCAGACGGGCAACGTGAGTCGAAAGCATTGCCCTGCCGAAAGGCAGGGCATTAAGCTGGGAGCCAATACACGCAACGCATGGATTCCGACACCTTGAGTCAACACGCCGCACAGGCCAACCGCATCATCACATTGAGCCTCGAGCCCAACGATCCACAGCGTCTCGCCAACCTTTGCGGCCAAAGGGACGAGCATCTCAAACTGGTCGAATCACGCCTCGGCGTCACCCTGCGCAACCGCGGCAACGTCTTTCAACTGGCCGGTCCCGGACATCGGGTCAAGGCCGCCGCCAACGTGCTGGAGCACCTCTATCGCGAGGCCGAAGCCAGCCCGCTGTCACCGGATACCGTGCACCTGTTCCTGCAAGAGTCAGGGCGTGAAGCACTGGACGAAGAGGAAGGTCCCGCCGACGGCGAGGTGCTACTGCGTACGCCCAAGGTGCTGATCAAGCCCCGCGGGCAGAACCAGCAGAACTACGTCGCCAGCATTCGCCAGCACGACATCAACTTCGGCATCGGCCCGGCCGGCACCGGCAAGACCTACCTGGCCGTCGCCGCGGCGGTGGAAGCGCTCAACCAGCAGGAGGTGCGTCGCATCCTGCTGGTGCGTCCGGCCGTGGAGGCGGGAGAGAAGCTCGGTTTCCTGCCGGGCGATCTGGCCCAGAAGATCGACCCCTACCTGCGCCCGCTCTACGATGCGCTCTACGAGATGCTCGGCTTCGAGCAGGTGGGCAAGCTGATCGAGCGCCAGGTGATCGAGATCGCTCCGCTGGCCTACATGCGCGGACGCACCCTGAACAACGCCTTCATCATTCTCGACGAGAGCCAGAACACCACCCGCGAGCAGATGAAGATGTTCCTCACCCGCATCGGTTTCGGCTCCACCGCGGTGATCACCGGCGACGTGACCCAGGTCGACCTGCCCCGCGGCCAGAGCTCCGGGCTGATCCAGGTGCTCGAGGTGCTCAGGGGCACCGCCGGCATCGGGGTGACACATTTCGCCGCCAAGGACGTCGTGCGTCATCCGCTGGTGCAGCGCATCATCGAGGCCTACGAGAGCTTCGAGGCCGAGCAGGAAGTGCAGGAGCGCGCCCGCCGCGAAGCCCGCGAACGCGAGCGCGAGGCCCTGCGTCAGGAGCGTGAACGCAACAGGGATGACGGCATAAGATGATGACCCCGGCGCCCATCGTCGACCGCCAGGCTGCGCTATCCGACCGGGAACTGCCGGCACAGGCAGCGCTGGAGAACTGGGTCGCCGCCGTGCTGGCACGCTTTCCGGGGGAGACGCGCCACGAGGTAACCGTGCGCTTCGTCGATGCCGACGAAGGCCAGGCGCTGAATCGCGACTATCGCGGTCGCGACAAGCCGACCAACGTGCTCTCCTTTCCCTTCGATGGCCCGCCCGGCATCGCGCTGCCGCTGCTCGGCGATCTGGTGCTGTGCCATCCGGTGGTGGAACGCGAAGCCGCCGAGCAGTCCAAGCGACTCGAACATCACTATGCCCATCTGGTGGTGCACGGCATGCTGCACCTGCTCGGTCACGATCACCTCGAGGATGAGGAAGCCGAGGCGATGGAGCAGCTCGAGCGCGACATCCTGGCGGACCTCGGCATTGCCGACCCCTATGCAGCGGATCACCCCGAACAACAAGACGACAGCATGGACGAGAGACTCTAGCGATGAGTGAAGACCGAACGAGCAGCCAAAGCGGAAGGTCATGGCTCGACAAACTGCTCGGCGCCCTCTCGGGGGACAGCGAAGGCCCCAGTTCGAGGGAGGAGCTGATGGAGTTCCTGCGCGAAGCGGCCACCCGCCTCAAGCTGGACCAGGACGCCATGATGATCATTGAAGGCGCACTGCAGATCAGCGACCAGCAGGTTCGTGAGGTGCTGATCCCGCGCTCCCAGGTGGCCGCCATCGCCGTGGACCAGCCTGCCGAGGAGTACCTGGCGCTGATCAACGAGACCGGTCATTCACGCTATCCGGTCATCGGCGAGAACCTCGACGAGGTCAAGGGTCTGCTGCTGGTCAAGGATCTGCTCAAGCTGCTCAACCGTCCCGCCGAGGAGCGTGAGCGCTTCTCCCTCGAGGACGTGCTGCGCCCCGCCATGTTCGTGCCGGAATCGAAGCGGCTCAACAGCCTGCTCAAGGAGTTTCGCGACACTCACAACCACATGGCGGTGGTGGTCGACGAGTACGGCGGCACCGCCGGGATCGTCACCATCGAGGACATCCTCGAACAGATCGTCGGCGACATTGAGGACGAGCACGACACCGACGAGGACGACGACATCCGCACCCTCGGCGAGGGGCGCTACGCCATTCGCGCACTGACCCCGATCGAGGACTTCAACGAGCGCTTCGGCACGCGCTTCTCCGACGATGAGTTCGATACCGTCGGCGGGCTGGTGATGCAGCGCTTCGGCCACCTGCCCGGGCGCGGCGAGCATACCGAGCTCGGCGGCTGGCGCTTCACCGTGCTCAATGCAGACAACCGGCGCATACGCCTGCTGGAAGCCGTTCTGCAGGACGAAGCAACTCCACCCCAGGATTGATCCGGCTGCCTCAGGATGCCAACTCCCATGACAAACAAACGTCCGACGCCTGTATTCGGCTATCTGGCCGCGCTCGTTGCTGGCGTTCTGACCACGCTGACTGCCTCGCCCTACGAACTGTGGTGGCTGGGGCCGCTGGCCGCAGGGCTCGTCTACTGGGCAATTCGGCCCCTGGGGGCGCGCCAGGCCGCCTTCCTCGGCTGGTGCTACGGGGTCGGCCTGTTCGGCTCCGGTGCCTCCTGGGTCTACGTGTCGATCCACGACTACGGCTACACCGGGATGCCGCTGGCGCTCTTCCTCACCGTGCTGTTCGTCTGCGCCATGGCGCTGTTCGTTGCCGCGGCGCTATGGCTCTACCGCCTGCTGTGCGGTCAGCGCCTGGCTTTTCTTACCTTCGCCGGCGCCTGGGTACTGGGCGAATGGCTGCGCACCTGGCTGTTCACCGGCTTCCCGTGGCTGCTGCTGGGCAGCTCCCACGTCGATTCGCCGCTGGCGCCCTGGGCGCCCATTGGCGGGGTCTATCTGCTCTCGCTGATCGTTGCGCTCAGCGGCACCCTAGGCGCGGAATTCCTGCGTCGCCGCTGGTGGGCGGCCGCGCCCATCGCCGCCATGTGGCTGGTCCCGCTGACGTTGCCGACCCAGTGGACCGAGCCGGCAGGCGAGCCGCTGCGGGTCGCTCTGCTGCAGGGCAACCTCGACCAACTGATCAAGTGGACCCCCGAGGGTCAGCGCATCGCCGCCAATACCTATCTGGAGATGACCCGGGCCTACGCCGACGACGCCGACCTGATCGTCTGGCCCGAGGCGGCGCTGCCGATGTTCGAAGACGAGGCCGAACCGCTGCTGGCCCGGGCCCAGGCCCATCTGGTGCCGGGCAGCGCCCTGCTGACCGGCATTCTCCAGCGCGAGGGCCGCGGACTCTACTACAACAGCGTGATCGGACTGGGCAACGCCGAAGGCGAATACCGCAAGGAGCGCCTGGTACCCTTCGGTGAGTACCTGCCGCTGGAGCGCTGGCTGCGCGGCACCATCGCCTTCTTCGACCTGCCGATGCCGGCAATGACCCCCGGCCCCTCGGGGCAGCGGCCAATCCGTGCCGCCGGCACGGTGATCGGCAACGCCATCTGCTACGAGATCATCTACGCCGATCTGGTGGCCCAGCAGGCCCGCGATAGCGAACTGCTTCTGACGGTGTCCAACGACACCTGGTTCGGCGAGTCGATCGGTCCACTGCAGCACTTGCAGATGGCCCGCCTGCGGGCGCTGGAGAACGGCCGCTACGTGGTGCGCGCCACCAGCAACGGGGTGACCGCCGTCATCGACCAGTATGGTCAGGTGGTGGCCAGAGCGCCTCAGTTCGAGACCGTGGCACTGCTCGCCGAGGCCGTACCGATGCAGGGCTTGACGCCCTTCACTCGCACCGGCAGCTGGCCGGTGTGGCTACTCAGCGCGCTGCTGGTGCTGCCGGGACTGCGGTTGCCGCAGCGCCGCCGACGGCGATTCTAGGCTATATCTAGGCTATATCTCCAGACGCAGAAAACGACGAGGCCCGCATCAGCGGGCCTCGTTGCGTTGGGCATTGGTAGCTCACTCCGGGTGGATCACTCCGGCTTGGCCGGTACCTCGCCCAGCACCTCGGGAATGGTCATGCGCACGTAGCGACCCGGCGCCTCTTCCAGCAGCTTGAGCTCGCCCTCGCCCGGCTGGCGCGCCGGCACCATCTTGTCGGCATCGGCGTAGCCGCCAGCGGTCATCCACTGCTGCCAGTGAGGCCACCAGGAGCCCTCGTGGAACTCGGCGCCGGCAAGCCAGGATTCGTGATCGTCAGGCAGCTCGCCGTTGGTCCAGTAGCCGTACTTGTTGCGCGCAGGCGGGTTGACGATGCCTGCGATGTGGCCCGAACCGCCCAGCACGAAGGTGACCGGCCCCTTGGGCAGCAGCGCACCGTAATAGGTGCTGTTCCACTTGGCGATGTGGTCCTCGCTGGTGGAGACGAAATAGCTCGGCGTGGAGATCTTGCGCAGGTCGACCTTGACCCCGTCCAGCTCGACGCCGCCGGGTTCCACCAGTCGGTTCTCCAGGTACATGTGGCGCAGGTACCAGCCGTGGGTGCCGGCCGGCAGGTTGGTGCCGTCGGTGTTCCAGTAGAGCAGGTCGAACGGCGCCGGATTCTCGCCCTTCAGGTAGTTGCTGACATAGAAGGACCAGAACAGGTCGTTTTCGCGCAGCAGGTTGAAGGTATAGGCCATGGAGCGGCCATCGAGATAGCCGTCCTGATCCATGCGCGCCTCGATCCCCTGCAGGATCGGCTCGCTGAGCAGTACGCCGAGTTCGCCGGGATCGCGGAAGTCCTGCAACGTGGCCATGTAGGTGACCGACTTGACCTTGCGCCCGCGCCGGGTACTGGTGAGGTAGGCCACGGTGGACGCGGTCAGAGTGCCGCCGATGCAGTAGCTGAGCAGGTTGACCGACTTCTCGCCGCAGGCCTGCTCGATGGCCTCCATGGCGGCGACCGGTCCCATCTGCATGTAGTCGGCCCAGGTCAGGTCGCGCTGCGCGGGGCCGGGGTTGCGCCAGGAGATCAGGAACACGGTGTGGCCCTGATCCACCAGCCACTTGACCAGCGAGTTGTCCTGACGCAGGTCGAGGATGTAGTACTTGTTGATCCAGGGCGGCACGACGAGCAGCGGCGTCTTGAACACCGTGTCGGTAGTCGGCGTGTACTGTATCAGCTGGATCAGCTCGTTCTCGTAAACCACGTAGCCGGGCGTCACGGCGATGTTGCGTCCGATCTCGAAGGCGCTGCGGTCGGTCATGGCCACGTTGAGCCCGTCGGCGGAGTTGGCCAGGTCGCGGCGCAGCTGAGCCAGCCCCTCGACCAGATTCTGGCCCTTGGTCTCCAGGGTACGGCGCATCACCTCGGGGTTGGTGGTGACGAAGTTGGTCGGCGCCATGGCATTGACCATCTGGCGGGCATAGAACGCCAGATTGCGCTTCTGCTTCTCGGGCAGGCCATCGAGCTGCTCGACGAGTTCTTCCACGGCACCGGAGAACAGCAGGTATTGCTGTAGGATGGCCCGATAGAACGGCTCCTGCTGCCAGGCGTCGTCCTTGAAGCGCCGGTCGTTCTTGGGTGGTACCACCAGCGGCTCACCCAAGTTCCCGTTCAGCGCCTGCAGACCCTGCTGCCACAGCTGATACTGATCCTGGATGAGGCGCGCCTGGGTCTGCCACAGCAGTTGAGGATTGCGCATCAGCGACTCGGCGCCGGCCTGGAAGGCCTCGCGCATGTCGGCCTGAATGGAGTCGGCGGCCGCATCGGGCGCCATGCGCTCGAGCAGTTCCTGCATCAGGGCCTGATAGTGCTGCCCCATCTCCTTGAGCTGCTCGTTCCACTCTTCCAGTTCGGCCTGGGAGAACACCTCGTCCCCTGACTGCATCGCCCTCTCCTATATGAGAACCTTCTTCTTCGATTCGATGCGAGCGCCCGACCGAGCGCCTCCACGGAGCGAGACATCCGCCCCGTGGAGAGGTCGGCGACTACCGACCCCGAAGCGGTCGAATGGCTTTCAGCTCTTGCGCGACGTGGCCTTGGCCGGAGCGTCGGTCTTGGCCGATGCGGCCGGCTTGGCACTCGCTTCCGCCTGCTTGGCCGTATCGCTCAGTTCCTGACTGACCTCGCCGAACAGCTGCTCCAGCTCGGCACGGAACTGCTGGCTCATTTCGCCCAGCGCCTGAGCATCTTCCATCATCTGCCGCGATAGCTCGTTCATCATCTCGGCCTGCTGGGCACCGAACGCCTGCAGGTCCTGGGCATCGCGAATCTCGGAAGCGCTGCGCATGCGCTCGGTGCCCATCTGGCTGTAGCGTTTCATCGCCTCGAGCTGGTACTCGGTCATCTTCTCCATATTGCCGAGCATCAGCGAGTTGAGCTTGCGCATGGGTTCGAAGAACCGCCGCGTCTGCTGATTGAAGTCATCAAGCATCTTGTCCTGCATGGGGGCAACCTCCTGTGGACCGTGAACATGCGGGGAGCAGCGTGCACCGGTATCGGCCAAGTCTTCAGCCGCCTCCGATACCAGCGCAAAACGCCGGGCGCGATCTGACGCGGCACTCATGCTGCACCGCACAAATCGTAGCCTGCCCTGGCTCTCGCTGCAATACCCTTGCACTTTCCGCAGAACGATGAGCGTCTACTACTCCGAACGCCGAGAACGCGAGCGCGCCTTGGCCGTACCCGTATTGCTGGCCGGCCTCTCCGCGCGCTTTGATTCACCGTCCGCCGCAGGCTCCTGTGCCGCCTTGCCCATCGAACTGCCGGCCTGGCGCAGCATGTCGAGCATCATCTGCTGATAGGTGCCGAAGCTGGCCAGCCCCTGGGAGAGCCCCTGGCTCATGTCCTGGGTAAACCCCTGCTGCAGAAAAGGCTTCATCAGACTCATGGGGTCGTAACCCTCGACGCCGGACTCCATCTGCTTCTGGATCCGGTTGAGCAGCTCCTGCTGAAAGGCTTCCACATCGGGCAGGCCCAGGGCACGACGGAACTCCTCGGGCGTCAGGTCGAACTCGACGTTTATCTTCATGGCTCATCTCTGCTTCAGTGTGCTCTCAGTGTAGCAACTCGGCTCCAGACGCAACGCACCCGCTGCCGACGCTCCTCAACGCAAGACCGGCGTCCCGACCCTCACGTCACCATTCTGCGCCCGGTGACGCAACAGATGATCCATTAGCGTCAGCGCCATCATCGCCTCGGCGATTGGCGTGGCGCGGATGCCCACGCAGGGATCGTGGCGACCCTTGGTCACCACCTCGACCGGGTTGCCGCTCACGTCGATGCTACGCCCGGGCAGGGTGATGCTGGAGGTGGGCTTGAGCGCCAGATGCGCAATCAACGGTTGCCCCGAGGAGATACCGCCGAGCACGCCTCCGGCATGGTTGGAGAGAAACCCCTCGGGCGTCATCTCGTCGCGATGCTCGCTGCCGCGCTGTGCCACCGCGGCGAAGCCATCGCCGATCTCCACCCCCTTCACCGCATTGATGCTCATCAGGGCATGGGCCAGGTCGGCATCCAGGCGGTCGAACACCGGCTCGCCCAGCCCCGGCGGCAGCCCTTCGGCCACCACGGTGATCTTGGCACCTACCGAGTCCTGATCGCGCCGCAGCTGGTCCATGAAGGCCTCGAGTTCGGGTACGCGCTCGGGGTCGGGACAGAAGAAGGGATTGTCGTTGACCGACTCCCACTGCTTGAAGGCGATCTCCAGCGGGCCGAGCTGGCTCATGTAGCCGCGCACGCTGATGCCCTGGTTGGCCAGGTACTTCTTGGCAATCGCCCCGGCAGCCACGCGCATGGCGGTTTCCCGGGCGCTGGAACGACCGCCGCCGCGATAGTCCCGAACGCCGTACTTGTGGTGATAGGTATAGTCGGCGTGGGCGGGACGGAACTGGTCCTTGATGTTGCCGTAATCCTTGGAGCGCTGGTCGGTGTTCTCGATCAACAGGCCGATGGCGGTACCGGTGGTCACACCCTCGAACACCCCGGAGAGGATGCGCACCTGATCGGGCTCGCGACGCTGGGTGGTATGCCGCGAGGTGCCGGGACGACGGCGGTCGAGGTCGTGCTGCAGATCGGCTTCGCTGAGCGGCAGCCCCGGCGGGCAGCCGTCGACGATGGCGCCTAGCGCCGGGCCGTGGCTCTCGCCGAAGGTGGTGACGGTAAACAGCTTGCCGAAGGTATTGCCGGACATGGGCGTGCCTCCCGATATCGTAGGGTTGGATCAGGCGAAGGACGCCGCATGGGCGTCGAGTTCCGCGGCGGTGAGGGCGAACACGCCCTGCCCGCCGCGCTCGAAGTCGAGCCACAGGAAAGGCACCTCGGGGAAGGCTGCTTCCAGATGACGGTCGGAGTTGCCGACCTCGACGATCAACACGCCGTGATCGGTCAGGTAGCGCCGCGCTTCGCGCAGAATACGGCGCACGATGTCGAGGCCGTCGGCCCCGGCGCCAAGCGCCAGCGCCGGCTCGTGACGATACTCGGCGGGCATGGTGGCAAGATCGCGGGCATCCACGTAAGGCGGGTTGGAGACGATCAGATCATAGCGCTGGCCGGCCAGCCCCTCGAACAGGTCGGAGAGCACCGCCCGCGCCCGCGCGCCCAGGTCGTGGCGCTGGATGTTCTGCCTGGCCACGGCCAGGGCGTCGGTGCTGATGTCGGAAAGGTCCACCTCGCAGGTGGGCAGGTGCAGCGCCGCGGCGATGCCGATGCAGCCCGAACCGGTGCACAGATCCAGCACCCGCGCCGGTGGCTCCTCGGGGAACCAGGCGGCGAAGCCACTCTCGATCAGCTCGGCGATGGGCGAACGCGGTATCAGCACCCGCTCGTCGACGTCGAAGGCAAAACCGGCGAAGAACGCCTCGCCCAGCAGATAGGGCAGCGGCCGGCGCGTGGTGATGCGCTCACGCACCAGCGCGACGATACGCGCCCGCTCCACGGGCAGCAGGCGTGCGTCGAGCACCGCGGGATCGACGTTCCAGGGCAGGTGCAAGGCACCCAGCGTCAGCGCCACGGCTTCGTCCCAGGGGGAGTCGGTGCCGTGGCCGTGGTGCAGGCCGGCCAGGTGGAATTCGCTGGCGGCCCAGCGCAGGTAGTCGCGCAGCGTGAGGAGGTCGCGACACAGCGCCTCGTCGTCCAGGGTCAGGGTCGAGCGGGAATCGGTGGAGTAGGCCACGTAAGGTCCTGCACAGTCGGTTGGGTTCGATGACCCGATTGTACCCGCGGCGACTGGCGGTTCACAGCCGCGCTCAGGCCGTTATACTGGCCGCTCGACGACACCACCCGAGCCCCGCATGAGCCAACGCCGCCCGCCCGACGACGATGACGACGACAGCAACGCCTTTCGCCAGGCGCTGCGCGAGGCCGGCGTGCGCCGCATTGCCGTCAATCGTGCCGACCCGGGGCGGCCCAAGCGTCGCGACCCGGCGGCAGCGGAACGTCGCGCTGCGGCGGTGGCAGCCGATACGGCGGAAAGCGCCAGTCGCACCAGCGATGGCCGTGTGGAGCCGGTGCGCCCTTCGGAATTCCTCGACTTCGCTCTGCCCGACCTGCCCTACCGCACCCGCAGCCAGCTGAAGCGCGGCCAGATCGCCTGGGAAGCAGGGCTGGATCTGCACGGCTACAGCCTCGACGAGGCGCGTCTGGAGCTGGAAAGCTTTCTCAAGGAGGCGGTGGGCAGTCGCATGCGCTGCGTGCTGGTGGTTCACGGCAAGGCGTGGGGCAGCACGGCGGATTACCCGGTGATCAAGAGCCACGTCAACACCTGGCTGCGCGAATGGCCGACGGTGCTGGCGTTCTGCTCGGCGCGGGACAGCGATGGCGGCACCGGCGCCGTTTATGTACTGTTGCGCCGCCGTGGGCAAGCCTTCTAGCTTGCCTGCCCACCTCCCGACTCGCGGTCGACCGGCATCTGCGGCGGCTCGACAATAATACCGGCAGAACCGCCGTGGCCGGTATGCGTGCGCCCCTCGTAGCGGTCCAGCGCTTCCATGGCAAGGTGACGCCCCAGGCGAATCAGCGCCTCGGCGCGGTGAAACTCGAAGGCCCCGCATACCGTCTTGGGCACCTCGATCAGCACATCTGGGGGATAGCCTGCAATCTTGTACTTGGCCAGCGACGCCTGGGTGATGTCGAAAGAGGCCAGGATCATGTCGAGCCGGCCCCAGGCCCGTCGCCCGTTGGACGCGCGCTCGCTCTTGCCGTCCGCCATACTGGCTTCCTGATCCGCAGCGCCGAACCCTTCGAATAGCCAGCGCGTGGCACCGCGCACGTCCATCCAGCCCTTGGCCACGGCCTGCGCTTCCACCATCTCCTGCTCTTCGGTGGGCATCAGATCGTTCAGCGTCACCGGCCGGGCGCTGTGGGCGGTGACGTTGACGGCCAGCATCATATCGGCATGAGACGATACCGTCGGCGTGATCGGCAGCGGGTTGAGCAGGCCGCCGTCCACCAGGGTGCTGTCGCCGATGTGCACCGGCGTGATGACCCCCGGTATGGCGATGGAGGCACGGATCGCACGCAGCAGCGGGCCCGACTGGAACCACACCTCACGCTGCCGCGCCAGATCGGTGGCGACGGTGGTCAGCGGGATCGGCAGCTCCTCGATCTGGATGTCGCCGATGAGCTCTTCGAGTTTGCTCATCACCTTGCTGGCCCGCATCGCCCCCATCGGGCTCCAGGTGACGTCGACCAGCTTGAGCACGTCGAAGTAGTCGAGCTTGCAGACCCAGTCACGATAGGCCTCGAGCTGCCCCGCGGCATGGACACCGGCGATGACCGCACCCATGGAGCAGCCGGAGATGGCAGCGATCTCGTATCCCCGCGCCTCGAGCACCTCGATCACGCCGATATGGGCGTAGCCGCGCGCCCCGCCGCTGCCCAGCGTCAGCGCCACGCGCTTGCCCTGTTCCACCACCTGACTGCTGCTCATCTCACCTCTCCCGGGATCATGTTCGACGCGGTTCCAGCCACGTCTCGATGGCTCGCGCCACCGCGGCCACGCTGTCAGGCTCCAGATGTAGATGGTGTCCGCCCGGCAATACCTGTCGCATCAGATGAGGGACTGCCGCACGCGCCGCCTGGGCGTTCTCACGTTCGGCCAGTATGCCCTTCTCGCCCTCGATCAACAGCACCGGCGCCTGGATCGCGCCGAGCAGGGCCAACACCTGCTCCGGACTCAGGCGCAGCGGTGAAGGCCACAGCAGCCTGCCATCGGTACGCAGACGCACGTGGCCATCGGCCTCCCACATCAGGTTGCGCTCCACCAGCGGCGTCGCGGTTTCGGCATCGATCGGTGTCACGCCACCGGCCACACGTGCCGCCACGGCGGTACTGCTATCAGGATAGCGCGGCGCCGCCGACCTCGGGCGTCTGGCGGCACGCAACCCCTTGCGCAGTTGAGCGGCGCTCTCCTCGGCAGACGTGGTGACGGCGCCCAGACCATCGATCAGGACCAGTCGCTCGATGCGCTCCGGCAGCGCCGCCGCGGTGAGACAGGCCACTCCCGCTCCCATGGAGTGGGCCAACACACTCACGCGCCCGAGGTCCAGCTCGTCGGCAGCATCCAGCAGGTCGTGGCAGTAGTCCCACAGGGCGTAGTCGCCTTCCCCATGCCGCGAATGGCCGTGACCGGAGAAGTCCAGCGCCACGATGCGCACACCGAGCCCAGCGCACAGCAGCGGTGCCAGGCGGGAGAAGCTCGCGGCGTTGTCCAGCCAGCCGTGCAGTGCCAGCCAGGTGGGTGCGCTCGGCTCGCCCCAGGCGAGTGCCGCCAGGCGACCGCCTGCCAGGGTCAGGGGTTGCGCCTCGCTCATACCTCACCCTCCAGCAGTTCGTCGAGCATCGCCAGCAGCGCCTGCCGCGTCTCCTCGGGGTGCTCCATGGGAAACATATGGGTACCCGGCACCGGTGCCAGCGGAATGCCGTGGGCAGCCAGCCGGCGGCGCCGCCTGGGCGTGATCAGATCGGAGTCGCTGCCGACCAGCACGCCGAAGGGAATTCTGAGCCGGCGCGGCAGGCGCGTCAGGTGATCGGGCAGGTTGCGGAATATCTCGGTCTCGATCGCCGGGTCGTAGATCAGTTCGGCACCGCCGTCGTCACGTAGCCGCGTGCCACCTTCCACATAGTCGTACAGGGCTTCAGGGGTAAAACGGCGGAACAGGCCGCGACGACGCAAGTGATTGGCCATCGCCTCACGGTCGGGCCAGGATGCCCGGCGACCGTGGCTCTTGCCCGCCGGCGTGACCCGGTCGACGAAGCCAAAGCGCTTGGCCACCTTCATGCTCCAGGCATCGAGTCCCAGCATCAACGGCGGGTCGAGCATCACCACGCAGCGAAAGCGCTGCGGCGCATGCTCCGCCGCCATGGCCATCAGCACGCCGCCCATGGAGTGCCCCACACCGACGACGGGGCTGTCATCGTCGAGCACGTGCTCGAGCAGCTCATCGCGCAACGCCAGCCAGTTGGCGCCGACCGGGTAGTCGGGATGATGACCCAGGCGGTCGACGGGGTGAATGTCGAAGCGCTCATGCAAGGGAGCCAGCAGGCTACGGTAGCTCATGCCGGGAAAACCGTTGGCGTGTGCGAAGACCAGGCGCGGTCGCGAAGCGGTGGAACGTTCAGTCATGAGGAGAATCCGGAGTCGGAGCTGGCCGGCAGTGGCGATAGCAGGCTAACGGGTTTACTCTATTCCGCCAAGTCGACCTCCGCTTCATACCGTTCGCCCTGTTCTGGAGTCCCGTCATGCCTCGCTCCCCTCGCGATACTCGTACGCGCAACCGTGTGTTCTTCGTCACCGTGACCGTCGCCATCGTCGTCGGCCTGTGGCTCGCACGCTGACATGGGCCTATACGAACTCTTTTTCGCTACCCTGGAGATCACCCTGCCGGTCTTCGCCATGGTCTTCATCGGCCTGGGCCTGAAGCGCCTGGGCTGGATCGATCAGGCCTTCATCTCCACCGCCTCGAGCCTGGTGTTCAAGGCCACCATGCCGACGCTGATCTTCCTCAGTATCATTCGCGCCGACCTGGATACCACGCTCAACCCCGCCATGCTGGCCTTCTTCGCCCTGGCCACGCTAGGCAGCTTCCTGCTCTCCTGGGGCTGGGCCATTCTGCGCGTGCCCTATGCCGACCGCGGCGTCTACGTACAGGGCGCGTTTCGCGGCAACTGCGGCATCGTCGGCCTGGCGCTGGCGGCCGGCATGTACGGCGACTACGGGCTTTCCGCCGGCGGCCTGCTGCTCGGTGTGGTGATCCTGACCTACAACGCCTTCTCGGTCATCGTGCTGGCCACCTATCAGGAAGGCAAGAGCGCAGACTGGCGCAGCATCGCCAGCCATATCGCCCGCAATCCGCTGATCCTTGCCGTGGTCGCCGCCATCCCGGTAGCGGCGCTGGAGCTGCGCCTGCCCGGCTGGGCGATGACCTCGGGACAGTACTTCGCCTCGCTGACGCTGCCACTGGCGCTGATCTGCATCGGCGCCACCCTGTCGCTGGGTTCGATCAGGGCCTCGGGCAGCCTGGCCATGGGCGCCAGCTTGATGAAGATGATCACCCTGCCCGTGGTCGCGATTCTCGCTGCCTGGCTGGTCGGCTTCGAGGGACGCGAACTGGGCGTTCTGTTCCTGTTCTTCGCCAGCCCGACGGCGGCCGCGGCCTTCGTCATGACCAAGGCGATGGGCGGCAATGCGGCCCTCTCGGCCAACATCATCGCCCTGACCACGCTGATGGCCAGCGTGACCATCACCCTGGGGGTATTTGCCCTGAAAGTCATCGGCTGGATCTAGCTATGTCTGAAAACTGCCTGCGCTTGGCCATACAGCGTTAAAAATCAGCTCAAAGTACTCATTTACACCTCGTAAACTCCGTCTTTTCGCTGATTTTTGCCTTGTCTGGCCTTCGCTCGGCGACTTTTCAGACACAGCTGACTCAGAAGAGGTCGTGGGGTGCCATGAAGCGCAGCAGCCGGGCGCACCCTGCCGCCCATACCTCGCTCTCGAGCTCGGCCACCGCGGCGGTGGGAAAAGCGAGGCCGCGGTCGGAGCACCCATCCACCAGTTGCCCGGTGAGCAACCCTACCAGCGGCATGTGGCTGACCAGCACGATGGGCCGGCCATCGCTCATGTCCAGCAGCCAGTCGCACACGGCGCCGGGCGAGTCGTCGGGGGTGATGATGGGGAGTTCCACGGCATCGATGCCAAGCGCCCCGGCGACGTGAACCGCCGTCTGCCGGGCGCGCCGGTAGGGGCTGCTGAAGAGCCGGGCGCCTTCCAGCGACTGCCGTGAGAACCATTCGGCCATGCGCCCGGCCTCGGCGTGGCCGCGGGCGGTCAGTTCGCGCTCGTGGTCCGGCCGACCCGGACCGGCTTCGCCGTGGCGCATGACATACAGGCGCGACGTCATGGCTTCTCCTCGCCCGCTTCGACGCGCCGATGGGCCTGCTGCACGGCCTCCCGCGGCAGCACGAACTCCACGTCGCTGCTCTGCTCGCCGCGCATCAGCATGCGCGCCATCTCCCGTGCGGGCACGCCTTCGAACAGCACTTGATACAACCCCTCGGCCAGCGGCATGTAGACGCCGTCCTTGCGCGCCTTGTCGCGCACCAGGCGCACCGTGTTGACCCCCTCGGCCACCTGTCCCAGCGACTCGACCGCCTCGTCCAGGTTCTTGCCCTGGCCCAGGGCATAGCCCACGCGATAGTTGCGCGAGAGCTGCGAGGAGCAGGTCACGATCAGATCGCCCACCCCAGCCAGCCCCAGAAAGGTCATGGGGTTGGCCCCGAGGCTGACGGCGAAACGCCCCATCTCGGCCAGCGCCCGGGTCATCAGCATGCTGCGAGTGTTCTCGCCCATGCCCAGCGCCGCGGCCATGCCGGCGGCGATGGCATAGATGTTCTTCAGCGAGCCGCCCAGCTCCACACCGTAGCGGTCATTGCTGGCGTAGACGCGAAAGTAGTCACAGCTCAGCGCCTGCTGAACGCGGGTGCGGGTCAGTGCATCGTCGCTGGCCACCACGGTGGCGGTGAGCTGCTTCTGGGCGATCTCGGTGGCCAGATTGGGCCCGGAAATCACGCCGATATGGGCAAAGCCGGTCTCCTCCTCGAGGATCTGGCTCATCAGCTTGAAGCCTTCCTCCTGGATTCCCTTGGTAGTGCTGACCAGGATCTGGTCGGCGTTGAGCCAGGGCCGCGCCTGGCGCACCACGTCGCGAAAGGCCTTCGAGGGAATCGCCACCAGCACCAGCTCGGCCCCTTCGAGCACGGCCTGCATGTCGCTCGAGGCGCGCACCGCCGGGTTGATGGCGTAGTCCGGCAGGTAGCGTGAATTGCGATGCTCCCGATTGATCTGCTCCGCAAGCTGCGGGTCCCGCAGCCATTGGCACACCCTGGCCCCGTTGTCGGCGGCGATGCTCGCCAGCGCGGTACCGAAGCTGCCGCCCCCCAGAACTGCTACCCGCATGGGTTCGTCTGCCATGTCTGCCCCGCGAAATCGGTCGATGGAACGGATGAAATTGCCCTGAGTGTAACGAAGAATGCCCCCTTTCGGGGGCATTCATACCAACGTTCGGTGCGGGATGACACTCCCGCGACCGACTCAGTCGATCAGCGATAGCAGGGAGTCGATGCTCTCCCGGGCGTCGCCGTAGAACATCCGCGTGTTCTCCTTGTAGAACAGCGGATTCTCGATGCCGGAGTAGCCGGTACCCTGGCCTCGTTTGCAGACGAACACCACGCTGGACTTCCACACCTCGAGTACCGGCATGCCGGCGATCGGGCTGTTGGGGTCGTCCTGGGCCGCCGGGTTGACGATGTCGTTGGAGCCGATGACGATCACCACGTCGGTCTTGGGGAAGTCGTCGTTGATCTCGTCCATCTCCAGCACGATATCGTAGGGCACCCTGGCCTCGGCCAGCAGCACGTTCATGTGCCCTGGCAGGCGCCCGGCCACCGGGTGGATGGCGAAACGCACCTCCTTGCCGGCGGAACGCAGCTTGCGCACCAGTTCGCTCACGGCGTTCTGGGCCTGGGCAACGGCCATGCCGTAGCCCGGCACGATGACCACGCTGTCGGCGTTGTTGAGCGTGCTGGCCACGCCCGCGGCGTCGATGGCCACCTGCTCGCCCTCGATCTCGGCGGCCGGGCCCTGGGTGCCGCCGAAGCCGCCCAGGATGACGCTGACGAAGTTGCGGTTCATCGCCTTGCACATGATGTAGGAGAGAATCGCCCCCGAAGAGCCCACCAGCGCGCCGGTGACGATCAGCAGGTCGTTGGAGAGCGTGAAGCCGATGGCCGCCGCCGCCCAGCCGGAGTAGCTGTTGAGCATCGACACCACCACCGGCATGTCGGCGCCGCCGATGCCCATGATCAGGTGCCAGCCGATGAAGAACGACAGTGCCGCGAGCAGCAGCAGCGTCCAGAAACCGGCCCCGTTGAGATAGAGCACTGCCAGCAGCAGACAGACCGCCGCGGCCCCGGCGTTGAGCAGATGGCCGCCGGGCAGCTTGTGCGGCTTGCCGTCGACCTTGCCGGCCAGCTTGCCGAAGGCGACCACCGAGCCGGTGAAGGTCACCGCGCCGATGAAGATGGCGAAGACCACCTCCAGTTGCAGGAAGGTGAGCTCGTCCGGCGCCTTGGTCGCCACCAGGGCGGCGAAGGCAGAGAACTCCTGATGCGCGGTATCCAGCGCCTGGGCGGCCAGCACTCGGCGCCGTTCGAGATCGGCGTTCCAGGCCACGAACACCGCGGCGAGGCCGACGAAGCTGTGCAGCGCCGCCACC
The DNA here is from genome assembly GCF_021404355.1 of Halomonas sp. MCCC 1A11062. Lineage (NCBI taxonomy): Bacteria > Pseudomonadati > Pseudomonadota > Gammaproteobacteria > Oceanospirillales > Halomonadaceae > Halomonas > Halomonas sp. MCCC 1A11062. The sequence goes on from NZ_JABFTW010000002.1 coordinate 77,640, forward strand.
AGTTGCGGCATCTCGGTCATGGCCACCTGCTTGGCCACCTTCCAGCCGATCACCGAGCCGATCACGATCATCGGGATCATCAGCCAGTAGTTGCCGATGCCGGGGCCGAAGGCGGTGAACAGCACCGCCACCGCCATACCGACGATGCCGTACCATACCGCCCGCTTGGCCTTCTCCTGATTGCTCAGCCCGCCCAGGGAGAGCACGAAAAGTATGCTTGCCGCGATGGCCGCGGCGGAAACAAAACCTTGTCCTAACATGTTCGTCACTCCGCCGCTCAGGATTTCTGGAACATGGCCAGCATCCGGCGTGTCACCAGGAAGCCGCCCACGATGTTGATGGTGGCGATCAATACCGAGATCGCCGCCAGAAGCACCACGATCCAGTTACCCGAACCGATCTGCAGCACGGCACCGAGCACGATGATGCCGGAGATGGCATTGGTCACCGCCATCAGCGGCGTATGCAGCGAGTGGCTGACGTTCCAGATCACCTGGAAACCGACGAAGCAGGCCAGCACGAAGACGATGAAGTGCTGCATGAACGAGGCTGGGGCGATCTGCCCGAGCAGCAGCATCAGCGCCCCGCCGATGCCGAGCAGCGTGACCTGACGCTTGGTCTGCTCCTTGAAGGTGGCAAGCTCCGCCGCGCGTTTCTCCTCGGGCGTCGGCTCCTTGACCTTCTCCTTGGGCTTGGCCGCGGCAATGGCCTTCACCTTGGGCGGCGGCGGCGGGAAGGTGATCTCGCCCTGGTGCGTCACGGTGGCGCCGCGAATCACGTCGTCTTCCATGTCATGCGCGATGGCGCCGTCCTTCTCCGGCGTCAGATCGGTGAGCATGTGACGAATGTTGGTGGCGTAGAGCAGCGACGACTGGGTCGCCATGCGCGACGGGAAGTCGGTGTAACCGACGATGGTCACGCCGTTGTCGGTGACCACCTTCTCGTTCGGCACGGTAAGGTCGCAGTTGCCGCCCTTCTCGGCGGCCAGATCGACGATCACCGAACCCGGTTTCATCGCCTTGACCATGTCCTCGAGCCACAGCTTGGGCGCCGGACGACCCGGGATCAGCGCAGTCGTGATGACGATGTCGACCTCGGGGGCCTGCTCGCGGAACAGCGCCAGCTGCTTCTCGCGGAACTCGGGGCTGGAGGGTGCGGCGTAACCGCCGGTGCCGGAGCCGTCCTGGGCCTCCTCGAAGTCGAGGAACAGGAACTCGGCGCCCATGGACTCGATCTGCTCGGCCACTTCGGGGCGTACGTCGAAGGCGCGCACCACGGCCCCCAGGCTGGTCGCCGTGCCGATGGCGGCAAGGCCGGCCACACCGGCGCCGATGACCAGCACCTTGGCCGGCGGCACCTTGCCCGCTGCGGTGACCTGGCCGGTGAAAAAGCGTCCGAAATTGTTGCCCGCCTCGATCACCGCCCGGTAGCCGGCGATATTGGCCATGGAGGAGAGCGCGTCCATCTTCTGGGCCCGCGAGATCCGCGGCACCATGTCCATGGCGATCACGGTCGCGCCCTGGGCGCGACAGCGCTCCAGCAGCGCCTCGTTCTGGGCCGGCCAGAAGAAGCTGATCAGGGTCTGACCCTCGCGTAGCAGGTCGGCTTCCGCCTCGCTCGGCTCGCGCACCTTGATCACGATCTCGGCGTCGCGCCACAGCGCTTCGGCACTCTCCGCCACACTGACGCCGACGGCCCGGTAGGCCTCGTCGTCGAAGCCGGCGGCAACGCCGGCCCCGGTTTCTATCAAACACTCGTGTCCAAGCTTCTGTATGAGCTGTGCACTGTCAGGGGTGAGCGCGACGCGCGCTTCTCCCGTGGCGAGCTCCTTGGGTGCACCAATCTTCACGTTGGATCTCCCTTTATGGTTATTGAACTTTCTGGTTAGGCAATCCGACTATTCATACCTGACCTTACTGCGATGCACAACAGCAGTGCCGTCCTTTCCTGCCGGTACGTGGGCAATACTATCCAGCTGAAATTGCGAAAAAAAAAGCTTGCTGACGCTTACGTCAAGAGAGGGCGGGAAGACGCGAATAGATACGAAAAGGCCGCCCGAAAGCGGCCCAAAGTGCTATGTCGTCAGCCTTATGTCAGGCGGTCAACAGCGAGTTGAGACGGCGTACGTAGGCCGCCGGATCGTCGAGGTGGCCGCCTTCGGCGATGATCGCCTGGTCGAGCAGTACCAGCGCCAGATCCCCGAAGCGCTCGCCCTCGGCGGCCTCGAGCCGCTCCACCAGGGCATGGCTCGGGTTGAGCTCGAGGATCGGCTTGACCTCGGGCATCTTCTGCCCGGCGGCCTCCATGATACGGCGCATCTGGAAGCCCATCTCGTGCTCCGGCAGCACCACGCAGGCCGGCGAGTCGGTTAGCCGGTGGGTCACCTTGACCTCCTGCACGGCGTCGCCCAGCGCCTCCTTGACCCGCTTGACCAGCGCCTCCTTGGCCTTGGCGGTCTGCTCCTGAGCCTTCTTCTCTTCCTCGCCCTCGATCTCGCCGAGGTCGAGCTCACCCTTGGCCACGTCGACGAAGCGCTTGCCTTCGAACTCGTGCAGATGGCTCATCAGCCACTCGTCGATGCGGTCGTGCAACAGCAGTACCTCGATGCCCTTCTTGCGGAAGATTTCCAGGTGCGGGCTCGATTTCGCCGCGTTGAAGCCATCGGCGACGATGTAGTAGATCTTCTCCTGCCCTTCCTTCATGCGCGCGACGTAGTCGGCAAGCGACTGGTCCTGGGTGGCGCTGTCGGTGTGGGTGCTTGCGAAGCGCAACAGGGCGGCGATCTTCTCGCGGTTGGCGAAGTCTTCCGCCGGGCCCTCCTTGAGCACGCTGCCGAACACGTTCCAGAAGGTCTGGTAGGCCTCCTGGTCCTTGGCCAGCTTCTTGAGCATGTCCAGCGCACGCTTGGTCAGCGCGCTCTTGATCTTCTCGACCTTGGGATCCTGCTGCAGCAGTTCGCGGGAGACGTTGAGCGACAGCTCCCGGGTGTCGAGCACGCCCTTGACGAAGCGCAGGTAGAGCGGCAGGAACTGCTCGGCGTCGTCCATGATGAAGACGCGCTGGACGTAGAGCTTCACGCCGCGGGAGCCGTCGCGCTCATAAAGATCGAACGGCGCGCGCCCCGGCACGTAGAGCAGGCTGGTGTATTCGAGCTTGCCCTCGACCTTGTTGTGGCTCCAGGTCAGCGGATCGCTGAAATCATGGGCCACGTGCTTGTAGAAGGCCTTGTACTCATCGTCGGAGATCTCGCCCTTGGAGCGCACCCACAGCGCGGTGGCTTCGTTGACGGTCTCCCAGGTGGTGACCTCGCTGCCTTCGATCTCGTTGCCCTCGTCATCCCTGGCGGTCTCGACCTTGGGCATGCGCACCGGCACCTCGATGTGGTCGGAGTACTTGCGTACCAGGCTGCGCAGGCGGAAGTCGTCGGCGAACTCCTTGGCGTCCTTTTTCAGGTGCAGGACGATCTCGGTGCCGTGCACCTCGCGCTCGAGGTCAGCGACGGTAAACTCGCCCTCGCCCTTGGAACGCCACTCGACGCCCTCGGCCTTGTCACTGCCCGCCTTACGGCTGCGCACCGTGACTTCGTCGGCAACGATGAAGCTGGAGTAGAAACCGACGCCGAACTGACCGATCAGGCGGGCATCCTTCTGCTGCTCGCCGGAGAGCTGCTTGAGGAACTCGGCAGTACCGCTGCGGGCGATGGTGCCCAGGTTCTTGATCACCTCCTCGCGGCTCATCCCGATGCCGTTGTCGCGCAAGGTCACGGTACGTGCCTTCTCGTCATGCTCGATCTCGATGCGCAGCTCGCTGTCGCCCTCGTACAGGGCGTCGTTGTCCAGCGCGGCATAACGCAGCTTGTCGCAGGCGTCGGCGGCGTTGGAAATCAGCTCGCGCAGGAAGATCTCCCGATTGGAGTACAGGGAGTGGATCATCAGGTGCAGCAGCTGCTTCACCTCGGTCTGGAAGCCGAGGGTTTCCTCGTGAGCGGTCGTGGACATGGATCGATTACCTCATCGCGTGAACCCACGGCGGTGCCCGGCGCACCGCCGCTACTGAACTGTTCAGCGATATGGGGTCCACATCCCGCTTTTCAAGCGTCGTTGGGCTCCGGCGCCCCCAGCACCAGGTGCAGGCGTGCGGTAGCCACCGGCTGGTCCTCCGCTTCCTGCCAGGCCGTGACCTGAACGTTGGCCAGTCGACGCCCCTCGCGCAGCAGCTGGCATCTGGCATGGGTGATCACCACCCGGGCGGTGCGCAGATAGTCGATGGAGAAGTCGACGACACGGGGCAGGCGCGGCTCCCTGGCCGAGAGCATCAGGTCGAGGGTGCCCGCGGTTTCCATGAAGGCCGCCACCACGCCGCCATGCAGCGCCGGCAGCAGCACGTTGCCGACGTTGTGCTCACGCGGTTCGAGATGAAAGATCAGGCCGTCGCCGGCAGCGTCCGGCGTTGCCGTGACGCCGATGTAACGGGCATAGGGCAGCCGCTCGAGCCAGGCGGCGACATCTCCTTCGGCGCGTGTCCTGGCCAGCCAGGCCACGTCGTGAAATCCTTCAGGCATGGTCGTCCTCCCCGAACAGCGCCTCGGCGAAACCCGCCGGCGTATTGCGCGGCCCGAGCCGTACGAAGTTACCGATGCCGCGGGCGATGGGCCGCTGCGGGTCCTGCCACAGCGTCCCTTCAGTGAAGACCATGGCGCCGGTCACTCGCAGCACACGGGCCTCGGCCATGATCGGCTGGCCGGCCAGGGCCGGGCGATAGTGATCGACCCGCAGATCGAGGGTGGGGCAGACCTCCGGCGACGGCAGCCCACACAGCACTGCCGAGCCGCATACGGTGTCGAGCAGCATGGTCAGCACCCCGCCGTGCACCAGCCCGCGCTCGGTGTCGCCCAGCAGCTCGTCGCGCCAGGGCAGGCGCATGTGCACCCGCGGCGGTGCGACTTCCAGCACCTCGAGACCCAGCTCCCGGGTATGCGGTATGACATTGACGAAGCGGGACAGGCCGGCTCGCCAGCGTTCGGGACTTCGCTGTGCCGCGACAGCTTCCTGGCGCGACTCGTCAGATGCGCTCACTCTATTCTCCAACACTCATTTGCCTCCAACACCCACGCCCTCCAACAAGCGTTTGATCCAGTTTCGCAGACTAGACGCCGCCCGTCGGCGAGACAAGCGTTCCGATGACGGAACGTGAGATGCGCTGAACGAGAAAGCGACCACACGGTCTACTCAAAACGGCTCCAATGGGCCAGGATACAGAGGTTCGTCACCGCCCTTCCGGAGGCCGTTCAAACATGCGCCATCTTTTCCCCTTGCACCGCGCGGCCGCCCTGCTCACCGCGGCGGCCTTGAGCTTTTCCGTCACCGCGCATGCCCAGCCCAGCGACAGCGCCATGCGCACGGCACTGGAGGCCGCGCGCAACCATCAATGGGATCGCATCGACCAGGCCGGCATCAGCGGTCATGTGCTGGAGGGCTATGTGGAGTACCATCGCCTGCGCAGCCGCCTGCCCCAGGCCGAGCCTGGCCAGATACTCGAGTTCATCGAGCGCCACCGGGGCGCCCCCGTGGCCGACTGGATGCGCGGCCAGGCGATCGCCCGCTATGGCGCCGCCGGGCGTTTCGGCAGCCTGCTTGCCGTAGCCGATGGCGAGCCCAGCGGCACCGAACGGCAGTGCTACTACTACACGGCGCTACTTGGCAGCGATCCCCAGGCCGCCGCCGAAGGTGGCCGCCAGCTGTGGCACGTCGGCAACTCCCAACCATCGGCCTGCGACACCCTGTTCGACCGCCTGCGCGCCAACGGCGAAATCAGCGAGCTCGATATCTGGGAGCGCAAGATGCTGGCCTGGGAGCAGGGAGAAACCGGCCTTGTCAGCTATCTGGGCCGTCTGTTGGGCAGCCGCTGGCAGGATGGCATCGACGCCGTGGAGCGCCTGCAGCGCAGCTACGCCGACGTCACCCGCGTCCCCTCCTGCATCGGCCCCGAGTGCCGTGGCAGCGGTCCGCTGTTCGTCTCGGCCATGCACGGCTTCACCCGTGCCGATACCGAAGCCGCCTACGAGGCGTGGCGCAAGATTGCCCCGCACCTTCCGATCGAGGAGCGCCATCGCCACGCCATCGAGGAAGATCTGGCCTTCTACTCACTGGTGCGTGGCATCGATCACAACATGTACTGGGTCGACGAGGCCCTGCCGCGCATCGCTACCACGCGGGTCCTGGAGTTGCGCATTCGCCACGCCCTGGCCAACCGAGACTGGGCCGGTGTCCTCGATTGGGTGGAGATGCTGCCCGAGGACAGCCGTGACAACAGCCGCTGGCAGTACTGGAAGGCACGCGCTCATGAGCAGTTGGGTGACAGCGAGCGGGCCGAAGTGGCCTACGCGCAGGCCGCCCAGGGGCGCAACTTCTTCGGCTTCGCCGCTGCGGATCGCATCGGACGCCCCTACTCGCTGAACCTGGAGCGCAGCAACTTCGACGAGAGCTACCGAGCAGAGGTGGCCCGCTGGCCAGCGGTACAGCGCACCGAAGCCCTGCTGCGCATCGGTGAGGATGGGTTGGCCAACAGCGAATGGCTGCATGCGGTGGCCACCGCCTCGCCGCGCGAGGTCAGAGCACTGGCCGACTATGCCCAACGCCGAGGCTGGCATGCACGGCTGGTGCAGACCACCATCACCGCCCAGCTGTGGGACGCGCTTGACTGGCGTTTCCCCGAAGCCTATCGCGAGCATTTCCTCCACTGGGGACGGCAGACCGGGGTCGACCCCTTCCTGCTGATGGGCATCGCCCGTCGTGAGAGCGCCTACAATCCGGTGGCGCTGTCACCGGCCGGCGCCCGCGGCCTGATGCAGATCATGCCGGGCACCGCCACCCAGCTCAGCCGCCAGCTCGGCATCAGTGACCCGGGTCCCTATGGCGTACTCGACCCCGAGCTCAACATTCGCCTGGGCAGTACCTACATTCGCGACATGACCAACCGCTACCGCGGCAACCGCCTGGCCGCCGCCGCGGCCTACAACGCCGGCCCTGGCCGGGTGGACCGCTGGCTGCGCGACGCGCCGGAAGAGTTCGACCTGTTCGTCGAAGCGATCCCCTTCCGCGAGACCCGCGACTACGTACAGGCGGTGCTCTCCTACCGGGTGATCTTCGAGAGCCTGGCCAACGGTGGCAGCAGCGAGGGCGTGTCGATGCTCAGCCAGGCGGAGAAGACGGTACGCTACGACGCCTCCCTGCTGGCCCGTAACTGAGCCGTCGAGCCAACCACCACCGACACGGAATCAGGCTGGCTGCCGTTCCAGCGCCAGCCTGACACCGAAAAGAACCAGCACCGCGCCCGTTGCCCCATTGAGCGCCCGCGCAAAGAGACGGCTGCCCAGCCAGCGCCCCGCACTGCCGACCATGAAGACGATGGCGATCTGCCATACGTTGGCAATGACGAAATGCACCCCGGCCAACCACAGCGACTTGAGCAGCGCCGGATCGGTCGGTGCAATGAACTGAGGCAGAAAGGCCATGTAGAAGACCACGGTCTTGGGGTTGAGCACGTTGGAGAGCAGTCCCTCGCGCAGCGGGCGCCATAGCGGCACGGCCTGGCGCTCGCCCTGCACGGCCCCCAGCGGCAGTCCGGTGCCACGCCGCGCCCCCAGCGGCAGTCCGGTGCCACGCCGCGCCGCCAGCAGGCCGTTGATGCCCAGCCAGATAAGGTACGCTGCGCCGGCCATTTTCAGTGCACTGAACGCCCAGGCCGATTGCAGCAGGATCAGCGAGATACCCAGCGCCGAGATGGTGGCATGCACGAACAGGCCGCAGCAGATGGCCAAGCTGGTTAACACGCCATCGCGGGTGCCGCCGCGGGCGGTGTTGCGGATGACCAGCAGGGTGTCTACCCCCGGGCTCATCGACAGCAGCGTGATGGCAATGAGAAAGGGCCAGAACTGGGCATCGACCATATAAGGACTCCGTTAAATATTGCCTAAGCAGGGCAATAGATTCTCTGGACGCTAGGAAATTTTCTATCTACAGTGGATTGAGCGGGCGGCCAGCCTGGGGCGAGCGACTCACTGCAAACAGCGCCTTCTCCAGTGGCTTCCGCTGCGTAGGCTTGAAAGTGGAAAGACGTGACGCTGCAAGGCGAGCCAAGCATGGCGAGTCATGGTACACCCGAAGCGCACATTTTTCTCTTGCCACGCACTTCGGGCCCCGGTATTCCGAGTGCCCAGTACGATCAATCAGTAAGCAAGGAAAATCGACAATGGCAACTGGCACTGTCAAGTGGTTCAACGATACCAAGGGCTACGGCTTCATCTCTCCGGACGACGGCGGCGATGACCTGTTCGCACACTTCTCCGAAATTCAGGCTGAAGGCTTCAAGACCCTGCAGGACGGTCAGAAGGTGACCTTCGAAGTGACCCAGGGCAAGAAGGGCCTTCAGGCCTCCAACATCCGGATTGCCAACTGAGGCTCGTCCTCGGCTGGCCCTGATGTCTGCCTGACGAAAGGCCCACTCGTTCGAGTGGGCCTTTTTCGTCTTTCCAGCCGCAGCCTTTCCGGATCCGGCTGTTCAGTCCTCGATCTCGAAGCGCGGCGCCTCGCTTTCCGGTTCACGCCGCTCGGCTTCCTCGAACTGTGCCTCCAACTGACGCTGCGCTTCCTCGAAACGGCGCTCGGTCTCTTCGAGCCAGGCATCGATGTCGGACTGCGTCACCTCCCCGGTGCGCTCCGCCTCGCGCTCGATGGCCGAAGATGTGCGGTCATCGCCGTTTTCCATGGGTGCAAGCCTGGTGCTGAAATCGGTGTCGCTCTCCGCGGGTTCCAGGGCGGGTGGGCTCTGCTCCACCTCCTCGAACTGCTGGTCGATCTGACGCTGGGCCTCCTCGAAGCGACGCTCGGTGTCCTCGATGATGGCATCGATGTCGGAGCGGGTCGGCTCACCGGGTAGTGCACCACCCTCTTCGAGCGTGTCGACCGGAGACTCCCCCAGCGTCTCGGCGTCAGCCTCGATCTCTCCGTTGGCTTCCAGCTCGGCGGCGTCCTCTTCGGGGATGGCCGGCAACGACTCATCATCGGTCGGCACCTCTTCCTCGGCCGCCGGTGGCGGCGTCTCCGGCTCGTCCTCCGTCATCTCGATGTCAGGCTCGGCCTCGGTGGCCGGCTCTTCGGGCTGGGGTGTCGCGTCAGCCTCTTCGCCATTGTCGCCACAGCCCGCCAGCCCAAGGGCTAGCGTCAATGCCACGGCGGCAGGAATCCAGGGTGTCTTGGCCATCGGCTTTCTCCCATCCATATGAGACCAGCAAAAGGCCCCTATTCCAGCAGAGCCCGACAGCTGCTGCAAGCCACCGGGCCTTGCCCTCCTGGGGATTGGACAACGATAACGAGAAACGATCCCGCATCCGCCTCAATTCTGCACGGTGACCAGCGGCAGCGGGCACCCCAACGACCAGGCCACGGCCCGTAGCAGTTGGGCTTCTTCCGGCGCCACATGGCCGTCGTGCGTCACGCAGTCGAGCATGGCATCGAGCAGCCGGGCTCGCTCGGTGTCCGCCAGCCGCCGGCAGCGTGCCAAGGCGTCGTCGAGCGCCTGCGGCGAAGCCGGCTCCGGCCGCAGCGTCAGGTTCATGTCCAACCGTTCGGCCGCCTTGTCGAAGGCCGCTCTCGCCCGATCCTGTTCGTCGCTGCCTGCCAGAGCCAGGCTCGACAGTAGCAGCTCCACCGCGTCCCCAGCCTGCGCCAGCGGCAGGCGGCGACCACGCGGTAACGTCGCCCCCTGGCTGCCCACCGTCACCAGCCGGTGTAGCGCCCACTGCAGGGCGCCGGGGCGATGCTCGGCGGCCATCAGGCGCTCGAGGCATTCGTGCAGTCTTGCATATTGGGCCACCGAGAGCTGGCGCAGCATAGGTAGACAGAGTTCGATCAGCGCCAGTCGCTGACCCGGCAGCACGTCGCGCAGCGGTTGGTCGAGACGCTCAAGCTCCGCCAACACCTCCGGCATGGCAGCATCTACCAGCGCCTCGCGCTGTCGGGTTCGGCTCTCGGGCTCCGCTCCCATCAGAATGCCGTAGATGACGGCGCGTGCCGCATAGGGCTCGTGAACTGCCTCAAGCAGACGAGGATCGATCTCGGCCAGGATCCCTCGGGCGCCCTCGAGATCGGCATCGCGCGGCTCGCCGACTCGCTGTGACACTCCCCCGCCGGTGGCAAGAAAGGCGCTCCCGGTAACAGCCGCTGTCGCCGTCGCTGCAGCCGTCGCTGCAGTCGCCGTCCGCAGCGCCTGCAGCGCTTCATCGGTCCTGTCGTCCAGCGCCTGCCTCGGCTCGGGCAGCTCGCCGTCCCACTCGGGCTCGAGGCGGCGGATGCGGGTCGCCAATGGCGGGTGGGTGGCGGTCAATCCGCGCAGGCCGGACACACCGCGACCGAAGTAGAGATGACTGAACTCCTCGGCTTGCGCCGCGCGCAGCTCGGAGCCCTGCGCGTGCGCTGCCACGCGCTTCAAGGCGCCGGCCAGGCCGGCCGGGTTACGGGTGTACTGCACAGCGCTGGCATCGGCGAGAAACTCGCGCTGACGGCTGACTGCCGCCTTGATCAGATTGCCGCACAGCGTGCCGATGAAGCCCACCAGCATCAGCGCCAGGCCCGCTCCCAGCAGCACGACCTGGGCATTGTTCTGGCGCGAGCCGCGCACCATGCGCCGGGTCGCCGTTCCACGCAGCAACATGCGCCCCACCAGGCCGATCACCAGAATGCCGTAGAGCAGCGCAATCAGGCGCATGTTGAGACGCATGTCACCGTGCAACACATGGCTGAACTCATGGGCCACGACCCCCTGCAGCTCGTCCCGCGAGAGGCTCTGGATGGCCCCACGGGTGACGCCGATGGCGGCATCCTGCGGTGTGTGCCCGGCGGCAAAGGCGTTGATGCCTTCTTCTTCGAGCACGTAGACCAGTGGCACCGGCAGCCCCGAGGCAATGGCCATCTCCTCGACCACGTTGAGCAAGCGGCGCTCGTCGGGGTCACGGGTATCGGCGTTGATCGGCCTGCCGCCCAGCGCCTCGGCCACCGCCGCTCCGCCTGCGCGTAGCTGCATGTGGCGCGCCAGGCTGCCCGCCGACACCACCGCCAGGACCCCGAGGGTCACACCGCCAAGCAGCAGCGGATCGAAGGCAAGGGCCAGCGGGTCGGCTCCCGGCTGGCCGCCATCGAGCAGTGCCACTGCCAGGGTCACCACCAGGACGGTCACTACCACCATACCGATCACGGCCACCAACAGCAGAAACACCAACCACAGGGTCAAGCGGCGTGCTTGTGCCTGAGCGCCGAAGAAATCCATTGCGGCGCGCCGTCAGAAGCTGATGCGTGGCGCCGCCTGAATCTCGGCGCTGTCGTCGAACTCCAGCAGCGCCGCGTCCTCGCGATGCCCCAACGGGCCGGCCAGCAGCACCGGCGGGAAACTCTGCTTGTAGGTGTTGTACTGCATGACCGCATCGTTGAAAGCCTGGCGGGCAAAGGCCACGCGATTCTCGGTGCTGGTCAAGGTCTCGGAGAGCTGGCGCATGTTGTCCGACGCCTTCAGATCCGGGTAGGCCTCCATCACCACGTTGAGCCGCCCCAGGGCGGCACCCAGGGCCCCTTCGGCACCAGCCAGCTCGGCCATGGCGCCGGGCTCGCCTGGCCTTGCCGCCGCCGACTTCAGCCCGGCAAGCGCAGCATTGCGCGCCTCGGTCACGGCGGTCAGGGTATCGCGCTCGTGGGCCATATAGGCCTTGGCGGTCTCGACCAGGTTGGGAATCAGATCATAACGCCGCTTGAGCTGCACCTCGATTTGGGCAAAGGCGTTCTGGTAGCGGTTCTTCAGCGCCACCAGGCGGTTGTAGATGCTGGCCCCGTAGATCACCAGCAGTGCCAGTACCACCAGAGCGACGATCACTGTCATGTTCATTCGCGTTCTCCTGTCCGCGGCCACCGTGCCCTGTTGATATAGGTCAAGATGGAGCCTGCATTAGCGCCTGCTAACTGTCATGGGCCGATGGTATAGTGTGGCAGCCACCCAGGCCAACCGCCTGATGCATCGCGCCACCAACGCTAGCCGCGACACCATAGCCCAACCGATATTGCCAGGGAGTCGGTCTTGGTAGAGCAATTCAAGGATTTTCTCCACGCATTGGCCCATGCCCTGCGCAACCTGCTGCCGATCATCATCGTGGTGTTGGCATTCCAGGCGCTACTGCTGCGCGAGTGGCCCGAGGGCGGGCTGAGCATGGCGCTGGGGCTGCTGATCGTCGCCCTGGGCGTGGCGCTGTTCCTGCAGGGGCTGGAGCTGAGCATCTTCCCGGTGGGCAAACGGCTCGCCAACCAGTTCGCCCGGCGCGGCTCGATGCCGCTGCTGATGCTGTTCGGTTTCGCCATCGGTTTTTCCGCCGTCATCGCAGAGCCGGCCCTGATCGCCGTGGCCGAGCAGGCCGCCATGATCAGCGAGGGGCGCATCGACGCCTGACGCTGCGCCTGATCGTGGCCAGCTCGGTGGGCCTGGTGATGGCCCTGGGAGTGTTCCGCGTCATTCTCGGCCACCCACTGCACTGGTACATGATCGTCGGCTACGTGATCGTGGTGATGGTGACCTTCTTCGCCCCCGAGGAGATCGTCGGCCTGGCTTACGATTCCGGCGGCGTGACGACCAACATCGTCACCGTACCGCTGATCGCCGCGCTGGGCATCGGTCTGGCCGCCTCGATTCGCGGTCGCAACCCCTTGGTCGACGGCTTCGGCCTGGTGGCCCTGGCGGTGATGGTGCCGATGATCAGCGTGCAGCTCTACGGCATTCTGGTCTACGCCGATCCGGGTACCCTGGCCGGCGGGGCCGAGGTGCTGCGTGCCAAAGCCGACGCCGCCCCACCAGCCGGCTGGGTAACGATGATTCTCGACCTGTTCGGCATGCTGCGCGACGTGCTGCCGATCATTCTGGTGATCCTGTTCTTCCAGTACGCCGTGCTGCGCCACCCGCTGGCCAGCCCGCTCAGGGTGGGCGTCGGTTTCGCCCTGGTCATCGTCGGACTCTACGCCTTCGTGGTCGGCCTCAAGCTCGGCCTGTTCCCCATCGGCCAGAGCATGGCCGCTCAGCTGATCGGCTTCGATACCTGGCTGTGGGTCTATCTGTTCGCCTTCTGTATCGGCTTTGCCACCACCATGGCCGAACCGGCGCTGATTGCCGTGGGCCAGCAGGCCGAGGAGGCTGCCGCCGGCAAGATTCAGGGCAACGTCATTCGCATACTTGTCGCCCTGGGCGTGGCGATCGGCATTACCATCGGCGTGCATCGCATCATCAGCGGCGATTCCATTCACTACTACATCATCGGCGGCTATGTGCTGGTGATCCTGCTCACCGCCCTGGCGCCCCGCTACATCGTGGCGCTGGCCTTCGACCTGGGTGGCGTGACCACCTCCGAGGTGACGGTGCCGCTGGTCACCGCCCTGGGGATCGGCCTGGCCAGCCAGATCGAGGGTCGAAACGTGTTGATCGACGGCTTCGGGCTGATCGCCTTCGCCTCGATCTTTCCTATCGTGACCGTCATGAGCTATGCCATCGTGATGGAGAGAGTGGCAAAGCCGGGAGGCAAGACGAGATGAAGTTTTCGCTGTTGGTCGCCATCGTGCCGGAAGACCTCGAACAGGAGTGTATCGACGCTGCCACCGAGGCCGGCGCGGTGGGCATGACGCTGATGAACGGACGCGGCATCGGCGGCGAACGCAAGAAGACCTTCTTCGGCCTGACCTACGAGGGCAGCCAGAGCATCATGCTGCTGACCCTCGAGAAGGGGTTATCGCTGAGGGTGCTCAAGGCGATACGCCAGGTGCTCAACCCCACCGGCGAGGATTCGCGCGGCCTGGTCATGACGCTGCCGGTGGAACACCTGGGCGGCATCGACATGGCACAGGTCAAACGCTTCGAAGAGCGGCTCAGGCAAGACGTTTGAGCGACTGATTGACGGAGAGAACGAGATGCTGGTCAAGGACATCATGAACCGCGACGTGGTGACGGTATCCCCCTTCGCCACCCTGCGCGACGCGCTGAGTCTGATGAAGCGCCACAACATCAAGAGCCTGGTGGTGGAGCAGCAGGACCCCCACGATGCCTGGGGGTTGATCACCTACACCAATATCCTCAAGACCATCGTCGCCGAGAACGGCGACATCGACCTGATCAACGTCTATGACGTGTGCGCCAAGCCGGCCATCGGTGTCGGTGAGTCGCTGGACGTGCGCCACGTGGCCAGCCTGATGACCGACAGCACGGTCAAGCGGGTACTGGTGCTGGATGACAACAAGTTGCTGGGCCTGGTCACGATGGATGATATCGTAGGCACCGTGCTCGACATGATCGAGTAAGCCGAACACGGATCTGCGCATGCAAGAGTTCTTCTCCTGGCTGGGCGAAACCCTGGGCGAGATCATTCGCTTCGTGGTCGACCTGCTGATCGTCTTCTTCTACAACCTGGGCGCCTCCGCCCGGGGCTTCTTCGATGGCCTGGCCTCAGCGCTGGGCATCCCTGCCACCCTGGTCAGCCTGGCGGTACTGCTGCTGGGGCTGTGGCTGCTCTACCTGGCGCTGCGCGCCCTGTTGCGCCGACGCATCGTCGCCACCCTGATCTGGGCGGTGCTGGGGGTGATGGTGTTGAGCTGGCTGATCTATTAAACCCAGACCAAGACAAAGTGCCGCCCCAGGGGCGGCACTATTTGATACCGGGAAAGGCGGAATTTCCGTAGCGAGCGAAGATAGGCTGGCCGCCGCCGGAGCGCAGCTGCCGGAGTGTAGCCCGCTACATGAGGACAGCGACGGTCCGACGCCTCGGCACCGCCGGCGGCCAGGATGGCTAGGTTCGTTCCCGACGAACCAACGCACTTCCCACATCCATGTGGGTCGTCGAGCGCAGTAGGAAATTACTCAGGCAAGAGCCTTTTCGATCACCTCATAAACATTCGGCGAAAGCTTCTCGGCGCGGATGCGTTCGAGTTCGCCCTTCATCAGCGCCTGACGCGACTCGTCGAAGCGGTGCCAGCGGGTCAGCGGCGTGACCAGTCGCGCGGCGATCTCCGGATTGAGCCGGTTGAGTTCGATCACCACGTCGCTCAACAGCCGGTAGCCCTCACCATCGGCACGGTGGAAGTTGATGCGGTTCTGGTTGGCGAAGGCACCGACCAGGGCGCGCACCTTGTTGGGGTTCTTCAGCGAGAAGGCGGGATGAGCCATCAGGTGCTTGACCCGATCGAGGGCATCCGGCTGGGGCCGGGTGACCTGAATGGTGAACCACTGATCCATCACCAACGAATCATGTGCCCACTTTTCGCCGAAGGTGCGCAGCGCGGGGGTGGCCAGATCGTCACGGCTGCTGTGGGTCAGCAGCGTCAGCGCATGGCGCACGTCGGTCATGTTGTGGTCGGCCTCGAACTGTCGGCGCGCCAGCTCGATGGCCTGTTCGTCCTCGATGGCCATGAGATAGGAGAGGGCTACGTTCTTCAGGCTGCGCTGGGCGATCTGTTCGGGCTCCGGCGCATAGGGCGCATCGCTCACGTTCTCCTCGTAGAGGCGCAGGAAGTCGTCGCGCAGGGTGGCCGCCAGTGACTGCTTGACGAAGTCACGCGCGGCGTGGATCGCCTCGACATCTACCAGCGGTTGCTGCTCCGCAATGTAGGCTTCGCTCGGCAGCGTCAGCATCTCGGCCAGCACCGCCTTGTCGTCGCCACCTCGCTCGAGCAGGGCACGGAAGGCCTCGACCACCCGCGGGTCCATGACCTTTTCCACGCCATTACGATGGGCGGCGATGAGGTCGTCCAGCGCCAGCATCGCCAGGCGCTGCCCTGCGTCCCAGCGGTTGAAGCCGTCCGAATCGTTGGCCAGCAGGAAAGCCAGATCCTCGCGGGCATAGGGAAAGCGCAGTTGCACCGGCGCCGAGAAGCCGCGCAGCAAGGAAGGTATCGGAGCCTCGGAGACGTCGGTGAAGACGTAGGTCTGCTCCTCTTCACGCAGATGGATAACGCCATCGCTGCCGAGCGACTCGCCGTTCAGCATCAAGGGCAGGTCGCGGCCGGTCTTGGTGCCCACCAAGCCCATGCGAATGGGAATGTGCAGCGGCTGCTTTTCCGACTGCCCCGGGGTCGCCGGCGTGCGCTGGCGCAGTGTCAGGTGATACTCGGCGTGGGCGTAGTCGTACTCGCCATAGGCATCGATCTCAGGCGTACCGGCCTGGGAGTACCAGTGCATGAACTGGGAGAGATCCTGCCCCGAGGCCTCGGCCATGCAGGCGACGAAGTCCTCGATGGTCACGGCCTGGCCGTCGAAGCGTTCGAAGTAGAGGTCACTGCCGCGGCGGAAGGCTTCCCAACCCACCAGGTTGCACAGCATGCGCACCACCTCGGCACCTTTCTCGTAGATGGTCAGGGTGTAGAAATTGCCGATCTCGATGTAGTGGTCGGGACGCACCGGGTGCGACGTGGGGCCGGCATCCTCGGCGAACTGGGCGGTGCGGAAGAAGGCCACGTCCTCGATGCGCTTGACCGGCGCCGAATTGACGTCGGCGGAGAAGCACTGATCGCGAAAGACGGTGAATCCCTCCTTCAGCGAGAGCTGGAACCAGTCGCGGCAGGTGACGCGGTTGCCCGACCAGTTGTGGAAGTATTCATGGGCGACGATGCCCTCGACGCGCTGGAAGGTGGCGTCGGTGGCGGTATGCGGGTGAGTCAGCACCGCCGCCGAGTTGAAGATGTTGAGCCCCTTGTTCTCCATGGCGCCCATGTTGAAGTCGTTGACCGCGACGATCATGAACAGATCGAGATCGTATTCGCGTCCGTAGGTCTCCTCGTCCCACTGCATGGAACGCTTGAGCGAGGCCATGGCGTGGTCGGTCTTGCCCAGGTTCTCCTCCTCGACCCAGATCTGCAGGGTGACCTCTCGCCCGCTCATGGTCGTGAAGCGATCCTCGACTTTCTGCAGGTCACCGGCCACCAGCGCAAACAGGTAGCTGGGCTTGGGGAAGGGGTCGTCCCAGGTGACGAAGTGGCGCCCACCGGGCAGCTCGCCCCGCTCCACCGGATTGCCGTTGGAGAGCAGCACCGGCAGGCTCCCTCGATCGCCGATCACCGTGGTGGAGAAGGTAGCCATGACGTCGGGGCGATCCGGGTAGTAGGTGATACGACGGAAGCCCTCGGCCTCACACTGGGTGCAGTACATGCCATTGGAAAGATAGAGGCCTTCGAGCGCCGTGTTCTCCTTGGGCGCGATCTCGACTTCGGTGTCCAGGCGGAAACGCTGGGGCGGACGGTGTACGGTCAGCCCGCTCTCACCGAGCGTGTACTCGTCGCCGGCGAGGGGCTGACCATCGATGGCGATGGACTTCAGGATCAGTTGCTCGCCGTCGAGTTCGAGTGGCTCATCGAGCTCGCACTCAGGGTTGCGCTCCAACTGCAGGCTCGCCTTGACGAGGGTCGCCGCGGGATCGAGCTCGAAGGTCAACCCGACATGGGTCACACGGTAAGCGGGGGGCCGATAGTCGTGGCGATACGTCGGCTTGGGTTCAGACATCGGGAAGACTCCTGTCCATGGTCGGCGCCCATTGTACGGTTGGCGGCTCCCCAACCTCAAAGGCGCATTGCGTCAGCGCCGCACGAAACGCGCCGAGTCGCCGTCCAGCCGAACGGGTTCGGGGCGCGTGGCGATCCACAGCCCCAACAGCGTCAGACCGCTCACCAGCAGCACTTTCAACCACACCGCACTGAGAGTGAAGAGGAGCACCAGGATCGAGAAGGCCAGCATGCCACCGGCAAGCCATTTGGCATGACGAGGAATCGCGCGCTCGCCCTCCCAGGCCACCACGGTGGGACCGAAGCGCGGGTGTTCGCGAATCCACCGGGCGAAGCTCGGCGAACCGCGAGAGGCCGCCCAGACGGCCAGGAGCATGAAACAGGTCGTCGGCATCAGCGGCACGAAGACGCCGATGACCCCGAGTCCAAAGCTGACCCATGCCAGAGCGATATAGAGAGCGCGTCGAAGCGAATGCATGCAGGTAGCTCCAATTCGGCGTTGCCAGCTCTCCTCATTGAAGCGCATCTCGGCAGTGCGAGCCAATCGGCCATCCCTATGGCCGCATTAGAAAAAAGAAAGCCCGCCCGGAGGCGAGCCGTCACTATGCACTAAGGACTAGCTCGAAGGACTAGCTCGAAGGGCTCAGTCGCGGAAATTGTCGAACTGAAGTGCCAGGTCGGGGCCGCCCTCGCCGCGCAGCATGGCGATCACGTCCTGCAGATCGTCACGCTTCTTGCCGGTGACGCGCACCTTCTCGCCCTGAATCTGGGCCTGTACCTTGAGCTTGCTGTCCTTGATGCGCTTGACGATGTCCTTGGCCTCCTTCTGCTCCAGCCCCTGCTTGAGCTTGACCTCCTGGCGGGCGCGCACGCCGGAAAGCTCGGGCTCCTGCACGTCCATGCAGCGCGCATCGATGCCACGGGCAATGAGGCGGTTGCGCAAGACGTCGAGCATCTGCTTGAGCTGGAAATCGACCTCGGCCTCGAGCAGCACCGTGTCGCCGTTCAACTCGAAGCTGGCCTTTACGCCCTTGAAGTCGAAGCGGCTCTGGACCTCGCGATTGGCCTGATCCACCGCGTTGCTGGCTTCGTGCTTGTCGTATTCGGAAACGATATCGAAAGAAGGCATGGCTTTTCCCTGTTTGCCCGGTACGCCGCAAAGTCTACCAGCCCCACGCGTCCCCTGCGCGTCTAGGAGGCTTCTTCAACCGGATCTTCGGCTGCGATGAGCGACTTGCCCATCTGCCAGCCGGCGCAGCCATCCTCGTAATAATCGTCGAGCCAGCGCTCCAGGCGAAACCCCATGCGGCGGTACAACCCCAGCGCGATACGGTTGTCGGCTCTTACCTCGAGCCCCAGGGCATCGGCCCCCTGAGCCACGGCCAGGCGCTCCAGCGCCTCGAGCAGGCGACGCCCCAAGCCGCTACCTCGCGCTTCCGGGTGGATGCAGAAGGAGTAGAGCCGGGCCCGCCGGCTGCCGCGACGAAACAGCAAAGTGCCGTAGCCCAGCAGCCGCCCCTCTTCCGTTACGGCAAGCAGAGTCTCGGCATGAGCGCGATTCAGCAGGTGCCAAAGCTGCCGACGACTGAAGCGGTCGCCGCTGAAGGCCAGCTGTTCCAGGCGATAGAGTGCGTCCAGATCCTGAGGACGGGCCTGACGCAACGTAACGCTCATCGAACTCTCCGCAACGGGCTGCAATCATCATGTGTCGTAGGCACACGATAGGGGTCCCGACACTGCTGTTGGAGAGTCGGGATCATGAAATCATTTCACCAGTCGATACGCTTGTCGACAGGAAGTTGCAACGGCATGCTGGCGGCATCTGGCAGCACCCTGCCGTCGTCTTCAACCGAAAGGAACTCACCCATGTGCCCCTTGCGAATCGTCGTCGACCGACAGGAAGACTGGCAGCCCTACTACCCCTCCGAGGATCTGATCAGCGCTGACGACTTTCTCGCCCTGGACCGCCGTCATCGCAGTGCCGCCGATCAGGATCGCAGCACCCATGTGATCAATCTGTGCGGCGAACTCGACTACCTGGGTACCGGTTACTACGTCTCGCTGCTCGCCCAGGCCCGCGGACAGCGGGTCCTGCCAAGCGTCGAGACCCTAAACGAGTTGTCACGCAAGGCGCTGGTCGATCTGCAATTGGATACCTTGGCCCCGCTGTTGAGTGAACTGGCCCGCCAGGGCCGCCTTGCCGGCGACAGCGTGACGCTGCGGGTGCTGTTCGGCGAATGCCTCGAACCCGAGCTGGGGCGTCTCGCCCGCAAGCTCTTCGAGCGCCTGCCCTGTCCGCTGCTCGAGGCACGCCTGGTGCGGCGCCACGACCTGTGGCGCCTGGCCCGCCTCAAGCCGGTGGCGCTGCGCGATCTCAACGTCGACGAGCAGGACCTGTTCGCCTCAGCGCTGAACCGCCACTCGCGCAAGGTATGGCGTACTCCCAAGGCGCGCCGCCGCTATCGCTTCGATCTTGCCATCCTGGTCGACCCCAAGGAGGCCATGCCACCCAGCAACACCAGTGCTCTGAAGGCCTTCATTCGCGCCGGCCGCAAGCTGGGCATCGATGTCTCGCTGATCACCCGGCGCGATGCCGGCCGGCTGGCGGAATTCGACGGACTCTTCATCCGCGAGACCACCGCGCTGGACCATCACACCTACCGCATGGCCCGGCTCGCCGAACATGAGGGGTTAGTGGTGATCGACTCGCCGCGGGATATCCTGCGCTGCACTAACAAGGTCTACCTGCACGCTCTGCTTCGGGCGCGGGGGGTGCCGGCGCCCGAGGGTATCCTGCTCAAGCGCCGCGACCGACGCCCCCTGGCCGAGCGCTTCGCCGGCATGAGCTTTCCCATGGTGCTGAAGATTCCCGACGGCTCCTTCTCCCGCGGTGTGGTCAAGGTCGAATCGCTGGAGCAGCTCGAGCGCGAGAGCAAGCGGCTGTTCGATGACTCCGCCCTGCTGCTGCTGCAGGAGTGGCTGCCCACGGAGTACGACTGGCGTATCGGCGTGCTGGACGGCCAGGTGCTGTTCGCAAGCCGCTATTACATGGCCCGCGGTCATTGGCAGATCTACGACCACTCGGGAGCACGCGTGAAGAGCGGCGGTTTCACTACTCACGACCCGTCCGAGGTGCCACTTGCGGTCATCAAGGCGGCCTTGAAAGCCACTCGCCTGATAGGTAGTGGGCTCTATGGCGTCGACATCAAGCAGGCAGGAGAGCGGGTCGTGGTCATCGAGGTCAACGACAACCCCAACGTGGATGCAGGCATCGAGGATGCTCTGCTCGGGCGCCAGCTCTACGAGCGGATCATGGCCGTCTTCCTGGCACGCATGGAAGCCCGGGTAGCGGCCAGATCGGCCAGCGAGTAGGACTTACTCAAAAAAACAAATTCCATCAATAGATTACTCGAACACCATCTAACCTTGTCGCTGTTAGGAGACAGATCAAGCCCTTGATCTACAAGGCTCAGTGAACTTTGCGCCTGAGACGTCTCCTAATGGCGACACAACAGCACCATCACTTCTGATAACAATTCTTTATCTTCACGCCAGCCCTCTGATTGGGAAGATTTTTTTCCAGTTGGCGTGGATGTTGCCTGCCGTAGGGCACGCTAGCGAAGAAAACCCAGCCCTGTACGCCGTTAGCGTCGGTGAATGCCGGCGCGATGGCGTTGATTGGATGAACGGGGCATTACTGCAAGGAGCGATGACGATCATGAAAATCACCATCTTCGGATCAGGCTATGTGGGACTGGTCACCGGCGCCTGCTTGGCCGATGTCGGCCACCAGGTCATGTGCGTGGATGTCGACCATGACAAGGTGGAACGGCTGAATGCTGGCGAAATCCCCATCTACGAGCCCGGCCTGGAAGATCTGATCGGCAAGAACAAGGCTGCCGGCCGTATCGAGTTCACCACCGATGCCGCCAAAGCGGTCGAATTCGGTCTGTTGCAGTTCATCGCCGTGGGCACCCCCTCCGACGAGGATGGCAGCGCTGATCTCAAGTACGTGTTGAAAGTCGCCGAAACCATCGGTCAGCACATGAATGACTACAAGGTCGTCGTCGACAAGTCGACCGTGCCGGTAGGCACGGCCAGCAAGGTGGAACGCACCATCGCCGCCGAGCTCGAGAAGCGCGGCGCGAGCCTAGAATTCGACGTCTGCTCCAATCCGGAATTCCTCAAGGAAGGTGCCGCCATCGAAGACTTCTCGCGCGGCTCGCGCATCGTCGTCGGCACCGATTCGGAACGCGTCAAGCAGGCCATGCTGGAGTGTTATGGCCCTTATAACCGTCAGCGCGACAAGATGATGTTCATGGGCGTGCGCAGCGCCGAGCTGACCAAGTACGCCGCCAACGCCATGCTGGCGACCAAGATCAGCTTCATCAACGAAGTCGCCAACCTCGCCGAGCGCCTTGGCGCCGACGTCGAGGAAGTTCGCCATGGCATCGGCTCCGACCCACGCATCGGCTACAGCTTCATCTACCCCGGCTGCGGCTACGGTGGCTCCTGCTTCCCCAAGGACGTCAAGGCTCTGGCCCACACCGCCGAGGAGATCGGTCATCCGGCCGAGATGATCAAGGCAGTGGAGCGGGTCAATGCGCGACAGAAGAACAAGCTGTTCGAGAAGCTCTGCCAGGCCTTCGACGGCCAGCTTGCCGGCAAGACCATCGCCATCTGGGGGCTGGCCTTCAAACCCAATACCGACGACATGCGCGAGGCGCCCAGCCGCGCGCTGATGGAAGCGCTGTGGGACGCCGGCGCGCGTGTCCAGGCCTACGACCCGGAAGCCTCCGACGAGTGTCGCCGTATCTATGGCGAGCGCGATGACCTGGTGCTGGCCGAACGTCGCGACGACACCCTGGAGGGCGCCCATGCACTGGTGATCTGCACCGAATGGAAGGCCTTCCGCACCATCGACTTCGCCGAGCTGCACGACAAGCTCGAGGAGCCGGTGCTGGTCGATGGTCGCAACCTTTTCCAACCCGATACCGTCAAGCGAGCCGGGCTCGCCTATTACGGTATCGGTCGAGGCGACTCCGTACGACCCGTGCTGGCGTGAGGAGCTGCAATGTCCTCTACTCCCCGCGACCACACCGTCGCCAGCCGAATCACGGAGCTGACTACCTTCGTGTTCGGCATGGCGCTGCTGATCCTGATCGTCAGCGAGCTGCCGACGGATGTGTTTTCGCCCGAGTCGCAGAACTTCTTCTTCGTCATCGGGACGATTGCCATCTGGCGGTACTCCTGGTGGGCAGTGCAGGCAATCCGCTCGGTCTGGTACAACCGGGTGATCTTCCCGCGCATGCGGGCCGAGGCCGATGCGGTGGACGAGCACGAAAAGCCTCCGGAGCTTTTCGTGCTGTGCACCTCGTTCCGCATCGAGGCTCGGGTCAACTTCCAGGTCTATGATGCCCTGGTCAGGGAAGCTCACGCCTACGGCGTGCCGACGACGATCTTCGCCTCCGTCTCGGACCGTACCGACGTGGATGTCATCACCCACGTCATGGACGAGCACGGCTGGCCGCAGAACGTCGAAGTGCGCTACATGTTCCAGAAGGGGGACGGCAAGCGCTCGGCCATGGCCGAGGTGCTGCGGGCGATCTCCCGGCGCCTGCCGGCGCCGGGATCGCTGCTGATCTCGATGGATGGCGATATCCGGCTCGAGCCGGGAACGCTGTCCCGTTCGCTCTCCTTCTTCGCGGCACAGGACGACCTGGGGGCACTGACTACCAACAACCGTGCCGAGGTCACCGGTAACGACGCCACCCGCGAGTGGTATGACCTGCGCTATGCGCAGCGCCACCTGATGATGAGTTCGATGTCGGTATCGCGTCGGCTGCTGGTGCTTACCGGCCGCTACAGCGTATTCCGCGCCGACCTGGCGACCCAGCCCGACTTCATCGAGCTGATCGAGAGCGACCACGTCGACCATTGGCGCTTCGGCAACTTCAAGTTCCTTTCGGGGGACGACAAGTCGTCCTGGTATTGGCTGCTGAAGAACGGCTGGCGCATGCTCTACATTCCCGACGTCTACGTGACGGGATTCGAGGAACTGCCCGATCGGCGGCGTTTTTTTGCCTCGACCACCGACCTGATGCGTCGCTGGTACGGCAACATGCTGCGCACCAGTAACCGCGCCATTGCGCTGGGGCCTCGCCCGATGGGCATGTTCACCTGGTGGAGCCTGGTCGATCAGCGCCTCTCCATGTGGACGACGCTGGTGGGGCCCACTGTGGTGACCCTGGTATCGCTGTTCATCAGGCCCTCGTTCTTCTTCGCCTATGTGCTGTGGATCCTGATGACCCGCGGCATTGCCACTCTGATCCTTGCCTGGCAGCGCGGGCGCTTCAGCCTGCTGTGGATCCCGCTGATCTATTACAACCAGGTGTGGGGTGCGATGCTGAAGACCTATGTCAGCTTCCGCTTCAACCGTCAGAAGTGGTCGCGCCAGGGCATTTCGGCGGGCGAGCCGGACGATCCAGTAGCGGCCCGCAGGCAACGCCGAATGGGCCACCTGCTGCATGGCTTTGCCTACGGCGTGCTGCTGTTCGTGCTGATCCTGTCGACCGGTGTGATGGCCCCACCCGACCGCACGTCGCTGCATATCGCCCGGGACCAGACCTGGGAGCGCAATCAACAGCCGGAGAGGCTCGACCGCTGGATCGCCGCCGCCATGGCCGATAACAGAACGAGTGAAGCGGTGCAGCTCCCGCCAGGACACTTCCGCTTGGAAGGCGATCTGATCGACACCCTGCAGCAAAGCGCCCGACCGAGCGACAGGCAGATCCAAGGCAATCGCCGCACCACGCTGGCGATATCGCCCACCTTGGCGGAACTGATGCAGGGACCCGATGGCGAGCCGATCCAGGATGCCGTGCAGTGCACCGTGGATGCGTCCTGCCAACTGGCTCTCGATGAACACAACCTGACCCTCGTCAACGTAAGACTCAGGGTCGAGCCCGCCGCCCAAACGGAAGTAGCGGCGACTCAACCCTGACGCAAGGAGCGACCTACGGATGACTGATCATTTTTCCAACGACGACCCCAAGCGACACGAGCCTACCCTCGGTGGGAATCGCGCAAGGAGGCAACCCGATGCTGCCGCCGAGCCGGGCGGCGTCGATCACGACAGCGCACGCTTGACTCGTGGCGACCGCCTGCAGCACGAACGGCGCGACGAGCGCGGCTACATTCGCGTTACCCTGCCCTTTCGCGTCGACCTGGGCGACAGCGATACGGAGCTGAGTGGCAACGACGTCTCCCTGGGCGGCTTTTCCGCCCACAGCCGGCGCGATTTTCAGCCCGGCGAGCGCATCTCCGCCTCGCTGCTGATGATGGCAGGCGCCACCGAGCTGATCGTCCCACTGAAGGCGGAGTGTTTGCGCACCACGCCCGCTGAGCGCGGCGAGGGTTACGACGTCAGCTTCGAGATTACCGAGATCGAGCCGCAGCACCGCGAATTGCTACGCCAGATCATCCGCAGCGCCCTCAGCGGCCGCTCGCCCAATGTCGAAGGATTGATTGGTGGCGAAGACCCGCAGACGCCCCGCAAGCGCCAGGCGTCCAGAGCGCTACCGCCGGCACGGCCGCCCAAGCCCATGGGGCGCTACATCCTGTTGTTTGCCGCCATCGGCGTGCTGGTCCTGGTAGGCGCCGCAACCGCCTACCGCAACTTCATGCTGATCGAGCCCAGCTTCGCCGCCGTGACGGCACCGCGCATCGACATTCGCGCTCCCAGCCCGGGCATTCTCGGCGAACATGAACTGGTGGCCGGCGACCAGGTCGAGCGCGACCAGCTGTTGACCAACGTGATCAATAGCGACCTGGAATCCGACCTGATCCTTGCCGAGGCGGCGCTGGACTACAACAACCGGCTGCTCGACAACCTGCGCGAGCACATCGAAGGCGGCATGCAGGAAGTCAGCCTGGCCAACTCGGCCCAGCCGGCCAGCGGCGACACGATGACCTTCGAGTCCGTCTCGCCGGAGATCGCGCAGGCGCGTATCGACCAGTTCGAAACGGTGCGCGACTACGAGAGCTCGCGTATCGCCGCCCTCGAAGCCCGCATGGCCAGCAACGACATCTACAGCCCCTGCGACTGCCTGGTGGCATGGGCGCTGAGCAGTGCCGACGGGGTCTACATCAACGAAAGCGAACGGATCATGACGCTGATCCGTACCGACGAGGACGACGTGCTGGTCGAGGCGCTGGTCCACATGAACGACATCAGTCGTATCGACCCCGACCAGCAGGCCTACGTCACCCTGGCCAATGCCAACCAGCCCATTCGCGCCCGAGTGCGCAACGTCGCGCTGGACGTCGAGCGCCAACCGCGCGCCGGGTTCCCCAGTTGGGTGCGACAGCAGCAGAACGTAGCCAGCGTGCTGCTGGTACCGGAGGAGCCGCTGCCGGCCGAGAGCGTCGGCCAGCCGGTGGACGTGCGCTTTACCGAAGCCCCGCTGCTGGGTGCCGCCTCGGAGCGAATCTGGCAGGGCGTACGCTCGGTCATCCAGTTCGGCGACGATATCTACCGCGCAGCCATGGAGGACAACGATGAAGTTACCGACGACAGCTAAGGAACGCGGTTCCGTCGGCATGCATTCCAGCCTGCTGCTGGGATGCCTGACCCTGCTACCGGTCGCGGTCGGCCACGCTGATGAGGGCGCAGAGGCCCTCGTTGACATTCCACAGGAGATAGCCTGCTCGCAGCGCTACACGGCAATGGAGACGCCGCGGCCACGCCAGGCGGCGAATGCCACAGCTGCGGACGGCCATGCCGCCGTGCGCCAGAACTTTCATACCACGCGCCACTGGGGCACCGACGAGAACGTCGAGCGGCTGGGCGCCGGACAGACCGGCATCGGCGAACCCGGCCTACGCGTACACTACCCCGCCGGCACCTCATCGCCGGGAGAAGAGCCCCGCGGTGGCGCCGGTTTCTACAGCGATCCGCCCTCTCTGCAGGGGGCCGACCGTGCCTGCCTGAGCTATATGGTCCGCTTTCCTGCCGATTTCGACTTCGTTCGCGGTGGCAAGCTGCCGGGGCTGTATGGCGGTGAAGCCCCCTCGGGCGGGGAAGAGGTCGACGGCGTGAACGGTTTCTCGATGCGCCTGATGTGGCGCGAGGAGGGCGAAGGCGAACTCTACCCCTATGTGGTCGGCTTCGAGGGCGCTTCGATCGGGCGCGGCTTCTGGCATTTTCCCCTTGGCCAATGGGTGACCGTCGAGCAGGAGGTCGTACTCAACGATCCCGGCCAGGAGAATGGCGTTGCCAGGCTGTGGGTCGACGGTCGCCCCGTGCTGGAGCACCAGAACGTGGTGTTTCGCACTACGCCCGACCTCACCGTCGACGGCCTGATGTTCTCGACCTTCTTCGGTGGCACCGGCGAAGGGTGGCGCACGCCCCGCGATCAATACGTCGACTTTGCCGCGTTCCGTTTCTACACCCCCTGACACCCACGTTCGAGCGCCAATGGAGCGACGCCGATCATGCCCCTTGCCGTAGTAAAAGGACTTATTCGAAACCCGCTGCTGCCGTTGCTGCCTGTCGCCCTGCTGGCGATGAGCGGCACCGCGGTAACGGCCGACACCCTCTCGCGAGAGGAGCGCATGGAACTCGACCTCTCCGAGTATCGCGTCAATGACACCGATGCCAGCTACTTCGACGTCGAGGCGCGCAAGGCCCTGCTGAGCGAGACCCGCAATCCGCTGCTGTTGCAGGTCGAGGAAGAAGCGGGGCTGGGAATCAGCTGTCGCCAGAAGCTGAACTACGAGCCGATCACCACTCGTGGCGGCATACCGGGCTTCTATCCCAGCCCCGACGAGTGGGAGCTCGCCACCGAGCCGCTGTTCGCCTTCGAAGACAGCGTCTCGGAGTTGGCCGGGGCATTCGTTGCCACCGGCGACACCTTCTATGCCGACTGCCTGGTGAAATATCTGTACGGCTGGGCCGACGCCAAGGCGCTGACTACCTTCCGCTATGACTCGCTGGAACCCCAGGCGTGGTTCGCCTCGGAGTCGATGCTGTTCGCCGCGGCCATGGCCTACTCCGTCGTGCGCCCCTACGTGGAAGGGTTCGAGGAGGAGCGGGCAGAAGTGGAGCGATGGCTGCACGGGCTCGCCCTGCAGCACTCGGCGATACCCGGGGAACCGCAAGAGAGCTGTTGCAACAACCACTTCTACCGCCGCGCGCTCTACGCCAGCATGGTCGGCGTGCTGGTAGAGGATGACGACTTGTTCCGCTTCGGCGTCAGCGCCATCTATTCCGCGCTGCACGACATGACCGAAAGCGGCGCGCTGCCCCTCGAGGTGGGCCGCGGCCGGCGCGCCATCCACTATCAGAACTACGCCCTCAACTATCTGATCACCAACATGCAGGTGATTCATCGCCAGGGCTACGACATCTTCGATCTGGAATACGAGGGTAGCACCATCCACGAAGCCGTCGACTATCTGTTCGTGATTCTGGACGACCCGGCGGCGTTGGAAGACTACGCGCCGCTCGAGCAGTTCATGGGTTTCCTGCGTGACCCCCAGTACTTCACCTGGATGGATGTCTACCTGGCCCACTACGAGCACGAACCGATGGCCGACTTCGTGACCCGAGTACGCCCCACCTATAACCGCAGTGCGGGCGGCTTCATCACCCTCTACTTCATGGCCCCCGATGCTCAGGAGCACATCTACATGGACGAGGAGCGCCGCAGCACCGAAGCGTTCCGCGGCTTGGGGAATTGAAACGGAGCCAACTGCTACACGATACGACGACACATAGAGAGGGGAACACATGGAACGAATAGCGAACAGGACTCGACTCATCCCCTCGCTGCGATTCACCGCAGCGATAACCCTGTCGGCCTGGCTGGCCGGCTGCGCCGTGACGCAGGGGACACCGGGCGGCGAGCATGCCGGCCCCGTACCCGCCGAATATGCGGCCTGGTTCGAGGTCGATATCGAAGCCCCTATGGATGGCTACGACTGGGATCGCATCAATGCCGCCCAGGATACCATCGAGCAGGGGCGCTACGACGAGGCCATCGAACAGCTGCAGCCGCTCATGGAGATGGGCTTTCCGCCCGCCTATTACGAAATGGGCAAGCTCTACGACCGCGGCCAGGGCGTCGAGGTCGACCGGGTCGAGGCCGCCCGGCTCTACGGCAAGGCCATCGAGCGGCCCTCGCCGATCCACGGCCATGCCTCGTTGAACCTGGGCCGCCTCTACCTCGAAGGCCGAGGCGTGGAGCGTAACGACTTACTCGCCTACTACCTGCTGTGGCAAGCCAAGGAGGCCGATCTCGACCGCAATGCCGAAGTGCTGCTGGCCCGCCTGCTGGCCGAAGGCGGCGAAGGCGTCGAGGCCGACCCCGAGCTGGCCCACCGGCTCTACAGCGAAGCGGCTGCGCGCGGAGAGCCTGAGGCCCTCGAGGCCCTGGCAGAAGCCCATGCCCCCGGCGGCTGGCTGGAAGAGGATCCGGCCCGCTCGATGGACTACGCCCAGCGCTACGCCGACATACTCGAAAGCGAGGCGGCCCAGGGCGAGGTCAACGCCATGTTGCAGCTGGCGTCGTTGCATAGCGAAGACGGACTGCTCGGCGACCAGCCCGATCAGCGTATCCACTGGTTGCAGCAGGCGGCCCAGGCCGGCGATCTCGATGCACTGGCCCGAGCCGGACGCGACCTGACCCGGGATGGGAATCGCCAGCAGGGTCTCGAGCTGCTGGAAGATGCGGCAAGCCAAGGCAGCGTCGATGCCATGACTCATCTCGGCCAGGCGCTGCTCGAGCCCGAAGCCGGCAATCCCGAACCGGTGCGCGCCGAGCGCTGGCTGCGCGAGGCGATCGAGGCCGGCTCGATCGATGCCCGAGTGATCCTGGGACGCGCCCTGGTGGAAGGCCAGGCCGGGCTCAACGACCTGCCCCGCGGCATGGGCCTGCTCGAGCAGGCCGCCGAGCAGGATCATCCGCTGGCGTTGGCACAGCTGGGCTCGCTCTACCTGAACGACGAGCGGATTGCCGGCCAGCCCTACATTGCCGTCGACTATCTCGAACGCAGCCATGAGCTCGGCCACCCCTGGGCCACCGAGCAGCTCGGCGGCGCCCTGCTCGAGGGGCGCGGCACGGCACCGGATCCCACTCGCGCCGAGGAGCTGCTGGAGCAGGCCGCCGAGCGCGGCCAGAGCGGTGCCATGCGCATACTGGGCGCCGCCTATCTCGCCGGCGAGGTGCTGCCGTATGACCCTGTCAGGGGGCGAGAGCTTCTCGAGCACGCCGCCCAGGCCGGCGACACCACAGCGCTGACCCAGCTCGGCGAAGCCTATCTGGATGGCAGCCTGGAAGGCGACCCCCGCGAAGGTATCCGACTGGTGGGTCAGGCCGCCCATGAGGGCGATGCCTATGCCATGGTGGTACTGGGCCGTGCCTATCGCCATGGCGACGGCGTGGAGCGCGATCTCGCCGAGGCCAATCGCTGGCTCACTCGCGCTCAGGAGGCGGGCCATGAGTCCGCCGACGACGCTCTGACCTATGTCCAGCGCGACCTGGGTGCCCAAGGCGATATCCAGGCCCTCGTGGCAGCGGCGGAAGACGGCCACCCCGGTGCCATGGCCGACCTTGGCCGTGCCTTCCTCAACGGTGAAGGCGTCGAACGCGATCAGAGCCAGGCGGAATACTGGTTGGGGCAGGCGCATCAGGCCGGCCATGCCGGCGCCGCCGCAAGCCTCGGCCGCCTGTACATGGATAGGGGTGACGACGCGACAGCCATCGAGTACCTGGAAGCCGCCGTGGCCCGTGGCCACACCGGCGCGCGAGCCAATCTGGGGGAGGCCTACCTGGCCGGCAACCATGTGGAGCAAGACGTCGACCGCGGGCTGGAGCTGCTGCAGCAGGCCGCCGATGCGGGCATGCCGAACGCCGCTTTCGCGTTGGGTGAGGCCTATCAGCACGGCGACGGCGTCGAGCAGAACGCCGAGGAAGCGGAGCGCTGGTATCAGCAGGCCGTCGACGCTGGCGCCGACTATGCAAGTGCCGGCCTGGGCCTCGCCCTGATGCGCGGCGACGGCGCCATTGCGCAGGACGTCGAGCGCGGCCATGAGCTACTGCTCGCCGCCGCCGAGCAGGGCCATCCCGGCGCTCAGGCCTCCCTCGGCCGTGAGTATCTGCGCGGGGTGAACGTGGACCGTGACCCGGAGCGAGGCGCCGACTACCTCTACGAAGCTGCCAGCCAAGGGCACCACAGTGCCCGCCTGGCCCTGGCCGAGGCCTATCTCACCTCCCGTGGCCTGCAGGCCAACCAGGAGCAGGCTCTGCTGTGGCTGGACAATGTCTTCGAAAGCGAAGGTCAGCTCGCCGTGGAAACGCTGCGCCAGCTGCTCTCCGACGAGGAGGCCATCGCTGCCGCCGGCGACGTGGAAATAGCAGAATGAACCGCTGACTCGTCAGCGAGCCGGCGCATCAGGCTCGCTGGCACTCGCCGCGGCGGCGCTTCGCGTAACGAACGAGGCCGGCGACTTGGCCGGCCTCGAATCGTTACTGCGTATACCGCACTGTCACGGTCAAGCGTCGAAGGGGTTGCGCAGCACGATGGTCTCGTTACGGTCGGGACCGGTCGAGACAATGTCGATGGAGGTACCCACCTTCTCCTCGAGGTAGCTGATGTAGGCGCGTGCATTGGCCGGCAAGTCCTCGATGCGCTTGGCCCCCAGGGTCGACTCGCTCCAGCCCGGCAGGTCCTCGTAGACCGGCTCCACCGCTTCGTAGCCCTCGGAGTCGACAGGGTTCTCCATTACCTCGCCATCCTTGCTGCGATAGCCGACACAGACGCGGATATTCTCCAGGCCGTCGAGCACGTCGAGCTTGGTCAGGCAGATGCCGGAAACGGAGTTGATCTGTACCGCATGGCGCAGGGCCACGGCGTCGAACCAGCCACAGCGGCGCGGGCGCCCGGTGGTGGCGCCGAACTCGTGGCCACGTTCGGCCAGATGGCGGCCGTGCTCGTCGAACAGCTCGGTGGGGAACGGGCCGGAGCCGACTCGCGTAGTGTAGGCCTTGGTGATGCCGAGCACGTAATCGAGATAGAGCGGGCCGACGCCGGAACCGGTAGCGGTGCCGCCGGCGGTGGTATTGGAGCTGGTAACGAAGGGATAGGTGCCGTGGTCGATATCGAGCAGCGAACCCTGAGCCCCTTCGAACAGGATGTTCTCACCGGCGCGACGCAGCTCGTGGACCAGACCCACGGTATCGCAGACCATGGGACGCAGCTCTTCGGCCATCTCCATGGCCTCGTCGAGGATCTGCTGGAAGTCCACGGCTTTCTCGCCGTGATAGTTGACCAGCACGAAGTTGTGATAGTCGAGCACCTCACCGAGCTTGGACGCGAAACGCTCGCGGTGCAGCATATCGCCCAGCCTCAGGCCACGGCGCGCCACCTTGTCCTCGTAGGCGGGGCCGATGCCGCGACCGGTAGTGCCGATCTTGGCCACGCCACGGGCCTTCTCACGAGCCAGGTCGAGGCGCACGTGATACGGCAGGATCAGCGGACACGCCGGCGACAGGCGCAGCCGCTCACGCACGGGTACCCCTTTCGCCTCGAGCTCGCGGATCTCCTTGATCAGGGCCTCGGGCGACAGCACCACGCCGTTCCCGATGACGCAGGTCTTGTCCTGGCGCAGGATGCCGGAGGGTATCAGGTGCAGTACGGTTTTCTCGCCGTCGATGACCAGGGTATGACCAGCGTTATGACCACCCTGGAAACGTACCACCGCCGAGGCGGATTCAGTCAACAGGTCGACAACCTTGCCCTTGCCTTCATCACCCCACTGGGTGCCCAGCACGACTACATTCTTGCCCATTGTGTCTCGTCTCTCGTGTCAGCGCCGCGTAAGTGCGCGTCGATGATCCGGCCCGCGGGCCGCGCTCGTGATCCGGCCCGCATGCCGGTGTCGTCCAAATCTGGCCTCGGCCACCGCGCCCAGGCCTAGAGTGCCTCCGTCTGCCAGCGCCCGTCGACCAGGCTCAGACGGCGGCTGCAGCGATGCACCTCGGGAGATGTCGTCTGCCCCGGCAGCGCCTGTACCACCCGCTGCCCGCCGTCGCGCAGCGCGGCAATCGCCTCGCTCAGCCCCTCTCCAGAGGCCGGCGCCCAGATGCCGTCGCAGGCCGGCTCGCTCTGCACCAGGGTAGCGAGCAGCTTGAGATCCATCGAGAAGCCGGTGGCGGGTCGGGCACGGCCGAAGGCGCGACCCGTATCGTCGTAACGCCCGCCTTTGGCCAGGGCCTGACCGTATCCCGGCACGAAGGCCGCAAACATCATGCCGGTGTGATACTGATAGCCACGCAGCTCGGCCAGGTCGAAGTATATCTCGACCTCGGGATGCTCCTCGATCACGCCCTGATGCAGCGCACGCAGCTGAGCCAGCGCTTCGGCCACCGCCGCAGGGGCGCCGGCGAATGCCTCACGCGCGGACTCCAGCACTTCGGCACCGCCATGCAGCCGCCCCAGCGCACGGAACATCTCTGCCAGCGCCGGGTCGGGTACGCTGACCTCGACCTGCTCGGCCAGGGCACCGGGCGACTTGAGTTCCAGCGCTTCGAACAACGCCCGCTCGCGGTCGTGATCCAGTGCTGCTGCCTGTACCAGGCTACGATAGATGCCGATGTGCCCCAGCGCCAAGTGCAGCTCGGCGGCCCCGGCCGCCTTGAGGCTCTGCAGCGCCAGGCGCAGGATCTCGAGGTCGGCTTCCAGGCCTGCGTGGCCGAACAACTCGACGCCGACCTGCACCGGGCTGCGTCCGCCCTGATACTGGTCGGCCTTGGCACGCAGCACGTTGGTGCAGTAGCACAAACGCGCCGGCCCCTGGTGGCGCATGGAGTGCGCATCCATGCGCGCCACTTGGGGCGTCACGTCGGCGCTCACGCCCATCAGGCGGCCGGTGAGCTGGTCGGTCAGCTTGAAGGTCTGCAGGTCCAGGTCGGTACCGGTACCGGTCAACAGTGAGTCGAGAAACTCCACCGGTGGCGGCATGACCTGGTCGTATCCCCAGCGGTAATAGAGATCGAGCAGCGTGCGGCGCAGCTCCTCCATGCGGCTCGCCTGGGGCGGCAGCACCTCATCCATGCCGTCGGGCAGCAGCCAGCGGTCAGCGATGGTCATATGGTCAATCCTGCAAGACGATTGGGCGGGGCGAAAAGGGTTCCGAAGGTAAAAAAGGCCCACAAAAAAACCGGGCCACGCCCGGTTCAAGGATTCTATCACGTTTGACGCCAGGTTGAACCCCGCCATGCGGGGGCAACGAGCGTCGGCCGGCCCGCGGCCGGCCGACGCTGCGGGTCACTCGTCGTTCTGGATCGCCGGGCTGCGCAGGTAGCGGAAGAAGTCGCTGGTCGGATCGAGTACCAGCATGTCCCGCTCGCCGTCGAAGCTCTCGCGGTAGGCATTGATGCTGCGCCAGAAGCTGAAGAACTCCGGGTTCTGGCCGTAGGCCTCGGAGAATATCGCCGCCGCTTCGGCATCCCCTTCACCACGCAGGGTCTCGGCCCGCTCGGTAGCCTGGGCCAGTAGTACCTGACGTCGACGGTCGGCGTTGGCGCGAATACGCTCGGCCTCTTCCTGACCCTGGGCGCGCCATTCGCGAGCCTCACGCTCACGCTCTGAGCGCATACGGTCGAAGACCGCAGCGGAAACGTCCTCGGGCAGGTCGATACGCTTTACGCGAATATCGACAATCGAGACGCCAAGTTCTTCACGCATCAGCGCATCGAGCTCCTGGGTCGGACGAATCATCAGATCGTCACGACGCTCGGCAATGATCTGTTGCAGATCCAGACGCCCGAATTCGTTACGCAGACTTTCGTCGACCCGCGGCTGGATGAGGCGAATCGCCATCATCTCGTCTCCGGCCGTCGCCTCGTAGTAGCGGGTGGGGTTGATCACCTGCCACTTGACGTAGGAGTCCACGATTACCGCTTTCTGTTCGAGGGTCAGGTAGCGGCTGGTATCGGTATCC
Source organism: Halomonas sp. MCCC 1A11062 (assembly GCF_021404355.1). Taxonomy (NCBI): domain Bacteria; kingdom Pseudomonadati; phylum Pseudomonadota; class Gammaproteobacteria; order Oceanospirillales; family Halomonadaceae; genus Halomonas; species Halomonas sp. MCCC 1A11062. The sequence continues at coordinate 112,209 of NZ_JABFTW010000002.1, forward strand.
AGCGTCAGTACGCGAGTGTCGAACTTGCGAACGGTTTGCGTGATCGGCACCTTGAAGTGCAGGCCAGGCTGGATGTTCTCTTCGATGACCTCACCGAAACGCAGCTTGACGGCACGCTCGGTCTCATCGACCACATAGAGGCTGTTGCTGGCCAACCAGGCCACGGCAGCCAGGCCACCCACGATGATCAAGGAACGGTTGTTCACCATTTAGCGGCCCTCCCTGCGGATACCACCGGTATTGCCACCCTGCGCCGAGGACGTCGTCCGCAGGCGTTCGAGCACACGTGGATCGAGCTCACCGCTTTCGCCACGTGCCGCCTCGCCGTTGCCCTCGCCACCACCGCTACCGCCACCGCCGCCAGGGCGCTGGTCGAGCGGCAGATACATCAGCGGGGCGTCGTCACGAACATCGATCAGTACCTTCGGCGTGCGTGCGAATACGTCGGCCATGGCATCGATATAGAGACGCTCACGCATGATTTCCGGCGCGCTGTCATATTGAACCAGCAGCGCGTTGAAGCGGTTGGCCTGACCTTGCGCTTCTGCCACTACCGACTCGCGATACCCCTGGCCCTGCTCGACCAGACGCTGCGCCTGACCCTGAGCGGCCGGAATGATGGCATTGGCGTAAGCCATGCCTTCGTTGATGGTCCGCTGACGATCTTCGCGAGCCCGGATCACGTCGTCGAAGGCATCGATGACGGGTGCCGGCGCCGAGGTCGACTCGATGTTGATGGTCTGCAGGCGAATCCCAGTGCCGTAGCTGTCCAGGTAAGTCTGCAGGCGACTCGCCACGGAGCTACCGAGGATTTCACGACCCGAGGTCAGAATCTCGATCATGTCCGTGCCGCCGACCACGTGGCGCAGCGCACTGTCCAGCGCATTCTCGATGGAGAGCTGCGGATTGCGCACGTTGAGTACGAAGTCACGCGGGTTGTTGACCTGATACTGAGCCGAGATCTCGACCTCGACGATGTTCTCGTCGCGGGTCAGCATCGCCTGGGTCTGAGTCAGTGAACGAACGCGGGTCACGTTGACCATGCGCACGTCGTCGATCAGCGGCGGGTTCCAGTGCAGGCCTGGGCCCACCACGGTCTGGAACTCACCGAAGCGCAGCACGACGCCGCGCTCGGCCTGGTCGACCAGGTAGAACCCCATGGCTCCCCAAATGCCCAAGGCTACCACCAGCAGCAGGCCGGGCAGCGCAAGGGTATTGCGCGGCTTTCCGCCCCCCTTGCCGCCACGACCGCCACCACCCTTGCCACCACGGCCGCCCAGCATGCCGTTGAGCTTGTCCTGAAACTTCTTCAGGGCCTCGTCAAGGTCGGGTGGCCCCTGATTACCGCCGCGGTTACCACCGCCACCGCCATTGCCATTGCCATTGCCATTGCCGCTACCGCGTCGCCCCCCACCGCTCCAGGGGTCATGCTGGTTGCCACCACCCGGCTCATTCCAAGCCATACGTCGTCTCCACTCTGCGTTGCCTCTCAATCGGCGTCACGGTCAGCCGTATTAGAGAAGCCGGTTGCCATCCTGTAGGGCGCCGGTAGGTTCCGCCGCCGTTATTTCTAGGGGAAGTCGATCCAGTCGATCAGGACACCGCAGTCGTCACGCATCCCATACTGGCCGCTCGTGCAGCTCGGACGGAAGATAGTCTTCCGCCCGCTCTCCCAGGCGAGCCATCAACTGCAGGAAATCACGGCGAGGCAGGCGCACGTCGAGCCGCACCTTGCCGCCTTCCTCGTAATGTTCTTCTTGTACGGCACCAAGCTCATGCATGCCTGCGCGCAGACGGCCCTGCTGCGGCGACAGCTGCATGCTGAACTCGATCACGTTATCCGCCAGACGCTCCGACAGCGCCTGGCCCAACAGCTCGAGCCCCCGCCCATCGCGGGCCGAGAGCCACACCACTTCGGGCCGACCCTGCCCGTCGCGCTCGATTCGCGGCGCACTGTCGAGCAGGTCGATCTTGTTCATCACCTTGAGCATCGGCACTTCCAGCGCACCGATCTCGTCGAGCACCTTCTCGACCTGCTCCACGTTGAGTTCGCGATCGGGATCGGCGGCATCGATCACGTGGACCAGCAGTGATGCTTCCGTTGCCTCCTGCAGGGTGGCCTGGAAGGCCTCCACCAGCTTGTGCGGAAGATGACGAATGAAACCTACCGTATCCGCCAATACCACCGGGCCGACGTCACCGACCTCCAGCCGCCGCAGGGTCGGGTCGAGTGTGGCGAACAGCTGGTCCGCCGCGTAGACCTTCGCCTCGGTCAGCGCATTGAACAGCGTCGACTTGCCGGCGTTGGTATAACCGACCAGCGACACGCTGGGAATTTCGGCTCGCTCACGGGCACGACGATTCTGGCTGCGCTGGCTGCGCACCTTGTCGAGCCGCTTGTGAATTGCCTTGATGCGCGCCCGCAGCAGGCGGCGGTCGGTCTCCAACTGGGTCTCGCCGGGCCCGCGCAGGCCGATACCGCCCTTCTGACGCTCCAGGTGGGTCCAGCCTCGCACGAGGCGGGTGGACATGTACTCCAGTTGCGCCAGTTCGACCTGCAGCTTGCCCTCGTGGGTGCGCGCGCGCTGAGCGAAGATGTCGAGTATCAGCCCGGTTCGGTCCAGCACCCGGCACTTGAGCTCCCGCTCCAGGTTGCGCTCCTGGGAGGGGCTCAAGCCGTGGTTGAAGATGACCAGCTCGGCACCGTGCACCTGCAGCGCCTCGCGCAGCTCCTCTAACTTACCGCTCCCGATGAAGGTACGCGAATCGGGGCGATGCCGGCTCCCGGTAAGCAACATGGCCGGGGCGGCTCCGGCGGAACGGACCAGCTCCAGGAACTCACCCGGATCCTCGCGCTCGCGATCGTCGTGAAAGTCCACATGAACCAATACTGCCGTTTCGCCGGCGTCGGGTCGTTCAAAAAACAATCAATACCTCACACGTTGCTGTCCGGCTGGGCCGCGGGATCCTGCGGCGGCAGCCGCACATTGCGCGAAGGTACCACGGTTGAGATGGCGTGTTTGTAGACCATCTGACTGACCGTGTTGCGCAGCAGAATCACGAACTGATCGAACGACTCGATCTGTCCCTGCAGCTTGATGCCGTTGACCAGGAAAATCGAAACCGGAATGCGCTCCTTGCGCAGGATGTTCAGGTATGGGTCTTGAAGGGATTGCCCTTTGGACATTTTACCTCTCCCTAAAACGTTCTCTTGAGGGGTGAAAGTTGTGTTCTTGGGTTGTCTGTCTCACGACATGACACCATGCCGGCTCGGCCTGGTCCCCCGGCCACTCGAAGCCATCATCTTACGCTAAGAGCCCGATTCACGCACGAATTTCAGGACTTGCTCCAGCGCCGACCGGTTCTGACTATCGACCCAGTGTAGCGCCGGCCAGCTGCGTAGCCAGGTCAATTGACGCTTGGCCAGCTGCCGGGTCGCCACGATGGTGCGGTAGCGCAGCTGCTCGACGTCACCCTGCCCGTCGAGGTATTCCCACACTTGACGATAGCCCACGCTCTTCATGGAGGGCAGGCCCGGGTGCAGGTCGCCGCGCGTACGCAGCGCCTCGACTTCTGCGACGAGACCGGCATCCAGCATGACCTCGAAACGCGCAGCTATTCGCTCGTGCAGCACGCGACGATCGAAAGGCGTGAAACCTATCGACAGCACTTCCCATGGGAAGGTTTCAGGACGTTGTCGACGCCACAGTTCGGTGAGGGTCGTACCGCTGGCGCGATAGACCTCCAGTGCCCGCATCAATCGCTGTGGATCGTTGGGGTGAATGCGCCGGGCTGCCTCGGGATCGACACGTGCCAGCTCCTCATGCAGATCCGCCAGGCCGCGCCGTTCGGCCTCTCTGGCCAGTTCGGCGCGAATGGCCGGATCGGCTGCCGGCAGGTTGGCCACCCCTTCGAGCAGCCGCTTGGCATACATCATGGTGCCGCCCACCAGCAGCGGGATACGTCCGGCTGCGGTAATTCGTCGCATCTCGCTACGCGCATCCTCGCGAAAATCCGCTGCCGAATAGGGCTCGGCCGGATCGCGAATATCGATTAGTCGATGCGGTGCGCGCGCCAGCTCCTGGGGCGAGGGTTTGGCGCTGCCGATATCCATGTCGCGGTAGACCATGGCCGAATCCATGCTGATCAGCTCGCAATCGAGCCGTTCGTGCAGCTCGATGGCCAGATCGGTCTTGCCGGCGGCGGTGGGACCCATCAGCAGAATGGCGAGAGGACGACGTTGCGACATCGGTAAGCGCTTCCTTACTACTGGCCGCGCAGGAACAGGCGGTCGAGCTGCTTGAGCGACATCTCGGTCCAGGTGGGGCGACCGTGGTTGCACTGGCCACTGCGCTCGGTGCGCTCCATGTCGCGCAGCAGCGCATTCATCTCGGCCACGCTCAGGCGCCGGTTGGCGCGCACGCTGCCATGGCAGGCCATGGTGGCCAGCAGCTCGTTGATACTGGCCTCCAGGCGATCGGAGCAACCGTAACGCTCCAGATCTCCTAGCATGTCGCGAATCAGGGGCTCGACGTCGGCATCGGCCAGCAGCGCCGGCACCTGGCGTACCAGCAGCGTCTCGGGGCCGGCCACGTCGAGTTCGACGCCCAGACGAGCAAACGCCTCGCGCTCGGCCTCGGCGGTGGCCACCTCCGCATGGCTCGCCGCCAGCGAGACCGGCACCAGCAGCGGCTGCGTCTGCAGCTCGCCGCCGTGGACCTGAGCCTTCATGCGCTCGTAGACGATGCGCTCATGGGCCGCGTGCATGTCGACGATGATCATGCCCTGGGCGGTCTGGGAAAGGATGTAGATGCCATGCAGCTGCGCGATGGCGAAGCCCAACGGAGGTATACCGCTGCCCTCTTCCACTACGGGCAGAGCCGGTGCCTGGCCCACACCAACGGCCTCCCGTACCGGCGGCGATGCCACGGCGGCATCCACCCCGGCCTCGGCCGGCTGCGGCGTCAGCAGGTGCTCCTCGTGCTCGGGGTGCAGCGCGCGATAGCCGTTCATGAAAGCGCGTACACGATCGGCCGTGACCCGCTCCGGCGACTCGCCCGTGGCATGCAGCGCCATGGGCTGCTGCTGCCAGCGCGGCGCGGGCTCGCGCACCTCAGCGGCATCGTCCTGCTCGGCTACAGCGTCATCGCCGTGGGCCTCGCGTTCCGCCGGGCGCGCCTCGGCCAGCGCCCGGTGCAGGCTGGAGAAGAGGAAGTCGTGCACCAGGCGGCCGTCGCGGAAACGCACCTCGTGCTTGGTAGGGTGAACGTTGACGTCCACCACCGTGGGGTCGACCTCGAGATAGAGCACGAACACCGGGTGCCGGCCATGGAACAGCACATCGCGATAGGCCTGACGAATGGCGTGGGCCACCAACCGGTCGCGCACCACGCGCCCATTGACGAAGAAATACTGCTGGTCGGCTTGGGCGCGGGAGTGGGTAGGCAAGCCGACCCAACCCCACAGCCGCAGCCCGCCGGCGGCCAGATCCAGGTGCAGGGCGTTGTCGAGAAAACTCTTGCCCAGCAGCGCGGCGATGCGGCGCTCGCGGCGGGTCGGGTCATCGCCAGCCGGCAACTGGTGCACGGTCTTCTGGTTGTGACGCAGCACCCAGGTGATGTCGTAGCGCGACAGCGCTAGACGGCGAAAGGCCTCTTCCACGTGGCCATATTCGGTCTTCTCGGTGCGCAGGAACTTGCGCCGCGCCGGGGTATTGAAGAACAGGTCGCGCACCGTGACCGAGGTGCCGCGAGGATGCGGTGCCGGAGTGACGCGAGGCTCCATCTGACGCCCCTCAGCCACCACGCGCCAGCCGCCGCGCGGGTCATCCTCGACGTTGGCAACGAGCTCGAGGCGCGACACCGAACTGATCGACGCCAACGCCTCACCGCGAAAGCCGAGGCTGGCCACGCCTTCCAGGTCCTCAAGCGAGGCGATCTTACTGGTGGCATGCCGCGACAGCGCCAGCGGCAGGTCCTCTTCGGCAATGCCGCTGCCGTCGTCGCGTACCCGGATCAGCCGGGCGCCGCCGGCCTCCAGCTCCACCTCGATTCGGCGGCTGCCGGCATCGATGGCGTTCTCGACCAGTTCCTTGACCACCGAGGCGGGACGCTCCACCACCTCGCCAGCAGCGATCTGGTTGGCCAGCCGGGGGTCGAGAACGCGGATACGCCGGGTAGCGTCGATCACCGTCATGAGCGAGGAATCCTCAACACCTGGCCGACGCGAATCACGTCACCGTTGATGTCGTTGGCCTGCTTGAGCTGCGCCACCGGCACCCCGTGACGAGCTGCGATCTGCGACAGGGTATCGCCGGGCTGGATGCGATACTCGTTACTGGAAGGCGTGCGTCGATTGTCGCGCTGCCAGGCGAGCAGGCTGGCCGGTGGCGGGTTGCTGCGGAAGTGCGCCTCGATGCCGGCGAAGATCGATTCGGCCAGCCGCTGCTGGTGCCCCGAGTCCCGCAGCCGGCGCTCCTCGTCGGGGTTTGAGATGAAGCCCGTCTCGATCAGCAGTGACGGGATATCCGGCGACTTCAATACCATGAAGCCGGCTTGTTCCACGCGTGAACGATGCAGACGGTTGACCCGGCCCAACTGGTCGAGCACCTGGCCGCCTATGGACAACGAGTCATTGAGGGTGGCGGTCATGGTCAGGTCGAGCAGCACACCGCGCAGCACCTCGTCCTTGTCGTTGAGCGAGAGATTGCCGTCGACACCGCCGATCAGGTCGGCTCGGTTCTCGCTGGCGGCCAGCCACTGGGCCGTCTCCGAAGTGGCACCGCTCTGCGACAGCGCGTAAACCGAGCTGCCGCTGGGTCGCGGGCTGTTGAAGGCGTCGGCGTGAATCGAGACGAAGAAATCGGCCTTCTGTTCGCGGGCGATGCGCGTGCGCTGGCGCAGCCCGACGTAATAATCGCCGTCGCGAATCATCACGGCACGGAAGCCTTCAGCACCATCGACCAATCGCTGCAGGCGGCGGCTGATCTCCATCACCACGTCCTTCTCGCGGGTGCCGCCGGGGCCGATGGCACCGGGGTCCTCGCCGCCATGGCCAGGGTCGATGGCGATGATGATGTCACGCCTCGGATGCGGTGCTGCCGGCTGTTGCGCCACGACTTCGGGGTCGATGCGCGGTGTTTCGCTGGCCGCTTCGCCGCGATGCCGGTTGGCCGCCATCTCCTGCTCGCGGATCATCGCCTCGATCGGATCAATGGGGTTTTCCACCGCGCTTTCACCCGGGTACTCCATGTCCACCACCAGACGATGCCCGTACTGATCGTTGGGCGGCAGGGTGAAGTGACGCGGTTCCACTTCGCGGGAGAGTTCCAGTACCACTCGCAGGCCGCTGCCGTCGCGCACGCCGCTTCGCACGGCAGTGATGGCGCTGCCTTGCAGGTCGAGCGAGGCGAGGTCGGTATCGAGCCGGCTCTGCTCGAGATCGATCACCAGCCGTCGCGGGTTGTCCAGGGTGAAGACGCTGGCCTCGGCCTGACCGGATAGATCGAATACCAGGCGCGCATGGTCCGGCGCCGCCCACAGACGAATATTGTCGACCTGAGCCGCCTGTGCGGGCATGGCAAAGCACAACGACATCAACAGGAGCAAGCCGAGTGCACCGCGCAACATGGCGCGTAGCAGCCCATCTTGGCTCATCGGCGAGGGTCGGGTGAACATCACGGCGTATCTCGCTCTTCAGCGCTGATCAGTTCGGCCAACGCCGCCTCCTGTCGCAGCACGTCGAGCGCTGCCCGGCCATGTGCGGTATGTGCTTCGAGTACTGCCTGGCGTCCGGCGCCGTGCAGCGACAGGGTCACGTTGACATCCGGCAACGGCAACCAGCCGCGGCCTCGGCTCGGCCACTCGACGACGCACAGAGCCTCTTCGGCGAACAGATCACGCCCACCGATGAACTCGAGCTCCTCGGGATCGCCCAGACGATAGAGATCGAAATGGTAAAGGCGGCCGCTTGCCAATTCATAGGGTTCGACCAGCGTATAGGTGGGGCTCTTGACCGCTCCGGTATAGCCATAGGCACGCAGGATGCCGCGGGTCAGCGTAGTCTTGCCCGCTCCCAACTCACCTTCGAGATAGATGCGGCCGCGCCCCTGCAGGGCCCTACCCAAGCATTGCCCGAAGACGACCTGACGGTCTTCGTCCACGAGTCTTATGCGCATCAACGGCCCCCTGACAACGAATGAAGCCCCGGCTCGAAATCGGGGTTGACGATAACTCGGGCATAGGATGCCAGATCGGCCGCCAGCAGGCCACGTTCCCCCGCGTCGCGTACGGCCATGTCGGCGGCCAGGGCATGTGTCATGACCCCGACTCTGGCAGCCGCTTCGAGAGGCAACCCCTGAGCCAGCAGCGCGCCGAGCACGCCGGAGAGAACGTCGCCCATCCCCCCCGACGCCATGCCGGGATTGCCGTAGGGGCAGACCGCCAGGCCGGCGGGCCCCGCCACCAGGCTGCCAGCCCCCTTGAGTACGACCACGCCACCGTAACGCCGCTGCAGCTCGCGCGCCGCCGCGGGACGGTCGGCCTCCACCTCCGCCGCACGACATCCCAGCAGCCGCCCCGCCTCTCCCGGATGCGGGGTCAGGATCCAATCGTCACGCCGCTGACCGGTGAAGTGAGAGGCCAGCAGATTGAGCCCATCGGCATCCACCACCAGCGGACGTGAAGCAACCAACGCCGCCTGCAGCATGCCCTGCCCCCAGGCCCCCTGCCCCAGGCCCGGCCCCACCACCAGCACGTCGGCCTGCTCCGGCAGCTGGCCAAGCTCGGCGGCACCGCGCAGGCCATGCACCATCACCTCAGGACGATAGGTCAGGCAGGCCGTGACATGCGCCGGCGCCGTGGCCAGGCTTATCTTGCCGGCGCCCAGTCGCGCCGCCGCCTCGCTGGCAAGCAACGCCGCACCGCCAAAGCCCGGGGCACCGCCCAGCACCAGCACATGGCCCATGACGCCCTTGTGGGCATCGCGGGCTCGCGACGGCAGCCACGCCTTGATCAGCTCCTGGTCGAGCAGCTCCGCCTCCGGCAGCAGGTCGGCATATTGGCGGGCATCGACGCCCAGGGAGCGAAAGTGGACCTCACCGACCAACGCAGGGGCGCGTCCGGTATGCAGGCCGACTTTGTCGCCGATGAAGGTGACGGTGCGGCTGGCCCGTACGGCCACACCGAGCTCCGCCCCAGTGTCGGCGGCAAGGCCACTGGGTATGTCGATGGCCAGCACCGGAAGCCCGCTGGCGTTGATCGCCTCGATGGCCTCGCGGAAAGCACCGCGCACCTCGCCGCTGAGCCCGGTGCCGAGCAGCGCATCGACGACCACCTCACCGTCGAAGGTGATACCCTGCCGCCAAGGCTCGCAGCCGACGCCGGCTGCCGTGGCCATCTCCGCGGCCCGTGCGGCATCGCCCTCAAGCTCCTCGAGGGGCTTTACGGCGATACGCTGCACCGCCACGCCTGCCACTGCCGCCAGCGCAGCCAGCACATGGCCATCGCCGCCATTGTTGCCGCCACCGCACAGCACGCTGAGACGCTTGATGCCGGGCCAGCGCGCCCTGAGGCTCTGCCAGGCGGCGGTGGCGGCGCGCTGCATCAGGGCGAAGCCCTCGATGCCCCCCGCGATGGTGCGCCGGTCGAGCTCACGCACCTGTTCGGCACGATACAACGGGCGCAGCGCGACCTGCGGTTCGCTTGAATGATTCCCGGACATCCCGTGTCTCCCTGCCGGCATTGCTTTATCATGGGAGTGTAAGCGCCGTGGCGCTTTCGCCAATCCCCCCGCTTCATTTTTGCCCGGTTTTTTCTCGATCATGACCCTTCCCGCGATCCTGGAAGACAGCGCGCTGGACCAGTTGGCCACCACCATCAAGACCTGGGGACGGGAACTTGGTTTCCAGCAGGTGGGCATCGCCGACGTCGACCTCTCCGAGGACGAACGTCATCTGCAGCGCTGGCTGGATGCCGGCTACCACGGCGAAATGGGCTTCATGGCCAAGCACGGCACCAAGCGCACCCGGCCCGAGGAACTGGTTCCCGGCACGCTGCGGGTGATCAGCGTGCGCCTGGACTACCTGCCGGCCGAGGTCGAGAGCGCCAAGGTGCTGGGGCAGCCGCAGACGGCCTATGTATCGCGCTACGCGGTGGGCCGCGACTACCACAAGCTGATGCGCAAGCGCCTGGCCACCCTGGCCAAGTGGATCGAGGACGAGATCGGCCCTTTCGGCTACCGCGCCTTCGTCGACTCGGCGCCGGTGATGGAGCGCGCCCTGGCACGCAAGGCCGGGCTCGGCTGGGTGGGCAAGAACGCCATGCTGCTCAATCCCCGGGCCGGCTCGCTGTTCTTTCTCGGCGAGCTCTACGTCGACCTGCCACTACCCGTCGACCCGCCCTTCGACAGCGAGCACTGCGGCAGCTGCAGCGCCTGCCGCACGGCCTGTCCTACCGGCGCCATCGTCGAGGACAAGGTGGTCGACTCCCGTGCCTGCATCTCCTATCTCACCATCGAGCTGTTCGGCGCCATCCCCGAACGCTATCGCGAAGCCATGGGCAACCGCGTGTTCGGCTGCGACGACTGTCAGCTGGTCTGCCCCTTCACCCGCTTCACCCGGGCAACGCAAGAAGAGGACTTCGCCCCGCGCCACGACCTGGATCGCGCCAGCCTGGTATCGCTGTTCGCCTGGGGCGAGGAGGAGTTCCTCGACAAGACCGCCGGTAGCCCGATTCGCCGCATCGGCTACGAGCGCTGGCTGCGCAACCTGGCGGTGGGGCTGGGCAACGCCCCCTGGAGCGAGAGCGTGGAGGCGGCCCTGCGCGCCCGCCTCGCCTACCCCTCCGACCTGGTGCGCGAACACGTCCGCTGGGCGTTGGAGCGACAGCGGGGGAAGCGTGACCGGCTGATAGCAAGCGCCTGATCGTGGTGACTGGAGCTGCTGCACAAGACGCCAACACGAGCGGCGCCGGGGACAGGTCGTAGCGGAGGTTTTTTTCCAGGGATGGCAAAAGTAGCGCCCAGGGACGGGTTCACAGCGCCTCCGCAAAGACCTGTCGACGGAATAGCCGCGGGATCACTCCTCCTCGTCTCGCTCGCTGCCGGCCAGGCGCAAAAAGGTATTGCGGTAGTGCGCCAGTTCCGCCAACGATTCGCGAATGTCGTCCAGCGCCTGGTGGGTGTTGCGCTTGCTGAAGCCGGCCAGCGCCCCCGGGTTCCAGCGCTTGGCCAGCTCCTTGAGGGTGGAGACGTCCAGATTGCGATAGTGGAAGAAGCCCAGCAGCTCGGGCATCTCGCGTTCGAGGAAGCGCCGGTCCTGGTGCACGCTGTTGCCGCACATGGGCGACGAACCCGGGGCGACGTAGGCCCTGAGGAATTCCAGGGTCTGCCGCTCGGCCTCGGCAGTATCGATACGGCTCTGCTTCACCCGCTCGACCAGGCCCGACTCACCGTGGGTCTTCTGGTTCCAGTCATCCATCGCCGCAAGCAGGCTGTCGGGCTGGTGCACTGCGATAACGGGCCCCTCGGCCACCAGGTTGAGTTCGTTGTCGGTAATCAGGGTGGCCACCTCGATGATACGCTCGCGCTCGGGGTCGAGTCCGGTCATCTCGAGGTCGATCCACACCAGCAGGTCCTCGCGTGGTGCGGCAGTGTTGGGCATCGGTCAGGCTCCAGAGTTGAAGGGCGCGGCAGGACAGGCCGGACCACGCTGGGTACAATGACGCTATTGTAACGATCTTCGGGCGCCCATGAGCAAACGCAAGTTGAGCCGTCAGCAGCGCTGGCGAATCGAGAAGGTACAGGCCGAGCGAGCCAAGCGCGCCGAGCAGCGCGACGTCAAGGACTCGCAGAAGCTCGCCGCCGGCGAATACGGCTCCGAGCGCCCCGGGCGAGTCATTGCCCATTTCGGGCGCACCCTCGACGTGCAGGAGGACGGCGACGGGCCGACGGTGCGCTGCCACCTGCGCGCCAATCTCGAGGGGCTGGTGACCGGCGACCGGGTCATCTGGCGCGCCGCCGAGGACGCCGAAGGCAACATCACCGAGGGCGTGGTGGTGGCGCGCAGCGAACGACAGAACGTGCTGGAACGCCCCGACGCTCGCGGACAGCTCAAGCCGGTGGCGGCCAACATCGACCAGATCCTGATCGTCTTCGCCGCGGAACCGGCGCCGCACCCCAACCTGATCGACCGCTACCTGGTGGCCGCCGAGGCCACCGGCATCGCCCCGGTACTGGTACTCAACAAGATCGACCTGCTGCCCGAGGACGGCGGCGAGCTGCGCGCCCTGCTGACCCGCTACGAGGCGCTCGGCTATCCGGTGGTGAGCACCACCACGGCCCGCGCCGAGGGCCTCGATGCGCTGCATGCGCGTCTGGCCGAGCGCACCTCGGTCTTCGTCGGCCAGAGCGGCGTGGGCAAGTCGTCGCTGATCGACCGGCTGCTGCCCGGCGAGTCGCTGCGTATCGGTGCACTGTCGAAGGATTCGCGCAAGGGCACCCACACCACCACCACCGCCCGCCTCTACCGGCTGCCGACGGCCGACGACGCCGAGCTGATCGACTCGCCCGGCATTCGCGAATTCGGCCTCGTGCATCTGAACGAACAGCAGGTGGCCGAGGGCTTCATCGAGTTTCGCGACCTGCTCGGTCACTGCCGCTTTCGCGACTGTCGCCACCGCCATGAGCCGGGCTGCGCCCTGCTCGAGGCCGTTGAGCGCGGCGACATTCACCCCGAGCGTTTTGCCAGCTACCGTCATATCGTCGATAGTCTGAGCGAGACCTGATTCGGCCGCATCGCGACAACGAGATGCATCGCGACAACGAGATAAGGAGAGCGCCATGAGTTCCGAAGAGAATCTGCTACCGCTGATCATCGAACCCGAGCAGCTCGCCGAGCATCTGGACGACCCCCAACTGTTGATCGTCGACGTGCCGCTGAGGTCGGAGAGCTATGAGGAGGGCCACGTGCCCGGCGCCGTGTTCCTCGATTTCCGCCGCCTGATGCGCGGCGAGGGCGAAGTACCCAACGAGGTGCCGAGCCCCGAGGCGCTGTCCCGGCTGTTCTCGTCACTGGGCCTGACCCGCGACACTCACGTGGTGGCCTACGACGACGAGGGCGGCGGCTGGGCCGGGCGCCTGCTGTGGACCCTGGAGCTGATCGGACATAACCGCTACTCCTACCTCAATGGCGGCATCCACGCCTGGCGCCAGGCCGGTCAACCCGTGTCCCATGAGCCGAGCGCACCAACACCCAGCGAGTATGAGGCCGAATTCCTGCATCCGGAGGTCGCCATCGACCGGTTGGAGCTGCAGGAGCGGCTGGGCGAAAAGGGCTTCGCGGTGTGGGACGCCCGTTCGCCGGCGGAGTATCGCGGGGAGAAGGGCGAGAACAAGCAGCTTGGGCACATTCCCGGCGCGGTCAACATGGAGTGGACCGAGGCCATGGACAAGGAGCGTGCGCTGCGCATTCGCGACTACGCCGAGCTGATAACCGAACTCGAGGCACTTGGGCTCACCCCGGATATGGAAGTGGTCACTCACTGCCAGAGCCATCACCGCAGCGGTTTCACCTGGCTGGTGGGCAAAGCGCTGGGCTTCGAGAAAATCCGCGGCTACGCCGGCTCCTGGAAGGAGTGGGGCAACCGCGACGATACGCCGATAGAGAAGTAAACTACGCCCTCATCGCTGGGCGGTCATGCGAGGCGATTCGCGACAATCGAGAACGAAACCCTGGCCTTCGAGAGCCGGGTGACGCGCCGGGCAGGATCAAGGTCCCTCTTGCCTGCCTTAAATCGACATCCCTGTCGATTTGCGCTACCCGGCTCCCTCAGGCCAGCGTCCTCGACAAGGTCGCTTCACTGCCTCACAGACCGCGCAAAATTTGCCTGCATGGAATGGACTTACCTTGTCTCTCGCCAAGTTCTTCGCCCTGATCCAGTATCCGATTCCCCATCACCTGCTCTCGCGGCTGGTGGGCTGCCTTGCCGAAACCCGCGTGGCCTGGCTCAAGAATGCGCTGATCCGCGCCTTCATCAAGGTCTTCAAGGTCGACATGGGCGAAGCCGCCGAGCCGGATCCCACCGCCTACGCCACCTTCAACGACTTCTTCACCCGCGAGCTGAAGCCGGACGCCCGCCCGCTGGGCGAGGGCCTGCTGTGCCCCGCTGACGGCAACCTGTCCCAGTTCGGTCCCGTAGAGGCCGACAAGCTGTTGCAGGCCAAGGGGCATCGCTTCTCGATGATCGACCTGCTGGGCGGCGACGCCGAGGCCGCCAGGCGTTACAGCGGCGGCAGCTACGCCAACGTCTACCTCTCGCCCAAGGATTACCACCGCGTGCACATGCCGCTGGCCGGCACCCTGACCGAGATGGTCTACGTGCCGGGGCGGCTGTTCTCGGTCAATGCCGCCACCACCGACCACGTGCCCAACCTGTTCGCCCGCAACGAGCGCCTGGTGTGCCACTTCGATACCGAGCACGGCCCGATGGCCGTGGTGCTGGTCGGCGCCATGATCGTGGCCGCCATCGAGACGGTATGGGCCGGCCAGGTCACGCCGCTCTCGGGTCAGGTGCAGCGCATCCGCTTCGACCAGCCGATTCATCTGGAGCGCGGTGCGGAGATGGGCCGCTTCAAGCTCGGCTCCACGGTGGTGCTGGCCTTCGGTGGCAAGGTCGACTTCGACGCCGCGCTGGCACCCAAGACCAAGGTCAGCATGGGTCAGTCGCTGGGTGGGGTGCCCGATCCTGGCCCGGAGTTCGTCTAACCTTCGCCCGTCGATTTTTCAGACGAAGCCTGTATCAGCAATTGGGCGTGGCGAAAGCCATCACCTCCGCCACGCTCGCTTTTCCTAGAGCCAGCTGAATCAGCCGGTCGATGCCCAGCGCCACCCCGCTGCCGGCCGGCATGCCGTGTTCCAGCGCCGCCAGCAGGCATCGGTCGACGTCCACTTCGGGCAGGCCCAGCTGTCGCCGGGAGGCGTTGTCCTCGGCGAAGCGTGCACGC
This sequence comes from Halomonas sp. MCCC 1A11062, assembly GCF_021404355.1. Taxonomy (NCBI): domain Bacteria; kingdom Pseudomonadati; phylum Pseudomonadota; class Gammaproteobacteria; order Oceanospirillales; family Halomonadaceae; genus Halomonas; species Halomonas sp. MCCC 1A11062. The sequence goes on from NZ_JABFTW010000002.1 coordinate 127,209, forward strand.
TGCTCGTCGGCATCGGTGAGTTCGTCGTAGCCGTTGGCGAGCTCCAGCCCGGCGAGATAGACCTCAAAGCGCGAGGCGACCCACTCGCCGTCCTCCGGGTCGCGATGGCGCCGTGCCAGGGCCGCCTGACTCGCCGGGTAGTCCACCACCACGTCGATTCCATCGCGCCCCAGAGTGGGCTCGATGGCCAGGCTCATCAGCAGGTCGAGGCAGTCGTCGCGGGCGGCATCGCTCATGTCGAGCCCGCCGCGCTCGCCGGCCAATCGCCGCAGCTCATCGAGCTCAATGCCGAAGGGATCGAACCCCAGCCCCTCGCGGAACAGCTCGCGGTAGCGTCGACGGCGCAGCGGCCCCGCCTCACCCCTCAGCTCTGGACCGAGCACCTGACGAATCAGCGCCACGGTCTCGTCGATCAGCTCGTCGAGGGAGAAGCCCGGGCGATACCACTCCAGCATGGTGAACTCGACGTTGTGGCGGCTGCCCACCTCGCCGTCGCGGAAGCTGCGCGCCAGCTGAAAGATCGGCCCTGAGCCTGCGGCCAGCAGTCGCTTCATATGAAACTCGGGAGAAGTCTGCAGCCACAGCCGCTCGCGCCCGGCAGGCGTCGTCGCCTCGAGCGACAGCGAAGCCAGGTGCACGTCGGTGCTGCCGCCGTGGCCTAGCACCGGCGTCTCCACCTCCAGCACGCCGCGCGCAGCGAAGAAACCCCGCACCTCGGCCAGCAGCCGCGCCCGCTCGCGCAGCGTCTCGATACTCGCCGTGGGGCGCCAGTCAGTTGCCATGACACGGTCTCCAGAACGATGAAGGCCACGCCGAATCAGCGTGGCCTACTTTGGGCGGCGTGGAACCGCGGCTTGCCGGCGACAGGGCTATACGGACACGCTGTGAACCCATCCCTGGGCGCTAACTTTTTCGTCCCTGAAAAAGATGTCCGCTGCGCCCTGTCCCCTATGCCGCTCGTGTCCCGGTAAAATCAAGCACGCGACACATACTCGCCGGAGCGAGTATCGACTTTCAGCACTTCACCCTGGTTGATGAACAGCGGCACCCGCACCACGGCGCCGGAAGAGAGCGTAGCCGGCTTGGAGCCGCCCTGGGCGGTGTCGCCCTTCAGGCCCGGGTCGGTCTCTACCACTTCCAGCTCGATGAAGTTGGGCGGCGTCACGCTGATGGCATTGTCGTTCCACAGGGTCACGGTGTAGACCACCTGCTCCTTGAGCCACTTGGCGGTATCGCCCAGCGCCTTCTTCTCCACCGCGTACTGCTCGAAGGAGCCGTCGGTCTTCATGAAGTGCCACATGTCGCCGTCGGTGTAGAGATATTCCATCTCCAGGTCCACCACGTCGGCACCTTCCAGGCTCTCGCCCGACTTGAAGGTGCGCTCCCACACGCGGCCGGTGATCAGGTTGCGCAGCTTCACGCGGTTGAACGCCTGGCCCTTGCCCGGCTTGACGAATTCGTTCTCGACGATCGCACAGGGGTCGCCGTCCAACATCACCTTCAGACCGCCCTTGAATTCGTTGGTAGAATAGTTAGCCATGTTACCTCTCGAATGATCGGGCGCGCCGCAGCAGGCTCTGGGCGCGCAAAAGTACCGAATCGACGAGGATTCGAGCCCTCGCCCCATTGTGACTGGTGTGCCGCATGATAACCCGAAGCTCCGCCCTTTTGCAGAGAGCGGAATCGACCCCCGCCGACGTTGCCCCTCTGACGCTGCAGAGCCCCTGGCAGACCCAGCTGTCGCGGGCGGTCCGAGACCCACGCGAGCTGTGCCGCCGACTGGGGCTGGACGACACCTGGCTGCCGGGTGCCGAAGGCGGCCATGCGCTGTTCGAGGTGCGCGTGCCCGAGGCGTTCCTGGCGCGTATGCGCCCCGGCGACCCGCACGACCCCCTGCTGCGCCAGGTGCTGCCGCTAAGTGCCGAGGGCGAGAGCGTACCCGGCTACGTGACCGATCCGCTGCAAGAGTCCGCACATACGCCGGGGCCGGGACTGATCCACAAGTACGCCGGCCGCGTACTGCTGATCGCGAGCCCGGCCTGCGCGGTGAACTGCCGCTACTGCTTCCGCCGTCACTTCCCCTACGACGACAACAGTCCCTCGCGCGCGCAGTGGGAGAGCTCGCTGGACACGCTGCGCAGCGACCCGAGCATCCGTGAGGCGATTCTCTCCGGCGGCGACCCGCTGGCCGCCAGCGACCGCCAGTTGGCCTGGCTCGTCGAGCGCCTCGAGGCGATTCCCCATCTCGAGCGCCTGCGCCTTCACACCCGCCTGCCGGTGGTGATCCCGGATCGCGTCGACGACGCCCTGCTCGACTGGCTCGGCAACACGCGGCTGCAGAAGGTGATGGTGCTGCACATCAACCATGCCCAGGAGATCGACCAGGCGGTGGTCGAGGCCTGCGCACGGCTGAAGGCGGCCGGGGTCACCCTGCTCAACCAGAGCGTGCTGCTGCGTGGCATCAACGACTCGGTGGCGTCGCTGGCCGAGCTCTCGGAGCGGTTGTTCGAGGCCGGCGTGCTGCCCTACTACCTGCACGTGCTCGACCCGGTGGCGGGCGCGGCCCACTTCGACGTGCCCGACGAAGAGGCCCGCGAACTGGTCGCGGGCCTACGGGGGGTACTACCGGGCTTCCTGCTGCCGCGCCTGGTCAGGGAGATCCCCGGCGAGGCAAGCAAGACGCCGCTGTAGCCGACAACCACGGCACAAGCAGCGTCGGGGACAGGTCGGAGAGGAGGTATTTTTCCAGGGAAGGAAAAAGTAGCGCCCAGGGATGGGTTTACAGCGCCTCCTCGTAGACCTGTCGCCGATCAAGCTGCGAGGCCAGGGCGGTTACTTTACGTCTGCTAAGCTCTCCGCCGTTACATTGGCGGCCGCCGGCTGGTTGGAGACATGGCGGTTGATGGCGCTCATCACCGCTTTCATCGAGGCGCTGGTGATGCTCTCGTCGGTGCCCACACCGAACACCGCCTTGCCGTCGATGCGCACCTCCACGTAGGCGATCGCCTCGGCGTCGGAGCCCTGACCGCGGGAGTGCTCGTGGTAATCGATGATCTCCACGTCGTGGCCAGCCGCCGCCAAAGCCTTGATGAAGGCCGCCAGCGGACCGTTGCCCTCGCCGCCGATGGCGCGCCGCTCGCCGTGCTCGTCGATGTTAGCCTCGAGCTTGACCCTCGGGCTATCGGCCTCGGAAGCGAGGCGATGGTTGATCAGCGCATAGGGTGAGGTGCGCTCCAGGTACTCGTCGGCAAAGGCCTGATAGATCATCTGCGAGGTGATCTCCTTGCCGGTACGGTCGGCCACCTCCTGCACCACCTGGCTGAACTCGATGGAGAGGCGGCGCGGCAGCTCGATACCGTGCTCCTGCTCCAGCAGGTAGGAGACCCCACCCTTGCCCGACTGGCTGTTGACGCGAATCACCGCCTCGTAGCTACGCCCCACGTCCAGCGGGTCGATGGGCAGGTAGGGCACCTCCCACATGGCCTCCGGATTGGCGCGACGCTCGGCCATGCCCTTCTTGATCGCATCTTGGTGAGAGCCGGAGAAGGCGGTGAAGACCAGATCGCCCACGTAGGGGTGGCGCGGATGCACGGGCAACTGGTTGCAGTACTCCACCTCACGCATGATCGGCGTGATGTTGGAGAAATCGAGCCCCGGGTGCACGCCCTGGGTGTAGAGATTCATGGCCAGGGTGACGATATCGACATTGCCGGTACGCTCGCCGTTGCCGAACAGCGTGCCCTCGACGCGGTCGGCGCCGGCCATCACGGTGAGCTCCGCCGCCGCCACGCCGGTGCCGCGGTCGTTGTGCGGATGCACGCTGACGATCAGGTGATCGCGGTTCTTGACGTTGCGACAGAACCACTCGACCTGATCGGCATAGTTGTTGGGCGTGGCCGCCTCCACCGTGGCCGGCAGGTTGACGATCATCGGCTTCTCGGCCGTGGCACCGTAGGCCTCCATCACCGCCTCGACCACTTCCTTGGCGAAGTCCATCTCGGTGGTGGTGAACAGCTCCGGCGAGTACTGGAAGGTCCAGTTGGTTTCCGGTGCCGCCTGCATCAGCTCGCGGATCTGGGTGGTGGCGTCCACCGCGATGCCGATGCACTCCTCCTTGCTGACGTTGAACACCACGCGGCGGAACACCGGGTCGGTGGCGTTGTAGACGTGCACGATGGCGTTCTTGGCGCCCTTGAGCGACTCGAAGGTGCGCTCGATCAGGTGCGGACGCGCCTGGGTCAGCACCTGGATGGTGACGTCGTCAGGAATCCTATTCTGCTCGATCAGAGCCCGCACGAAGTCGAAGTCGGTCTGCGAGGCCGAGGGGAAACCGACCTCGATCTCCTTGAAGCCGATTCTCACCAGCAGGTCGAAGAAGCGCTGCTTGCGCTCCTGATCCATGGGATCGATCAACGCCTGGTTGCCGTCGCGCAGGTCGACGCTGCACCACAGCGGTGGCGTTTCGATGCGTCGGTTCGGCCACTGTCGGTCGGGCAGATCGACGGCGACGAAGGGGCGGTACTTGGCGGCGGGGTTGTCGAGCATCATGGCGGTGGTCTCCCTAGCTGGCGGCTCTGATTCGGACAGGCGGCATTCAGAAACGACGACGCCCCGGCTGCATGGAGCATACCGGGGCGTCGTGGCGATAGACGGAACGGTGCACGCGACCCTTTACCATCACGGCAAATACGGTCACGACAAAACGGCGTACGTAGCGGAAAGCAATTCGGTTGGTTGACATCTCGGTACCTCGACTGACCTGGACAAAAACGCGATGCGCAGCGCATCGCCCGACGCTCAAAGGCCGGGTAGTAGTCGTAGGTTCAGGCTGAGGTAGCAAAATGTCATGTTCATACTCTCTAGAAAATCAGCCTGCGTGATGCTTGTCAAGCATCGCCCTCGTTTTTGGCTTCGTCATCGGCCCGACGCCACCATTCGAGCAGCCCCCCGGGGAGCGCTTCCTCGGCCAGCGTCAGGCTCCAGATCGACGCGCCGCCGGCATCCTCCACGCTGAGGCAGAAGCGGCGCCGGTCGGCGCCCGGCGCCTCTTCACGACCCGCTACCCGTCCCGCTTCCGCCCTCGACAGCAGGCGCCAGAGCTCGTCACGCTGCGCCTCGCTGTAGCGGGCACAGCGGATACAGCGTGGGCGCGCCAGGCCGGGGAAATGCGCCACGCCCCCCTCTCGGCGCAGCCAAACCACACTGGCCGGGGTCAGGGGTGGCGGCTGGCTCACGGCAGCACTCCCACACGCCGCCAGCCTTCGCGTACCGCTGTCGCTTCCCGGCTTGCGGCACCGTAACGACGCTCGGCGTTGTCATGGGTCAGCGAGGCGAAGGTGACGAAGTCGCTATCATGACTCAGGCGGCGATCGACGAGCGTGTCGTACCAGATCCGTCCGGCCCGCTCCCAGGCATGACCGCCCAACGCCATGGCCACGAGATGAAAGGCGTGATTGGGAATGCCCGAGTTGATGTGCACCCCGCCATGATCCGCTTCGGTAACCACGAAAGCCTCCATGTGATCGGGCTGCGGGTCGCGTCCCAGCAGCGGGTCGTCGTAGGCGGTGCCCGGCCTCGCCATGGAGCGCAGGGCGCGGCCGGCAACCCGCTCGGTGAACAGCCCCTTGCCGATCAACCAGTCCGCCCCATCGACGCTCTGCCCCAGCTCACGCTGCCTGACCAGACTGCCGAACACGTCGCACAGCGACTCGTTGAGCGCCCCGGACTGCCCCGCATAGGCCAGCGCGGCTTCGTGCTGGATGACGCCGTGGGTCAGCTCGTGAGCAATGATGTCCGGCGCGATGGTGAAGCGGTTGAACAGCTCACCATCACCGTCGCCGAACACCATCTGGCGACCGTCCCAGAAGGCATTCTCGTAATCCTGGCCATAGTGCACCGTGGCCAGTAGTGCCATGCCATCATCGTCGATGGAGTGTCGCTCGTAGACCTCCCAGAACAGCCGGTAGGTCGCTCCCAGGCCCCGATACGCCTCGTCGACGGCGGGTTCGCCGCTCTCCCCCTGCCCCTCGCTTCGCACCAGCCTGCCGGGCAGCACTTGGCGCTGCTCGGCGGAGTGGACGTAGCGGGCCGGCTCGCCGCGCCGGGCGCTGCCCTGCGGCAGGGCCACACTGCCCGCCCGGGCGCGAAAGCGGTCGTCCGCAAGCAGGGTCTGCCGAGCGCACTCCCGCTGGTGGGCCGAGCCGCTACTGGCGACGCGCTCGAGCAGATAAGGCGGCAGAAAGGTGCGCGCCTCCGAGGCTGAATGGTCGGTCATCCCTTACTCTCCTTCTGCCAGACGTTCTGCCACTTGTTTCTGCCACTTGGCTCGGCCACCGAGCCCGCTCATTTGAGCATAGCGGAAGCGCTATTTTTCGCGCCGCTCGAGCATCGCCTCCATGCGTGAAAGCTGATCGCGCAGCTGACGTACGTCGTTGCGCAGGCCGTGCAGCTCCGCCGCTTCGCCCTCGCCGCTCTCCAGCTCGATCTGGATGCTCTCCTTCTGCATCACGTCGAGCACGATGCCGATCATCATGTTGAGGAAGATGAAGGCGTTGAGAAAGATGAAGGTGAGGAAGAAGATCCAGGCGTAGGGGTAGTGCTCCATGGTGGGATAGAGCACCGCCGTGGCCCAGCTCTCGAAGGTGGCGACCTGGAACAGCGTGAGCATGGCCAGCGAGATGTTGCCCCATAGCCGCTCGTCGACGTCATGGAACAGGAAGCTGCCGATGGCCGCGTAGATGTAGAAGATGATGAACATCAGCAGCGCCACGTAGCCCATGCGCGGAATCGACTTGAACAGCGCCGCCACCAGCAGGCGCAGCTCGGGAATCATCGAGACCAGTCGCAGTACGCGGAAGATGCGCAGCAGCCGCGCCAGCAGCACCATCTCGGAGTCGTCCATGGGGATCAGGCTGGCGGTGACGATGAGGAAGTCGAAGACGTTCCAGCCCTTCTTGAAGAAGTCGGTCAGACGCCGCTCCGCCGCCATGCGGATGAGGATCTCCACCAGGAAGAAGATCGTGACCGCCACGTCCAGCACCCGCAACCATTGCTGGAAATGGGTGATCTCGTCGTAGGTTCTCGCCCCGATCAGCAGGGCCGAAAGCACGATGATCGCAATCACCGTGAGCTCGAAGATCTTGTTGGCACGCAGCCGCTCGAAGCGCTCGCGCCAGGTATCGAAGGAAGCGCTCATGGACATTCTCGGAAACACGCTCTGTGAAACTCCAACCCGTTGCCACATGCCGGACCGCCGGCCGGGCGCAGCGATGGTATCACGAGCACGAAGCGCGCAACGCCCCATCGCGGCGAATGGCAACACCGGACGTTACGACAACGAAACCTTTATTCACGCTCCCCGCCTTGTCCTGCTTCCATCCTCCCGCCTACTTTCTATTCATCACGTGCAAGGGAAAAGGAGTCCAGCACATGAGCGAAGAGAAGCAACCCCCACAGGAGCAATCCCACCAGCCCGGCGCCGAGTACAAGATGGACCCGCAGCCGGAATACATTCGTGAGAGCTACCGCGGCGCCGACAAGCTCAAGGACAAGGTGGCGATCATTACCGGCGGCGATAGCGGCATCGGTCGTGCCGTGGCGGTGCACTACGCCCGCGAGGGTGCCGACTGCGTCATCGTGCACCTGGAAGAGGACACCGACGCCCGCGACACCCAGCGTCTCGTGGAAGCCGAGGGGCGCCGCTGCCTGGTACTCAAGGGCGACGTGGGCGAGCCGTCGTTCTGCGACGAGATCGTCGACAGGACCCTGGCGGAATTCGGCAAGCTCAACATCGTGGTGCACAACGCCGCCGAGCAGTACGACTGGGACGACATCACCGAAATCCCCCCGGATCAACTGCAGCGCACCTTCCAGACCAATGTGTTCAGCCACTTCTACCTGACCAAGGCGGCCCTGCCCCATATGGGCGAGGGCGATACCATCATCTGCACCTCGTCGATCAACGCCTTCAAGGGCAACCCGACGCTGATCGACTATACCGCCACCAAGGGCGCGATCCAGGGGCTGGTGCGCTCGCTGGCGGTGCCACTGGCCGAGAAGGGTATCCGCGTCAATTCGGTGGCCCCTGGGCCGGTGTGGACGCCGCTGATTCCGGCCAGCTTCGACGCCGAGAAGGTCGCCTCCTTCGGCGGCCAGGTGCCGATGAACCGTGCCGGACAGCCCTCCGAGATGGGACCAGCGTACGTCTACCTGGCCTGCGAGGAGTCCTCCTACATGAGCGGGCAGACGCTGCACCTGAACGGCGGTGTGGTGTTGAATACCTGAACCGAGCACCTGACGCGCGACGGCCGCCCGAATGGGCGGCCGTCGTCGTTTTGGGCGGATAGAATGGTCAGCCCGAGTGGTTCGCTCAGGTGGTCAGCTCGGCAGGATCCAGCAGTCCGGTGAGTTCCTGGGCGTGGTGAGCGGCCTCGCGCCCGCGCGGGGTGAGGTAGCCACCGTCGGCCTGGGTCACCAATCCCTTCTCATACAGCCGCTCGGCAGCGGCCACAGCGCCGGGAGATGCGCTACCGGCATGCACCTTGAGGCCTGCCTGGGTAGTATCGAGGTTGTACAGGCAGAGCAGGTTCAGCTCGTCCAGCAACTCGGCGGAGAAATGCGCTTGGGCCATGGCGACCTCCGATTCAATGGGGTCCTTCGAAGGTACGCCACTTCCCATGGCTTCACCAGTGTCCGCGCTTTACCCGTTTACGGTCAGCCCGCGCGGCTGTCGTCCTCCAGATCCCCTTCACGATAGCCCATCAGGTAGAGCACGGCGTCGATGCCCAGTGTCGAGATCGACTGGCGCGCCTGGCTACGCACCAAGGGCTTGGCGCGGAAAGCGATGCCGAGGCCGGCAGCCGCCAGCATCTTGAGATCGTTGGCCCCGTCGCCCACGGCGATGGTCTGCTCCATGGCGAGTCCCTCTCGGACGGCGATTTCGCGCAGCAACTCGGCCTTGCGACTGGCATCCAGGATCGGCTCGCGCACCTCGCCGGTGACCTTGCCATTCTCGATCACCAGCTCGTTGGCGTGAATCTCGTCGAAGCCGAGCGTCTCCTGCAGATGACGGGCGAAGTAGGTGAAACCTCCGGAGAGAATGGCGGTACGATAGCCCAGGCGCTTGAGGTGCTTCATCAGCCGCTCGACGCCATCCATCAGCGGCAGTTCCTCGGCAATCTCGGCCAGCACCGCTTCGTCGAGGCCCTTGAGCTTGGCCATGCGCTCACGGAAGCTCTGCTGGAAATCGAGCTCGCCGCGCATGGCCCGCTCGGTGACCGCCGCAACCTCCTCGTAGACGCCATGCCGGCGGGCCAGCTCGTCGATCACCTCGGCCTGGATCAGGGTCGAGTCCATGTCGAAGCAGACCAGGCGACGGTGGCGGCGCCAGATCGAATCCTCCTGAATGGCGATATCGACCCCGTGCATAGCACCCAGCGCCAGCGCCTTCTCGCGCAGGCTGTCGAGATCGATCTCTTCGCCACGCAGCCAGCACTCGACGCAGGAGCCGAAGCGCGGCACGCCACCATCCAGCGGCTCACGGCCGGAGAGGCGATGGATCAGCTCCACGGTGAGGCCGTGCTCGGCGGTCAGAGCCCCCATCTCGGCCAGAATACCGGCGGGCAGGTGCGGTGCCAGCAGCGTCAAGATCAAGCGCGGTTCGCTGGCCTGGCTGCTCCAGCGCTGATAGTCCTCGGCGCTGACCTGAATCGCCTGCACGTCGAGGCCCAGGCTGTCACCCGCCTCGTTGAGGGCTCCTTCCAGGTCGCTGTCGTGCTCGAGGCCGACCAGGGCTTCCAGCGAGACCATACCGAAGGTCACGCTTTGGTTGATGTCGAGCAGCCGTGCGCCGCTGCGCGCCAGGGCCTGGCCAAGGCCGGCCAGTTGGCCGGGTCGTGCCGCGCCGGTGGCGCGTATCAGCAGTCGTCGTGTCATTCCCCACACTCCAGGCGGTCGACCTTCTGCAGGCCGCGAGGCAGCTTGCTGCCGCGTCGACCGCGCTCGCCGCGATAATAGTCCAGTTCGGCGTCTTTCAGCGTCAGATGCCGCTTGCCGGCATGGATGATCAGTGACCCTCCTGCAGGCAGCAGCGCGATGTCACGCACCAGTTCCTCACGCCGCGCGGCGCGGGCGCCGGGAATATCGATCATCTTGTTGCCCTTGCCCTTGGCCAGCTCGGGCAGTTGCTCCAGCGGGAACAGCAGCAGCCGCCCTTCGTTGGAAACCGCCGCCACCCAGATGTCCTCACCTTCGGGCACGCGCACCGGCGCCATCACGCGACAGCCCTTGGGCACCGATAGCACCGCCTTGCCCGACTTGTTCTTGCCGATCAGCTCCTCGAGCTTGGCCACGAAGCCGTAGCCACCATCGCTGGCCAGCAGGTAGCGGTTCTCTGGCGGGGCCAGCATCAGCCCGGCCATGTGCGCACCGGCCACCACGTTGACCCACTTGGTGACCGGCTCGCCCTGGCTGCGGGCGCTGGGCAGGTTGTGGGCGGCCAGGGTGTAGGCACGGCCGGTGTCGTCGAGCAGCACCAGCGGCTGGTTGGTCTTGCCGCGGCCGGCCAGAGCGAAGCGGTCGCCGGACTTGTAGGAGAGACCTTCCGGATCGATTTCGTGGCCCTTGGCGGCACGAATCCAGCCTTTCTCGGAGAGCACCACGGTGATGGGGTCGGCGCCCATCAGCTCGACCTCGGAGAGCGCCTTGGCCTCCTCGCGCTCGACGATGGGTGAACGGCGCTCATCGCCGTGCTCACGGGCCGCCTCGCGCAGCTCCTCCTCGATCAGGTCGGTGAGCTTGGCTTCGCTGCCGAGCAGCTCCTTGAGGCGCTTGCGTTCGGCTTCGAGGGCGTCCTGCTCGCCGCGGATCTTCATCTCCTCGAGCTTGGCCAGGTGGCGCAGGCGCAGCTCGAGGATCGCCTCGGCCTGGCGGTCGGAGAGGCCGAAGGCGGCCATCAGCGCGCTCTTGGGCTCGTCCTCCTCGCGGATGATGCGGATCACCTCGTCGATGTTGAGATAGGCGGCAAGCAGGCCTTCGAGGATGTGCAGGCGATCCTCGACCTTGCCCAGGCGATGCTCCAGGCGCCGACGCACCGTCTTGCGCCGGAAGGTGAGCCATTCGCCGAGCATGTCCGGCAGCGGCATCACCCGCGGCCGGCCGTCGAGACCGATCACGTTGAGGTTGACGCGGATGTTCTTCTCGAGATCGGTGGTGGCGAACAGGTGCGCCATCATCGCCTCGATGTCGACCCGGTTGGAGCGCGGCTCGATCACCAGCCGGGTCGGCTCCTCGTGGGTCGATTCGTCACGCAGGTCGGCCACCATGGGCAGCTTCTTGGCCTGCATCTGGGCGGCGATCTGTTCGAGCACCTTGGCCCCGCTGACCTGATAGGGCACGGCGGTGACCACCACCTTGCCCTCTTCCAAGGTGTAGCGAGCGCGCAGCTTCACCGAGCCACGACCGCTCTCGTAGAGCTTACGCAGGTCGTCGCGGGAGGTGATGATCTCCGCCGCAGTGGGGAAATCCGGGGCCGGCAGGTGCTGCATCAGGTCGGCGGTGGTGGCCTCGGGGTTGCGCAGCAGGTGACAGGTGGCCTCGACCACTTCGTTCACGTTGTGCGGCGGGATGTCGGTGGCCATGCCCACGGCGATGCCGGTACCGCCATTGAGCAGCACGTGGGGCAGGCGTGCCGGCAACACCACCGGCTCGTTCATGGTGCCGTCGAAGTTGGGGGTCCAGTCGACGGTGCCCTGGCCCAGCTCGGCGAGCAGCACTTCGGCGAACTTGGAGAGCCGCGACTCGGTGTAGCGCATCGCCGCGAACGACTTGGGATCGTCGGGGCTACCCCAGTTACCCTGGCCATCCACCAGCGGATAGCGGTAGCTGAACGGCTGCGCCATCAGCACCATCGCCTCGTAGCAGGCGCTGTCGCCGTGGGGGTGGAACTTGCCCAGTACGTCGCCGACGGTACGCGCCGACTTCTTGTACTTGGCGCTGGCGTTCAGCGCCAGCTCGCGCATGGCGTAAACGATGCGCCGCTGCACCGGCTTCATGCCGTCGCCGATGTGGGGCAGCGCCCGGTCGAGGATGACGTACATCGAGTAATCGAGGTACGCCTTCTCGGTGTATTCGCGCAGCGAGAGGCGCTCGACGTCGCCCTCCGCCACCTGGATATCCATGGTCATACGATATGCCCTTGGTCAGGGTTCAATGTCTCTCGTTCCGGCCGCGGCTATCCCGGCGGCAGGCCTTCGCGGAGGCGCTGTGAACCCATCCCTGGGCGCTACATTTGCCATCCATGGCAAATGACCTCCGCTACGGCCTGCCCCCGGCGCCGCTCGTGCTGGCGCTATACTTCGATATCCGCCAGGTTGCCATAATCTTCCAGCCAGCTCTTGCGGTCGGCGGCGCGCTTCTTGGCCAGCAGCATGTCCATCATCTCCATGGTGCCGTCGCCGACCTCGCGGGTGAGCTGTACCAGGCGCCGGGTCTCCACCGCCATGGTGGTCTCACGCAGCTGCAGCGGGCTCATCTCGCCGAGGCCCTTGAAGCGCTGCACGTTGGGCGTGCCGCGCTTGCCCTCGAGCTTGCGCAGGATCGCCGCCTTCTCGCTCTCGTCCAGGGCGTAGTGCACCTCCTTGCCCAGGTCGATGCGGTAGAGCGGCGGCATGGCGACGTAGACGTGGCCGGCATCCACCAGCGCCGGGAAGTGGCGTACGAACAGCGCGCACAGCAGTGTGGCGATGTGCAGGCCGTCGGAGTCGGCGTCGGCCAGGATACAAATCTTGTGATAGCGCAGCTGGCTGAGGTCGTCGCTGCCCGGGTCCATGCCCACCGCCACGGCGATGTCGTGGACCTCCTGGGAGCCGTAGATGTCGTGGCTGTCGACCTCCCAGGTGTTGAGGATCTTGCCGCGTAGCGGCAGGATCGCCTGGGTCTCGCGGTTGCGCGCCTGCTTGGCGCTGCCGCCGGCCGAGTCGCCCTCGACCAGGAACAGCTCGCTCTGGGCCGGGTCCTGGCCGGAGCAGTCGGCCAGCTTGCCGGGCAACGCAGGGCCGGCGGTGACCTTCTTGCGCGCCACCTTCTTGGCGCTCTTCTGGCGCCGCTGGGCAGCGCTTATGACCAGCTCGGCCAGCGCCTCGGCCTGGTCGACGTGATGGTTGAGCCACAGCGAGAAGGCGTCTTTTACCACGCTCGAAACGAAGGCCGCCACGGTGCGCGAGGAGAGGCGCTCCTTGGTCTGACCGGCGAACTGCGGGTCGAGCATCTTCACCGAGAGCACGTAGGCGACCCGCTCCCATAGATCCTCGGGAGTGAGCTTGACGCCCCGCGGCAGCAGGTTGCGGTATTCGCAGAACTCGCGCAGCGCCTCGAGCAGGCCCGAGCGCAGCCCGTTGACGTGGGTGCCGCCCTGGGGCGTGGGTATCAGGTTGACGTAGCTCTCCATCAGCGTCTCGCCGCCTTCGGGCAGCCACTGCACCGCCCAGTCCACCGCCTGCTCGTCGTCGGCGAAATGACCGATCAGCGGCGAGGCAGGCAAGACTTCGAAGCCGTCGGTGGCCTGGGCCAGGTAGTCGCGCAGGCCGTCCTCGTACTGCCATACGCTCTCGGCACCGTCGGTTTCCACCAGGGTGACCTTGAGCCCCGGGCACAGCACCGCCTTGGCGCGCAGCACATGCTTGAGCCGGCCCATGGCGAGCCTGGGGCTGTCGAAATAGGACTCGTCGGGCCAGAAGCGCACCAGGGTACCGGTGGTACGCTTGGCCACGCTGCCGATCTCGGCCAGCTCCGAGACCTTGTCGCCGTGCTCGAAGGCCATGGCGTGGCGGGCGCCGTCGCGCATCACCTCGACCTCCAGGCGCCGCGACAGGGCGTTCACCACCGACACCCCGACGCCGTGCAGACCGCCGGAGAAGCGATAGCTGGACTGGGAGAACTTGCCGCCGGCATGCAGCCGGGTGAGGATCAGCTCGATTCCGGAGACGCCGTGTTCGGGATGGATGTCGATGGGCATGCCGCGGCCGTCGTCGGCCACTTCGATACCCCCATCCTCCAGCAGGCGCACGGTGACTTCCCGGGCATGCCCGGCCAGTGCCTCGTCGACGCTGTTGTCGATGACTTCCTGGGCCAGGTGGTTGGGGCGGGTGGTGTCGGTGTACATGCCGGGGCGCTTGCGCACCGGATCGAGACCGGAGAGTACTTCGATTGAGCTGGCACTGTACTGTGTCATGCGTGTCCCAAAGCCATTACGAATTCGATTGCGCTCCCAGCGTGACCTCTGCGCATCCCTGTCGCCCGCCCTGCTGCCGCTCGGTTCACCCCTGCCGGCATGATACCCGTTCCGGCGGCAGGCCGTGTCCACCATGGGCCATGATGGCCGGCAGATACGCCTCCAGGGCGCTGAACACATGATCGCCGCCCGGGTGCAGCACGGTCCTGGCGCCCCGGTAGAGCGCGAAGGCATACGCCGGATCCAGCGTCTCGTCGGCGCTACCCAGCAGCAGCAGGTAGCGCTCGGGCGTCACCCGCTGCGGCGTCAGCGCATCGAGCTCTTCCCGATGAGCGGTTTCGATGGTGAAGCGCTCGCCGGTATGCTCGTTGACGAAGGCTTCGCCGACCCACTCCGATACCAGCCGCGCCGGACGGACCGCCGGATTGATCAGCACGGCGCGAAGATCGTGACGCTCGGCCAGACAGCTGGCCAGAAACCCGCCCATGGAGCTGCCTACCATCAGCGGCCTCTCCCCCAGCCCCTGCAGCAGCGCCTCGGCCTGCTGTAGTGCCGCCCAGGGCCGATGCGGCAGCTGCGGCGTTTCGCAGGGTAGCGCCAGCGCGGCACAGGCGGCGCGCATCAGCACCGCCTTGGGCGAGCCGTAGCCGCTGTTGAAGCCGTGCAGATAGAGCACACCGCTGGCCGGTGGCGCTGTCAGCGGCGTGCTCAGCATACCCAAGCCACTGTATACATTACCAGCCCTACTGAGGCCTGATACGGATATCGCTTCAACGCTCGCCCTCCTGCTCGGCGCGCCACACCGCTTCGATCAGCGCCCGGCTTGAGGCATCCATCCTGTCGAGGCCGTCGCGCTCGGCCAGAATCCGCTCGGTCTCGCCGGCGATCTGCTTGCCCAGCTCCACGCCCCACTGGTCGAACGGGTTGATACCCCAGATGGCGGCCTGGACGAACACCTTGTGCTCGTAGAGCGCGATCAGCGCCCCCAGCGTGGCGGGCGTGAGACGGTCGAGCAGCAGCGTGGTGGAAGGCTGGTTGCCGCGGTAGCGCTTGTGTCCCGGTCGTTCGCCCGGCTCGTCGATGGCGTCGTCGCCGAGCATCAGCAGGCGCGACTGGGCGAAACAGTTGGCCAGCGTCAGGCGATGCTGGGCCATCAGGTGATCGCGGGTCGCCGCGTCCTCGACGTCGTCGTAGCGCGTGAGCGGCGCGATGAAGTCGCACACCACGGGCTGGGTACCCTGGTGCAGCAGCTGATAGAAGGCGTGCTGGGCATTGGGACCGAGCTGCCCCCACAGCACCGGACAGGTGGAGTAGCCGACCTGCCGGCCGTCATGGGTGGCCGACTTGCCGTTGGACTCCATCTCCAACTGCTCGAGATAGGCGGCGAAGTGCTCCAGGCGGCCATCGTAGGGCAGGATCGAGTGGGCGCGGATATCAAGGAAATTGACGTTCCAGATCCCCGCCAGGGCCAGCAGCACCGGCAAGTTGTCGGCAAGCGGCGCCTGGGCGAAGTGCTCGTCCATGGCATGGGCGCCGGCCAAAAGCTCGCGGAAGTTGGTCATGCCGATCACCAGGGCGATGGGCAGCCCGATGGCGCCCCATAGCGAATAGCGCCCGCCGACCCACTCCCAGAACAGCAGCTGGTTGGCCTCGGCGATGCCCCACACGCTCATCTTCTCGGGCTTGGCCGAGACGCCGACGAAGTGCTGGCGCATCACCATGGCCTCGTCCACGTCCTTGCCATCCTCCACCAGCCGCGCCATCAGCCAGTCGCGGGCGGTACGTGCGTTGGACAGCGTATCGATGGTAGTGAAGGACTTCGACGAGATCACGAACAGCGTGGTCTCGGGGTTGAAGCGGGTGAGGTAGTCGGCAAGCTGCGAGCCGTCCATGGTCGAGGCGAAGTGCACTGCGACGTGATGGGCATCGGCGGGGCGGTAGTCGGCCAGGGCGTGAGTCACCATCAGCGGGCCCAGGTCGGAGCCGCCGACGCCGAGATTGACCACGTCGTGAATCGGCCGGCCGGTGGCGCCGCGCCACTGACGGGCATGCAGCCGCTCGACCATGATCGCCATACGATCCAGGGAGGCATGCACGCCAGGCACCACATCCTCGCCCTCGACGAGAAGCGAGGCCTCGGGGGGCAGGCGCAGCGCCGTGTGCAGCGCCGGACGATCCTCGCTGACGTTGACGTGCTCACCGCTCAATAGTGCCTGAATGCCTTCCGGTACCCCGGCCTCTCGCGCCAGGTCCAGCAGCAGCGCAAGCGTCGCATCGCTCCAGCGCTGCTTCGACAGATCGAGGGTCAGGCCCGCCGCCCGGCGCGTGAAAGCGCTACCTCGCGCTTGGTCGACGAACAGCTGGCGCAGGTGAGCGCCGCGCATCTCCTCGGCATGTTCCATCAGCCGCTGCCAGGCACCGGTCCGGTCGATGGGTGCTTGGTTCATGGCAATCCTCCTTGACGTCTTTGCGGGAGCCGCCGCATCTGGGAAGGCTCCCGTCGAAACCGGGCAAAAATTCCACCGCTCTCAGGCTAGCCTTGTATCCGCCTGTAAATCCACCGCTCCATCGCTGTGGCGCTATCCGTGCAGCCGGCCGGCAGCAAGCGTAGAATGTCCGCCTGTTCCACGCTACCGGCCTGACCTGCTCATGAGTGACGCATCTTATCGTGACGCGATCTTTTCGACACCCCTGGACCGGGTGGCGCGCTTTTCCTTCGACGAGCAGGTGGTGGCCTGTTTTCCCGACATGATCCGCCGCTCGGTACCCGGCTACGGCCAGATTCTGGGTATGCTGGGACTGATCGCGGCACGCCACCTGCGCCACGGTGCTCACGTCTACGACCTGGGCTGTTCGCTGGGCGCCGCCAGCCTGGCCCTGGCCGGTCAGCTGCCGCCGGACGCCTTCCGGCTCACCGCGGTGGACATCTCCCCAGCTATGGTGGAGCGTGCCCGCGAGACCCTCGCCACGGAGTGTCCCGAGCATGCCATCGAGGTGATCGAGGGCGATATCCGCACCCTCGACTATCGCCCCTCGGGTCTGGTGATCCTCAACTTCACCCTGCAGTTTCTGCCCCCCGAGGATCGCGAAGCCCTGCTCACTCGGCTCTATGCGGCGCTGGAACCGGGCGGGGTGCTGGTGCTCTCGGAAAAGGTGGTCGATCCCGACGAGCGCGACAACGCCTGGCGGGTGGAGCGCTACCACGACTTCAAGCGCGCCAACGGTTACAGCGAGCTGGAGATCAGCCAGAAGCGTACGGCGCTTGAGAACGTGCTGGTGCCGGACACCCTGGAAGCCCACCATGCGCGCCTGGCGCGGGCCGGCTTCCCGCGCTCGCTGACCTGGTTCCAGTACCTCAACTTCGCCTCGCTGATCGCGTTCAAGGAGGCCTGAGGTGGCGATCCCTGCCGAACACCGCCCGCTCTATCGCGCCTTCATCGATCAGGGGCTGGACACTTGGCTCGCCCGCCTGCCGGAGCAGCTGGCCCGCGGCCTAGACCGCAAGCGCTACGGCGATCTGCCGGCCTGGGAGAAGGCGGTGGCCAAGCTGCCCGATCTGCCCGAGGCTCGCGACGTCCAGTTGGACGTCGATACCGTGACGGTGGACTGCGCCCTCGACGACAGCCGGCGGCGCCAATGCGAGAACCTGCTGCGCAAGCTGATGCCGTGGCGCAAGGGCCCCTACCGGCTCGCCGACATTCCTATCGACACCGAATGGCGCTCCGACTGGAAATGGCAGCGGGTCACCCCCCACCTGGCCCCGCTGAGCGGCAGGCGCGTGCTCGACGTGGGCGGCGGCAGCGGCTACCACGCCTGGCGCATGGCCGGCGCCGGTGCCGCCTTCGTGCTGGTGATCGACCCCTCGCCGCGCTTCTATTACCAGTTCCAGGCCCTGCGCCACTTCGTCGGCGATGCCGATGGCGGACGCACTCACTTCCTGCCGGTAGGCATCGAGGACGTGCCCGAACGGCTCGAGTTCTTCGACACGGTGTTCTCCATGGGCGTGCTCTATCACCGCCCTTCCCCACTGGAGCATCTGCTGCAGCTGAAGGACGCCCTGCGCCCCGGCGGTGAGCTGGTGCTGGAGACGCTGGTGGTGGAAGGCGACGCCACCACGGTGCTGCTGCCCGGCGAACGCTACGCCGCCATGCCCAACGTCTACTTCCTGCCGTCGTCCCTGGCGCTGTGCCAGTGGCTCGAGCGCTGTGGCTTCGTCAACGTGCGGGTGGTGGACGAAGCGTTCACGTCCTTGGAGGAGCAGCGTTCTACCGAGTGGATGACCTTCCAGTCGCTGGCCGACTTCCTCGATCCGACCGACCCCACACGCACCCGCGAGGGCTACCCGGCGCCGCGGCGGGCGGTGGTCATCGCCAACAAGCCCACTTAGACGCCGAAGGGATAGGTATCCGGCACCTCCTCCGGTCGCCACAGCTCGCCCTTGTCGAACGGCTCCACGGCGCGGGTCTCGTCGAGGTGGAACACGGCGTCGAACTGCTCGGCCACGGCAGCCTTGAAGTAGTGGCTGATGCGCTCCGACTCGGGGCGGTAAATCACGCCGATGGCGCGCTCCCATAGCGGCTCCTTCAACGGAGCGGCACGCTCGCCCAGCGGCAGGTAGAAGTCGCCGGGACCGCTGTCATGGAACAGCCGCTCGATGCTGCCTTCCATCGCCGGCCGGACCCGGCGATGCTCCACCGGCCCACCCCAGTCGCGGGCCGCCGATACGAAACCGGTATGGGTGGTGAAGCCCACCAGCAGCGCCTGGTCGGCACCGAAGCGGTGACGCACCAGTTGGCCGACGTTGTGCTGACCGCGATGCCAGCCCATGTCGGTGAAGGATACGTCGCCAAGGTGAGAGTTGTGCGCCCACACCACCAGCTTGCCCTGCCTGCCCTGGCGCCACAGATGCTCGCGCAGCTCGGCGAGGGTGTCGGCCATGTGCTCGTCGCGCAGGTTCCAGGCGTCCACCCGCGAGCCGAACATGGCCCGATAGTAGCGCTCCGCATTGACCACCACGCGGGCGTTCTGCTCGGCGAAGAACTGCTCGTCGCGGGCACTTCGGCCATCCTCACGCAGATACCCACCGGACTTCCCGAGCAGATCGGCGAGCAGGCGCACGACGGCGTCCTCGCAGATACGGCTGAGACCGAAGGCGGCATCGTGACCGTAGCGCACCGGATCGCCGCCTTGGTCGAGGCAGGCGTAGCCCTCGCGGGCGATGCGCGCCTGCTCCGGGTCGATGCCATCGAGGTAATCGATCACCGCCTCCGCCGAGCGGTGCAGACTGTAGATATCCAGCCCATGGAAGCCCACCTGACCCATCTCGTCCTGCCCGGCGTTGTGCCGTTCGAGCCAGCCGATGAAGTCACGCACCTCGGTATTGCGCCACATCCATTGCGGGAAACGCCGGAAGTCGTCGAAGGCACTCTTGAGCGTGTCGCCGCCGTCACCACGCACGTAGCGGTCGAGCCGCAGCGCATCGGGCCAGTCGGCCTCGACGACCACCGCCTCGAAGCCCTTCTCGCGAATCAGCCGCCGGGTGATCTCGGCACGCATGCGGTAGAACTCGGCGGTGCCGTGGGACGCCTCGCCGAGCAGCACCAGTGAGCTCTCACCAACCTGCTCGAGCAGGCGGTCGTAGTCGCGGCTCTCGCCGGCAAGGGGGATGGCATGGTCGCGAACGTAGTCCTGGGGAGTCGTCATGCTGCACCTCCTCCATGAAGTGTGTCACTCCCAGAACTGTAGAAACCGCTCCCGCTTACGCTCAAGGTTTGGAAGGGTCAGCGCCGTAGAATGACGAGCCAGCGCCCCAGATTGAGGATGCTCGCCAGCGAGGCTGCCACGTAGGTGAAGGCGCAGGCCGTGAGCACATGGCGAGCGCCGGGCATGTCATAAGGCGGCACGTACTCGCGCAACAGCGGCAGGGCGCGATTGAAGCTGGCGTCGAACTCCACCGGCAGGGTTACCAGGTGCACCAGCGCCGCGGTGCCGAAGCTGATCACCGCCATGACGATCACCATGGCCAGCCCCCCCGGCAGGCGGGTCAGGATGAACAGGAAGGGAGCGGCCATCATCAGCAGTGCGCCGATCTTCTCGGCCCGCTGCGCCACCCCCACCATGCGCGAGCGGGCGATCAGCGGCGCATAGCCTTCGTGATGCTGAATGGCATGGCCGACCTCGTGGGCGGCCACGGTCACTGCGGTGAGCGAGCGGCCTTCGTAGTGCTCGCGGGAGAGCCGTACCCGGCGCGCCTCCGGGTCGTAGTGATCGCCCTGCTCGGTCATTTCCACCTTGACCCCTTCGATGCCCAGGCGTCGCAGCAGATGGTCGGCCAGCTCGGCGCCAGTGCCGGGATAGTCGTCCCGCCCTTTGGCATGGCGCGCCAGCACCCACTTGGCCCAGACGTTGGGCAGCACGAAGATAGCCAGCAGAAAGGCGATCAGCAGCACGATCATGGCGTTTGGGATCTCGCTTCAGCGTCTCGAATTTGGACCAAGCCTACCCGTTTCGGGTTCATGCGTCGCCCCAGGTCTTGATGCCGTTACTGACACCGGTACTTGACGCCGCCCCATGCCACAAACAATAATTATTCGCGTTTGATACAACAACCCATTCAGGCCGACACCATGTGCGCAACCTCCCCCGATCCGACCAAGGCCCGCGCGCAGGCCGCTGAGCCGTTCGATCCAGCGGGCCAACCCGGTTACGTCACCAGCAGCGCGCTGCTCGACGAGCGCGGCCAATTGATCATCGAGCATCGCGGCAAGCGTTACCAACTGCGCGAAACGCGTAATGGAAAACTGATACTGACCTCATAACTTCGACGAGAAGAACGCCAGCCAGGTAGCCTTCGCCACCCAGCCAGCCGCTCATCGCCTGATACGACAAGGGAACTTCAGGAACATGAAGCGAGCATCGAGCTGCACCGGCGCCCTGGCGCTGCTGGTACTGTCACCTATCACCCTGGCCCAGACGCCAGCCGACACCGCCATCGTCCCCGACCTGGCACCACTGGTGGTGACCGGGACGCGTACACCCGCGGATACCTTCTTCGCCCCGCTGATCGTCGATACGATCGATCGCCACGACCCTACGCTGGCCACCGCCTCGCGGGTCGAGGACATCCTTGCCGACCAGCCCGGCCTGCATGTGGCCGGCCAGGGGCGGCGCAACGGCCAGACCCTGAGCCTGCGAGGCTTCGGCAGGAACGGCGTGCTGGTACGCCTCGACGGCGTGCGCCAGGACATCAATACCGGCCATCTCGGCAACTTCTATCTCGACCCTGCGCTGCTGCGCGAGGTGCAGGTGGCCCGCGGTGCGCTGTCAAGCCTCTACGGCAGCAACGCCATGGGCGGGGTGGTCAGCTTCGAGACGGTGGACGCCGAGGACCTGCTGCGCCCGGGTGAAAACAGCGGCGTGCGGCTTTCGCTGCGCGGCGCCACCGCCAACGACGAGCTCGGCGTCACGCTGAGCCTGTTCGGCAGGCGCGATCTGGCCGACGGCAGCAGCATCGACGGCCTGCTCGCCCTGGGCCGCAGCGAGTCCGGCGACATCCGCCGCGCCGGCGGTCAGACCACACCGGAAGATGCCAGCCTCGACAGTCTGCTGGCCAAGGGTGGCTGGCAGCTCAACGACGCCCACCGCCTGTTCGCCAGTTGGCAGCACTATGCCGAAGACGCCACCCAGCCGCCCAACCCCCAGCAGTTGGTGATCGAGAGCGAGCTGCGCGACCGCGACACCACCAGCGACAACCTGCAGTTGGGTCACCGCTGGTCGCCGGCACCGGAAACCCAGATCGACACTCGCCTGACCTTGAGCCGTCAGCAGATCGAGGAGCCTACGGCGGAGCGCACTTTGGAGCGCCTGGGCGTGCAGAGCGACGGCTACCACCGCCTGGATCACGGCTGGCTGTCGCAGACGCTGGCCTTCGGCGCCGAGGCGAGCCGCGCCACCCAGCGCCCGGGCGGCACGGCCTCGGGCTTCCCCGAAGCCGACATCGACAGCGTTGCGCTCTATCTCGACGACACCTTGACGGTGGGTCGCTATCTCGACCAGGGCGGCATCGGCGAGTTCGATCTCGGCCTCGGCGCCCGCCACGACGGCTACCGCGCCGAAGACAGCCAGGGCCGCGAGAGCGACCGTAGCCGGGTTTCGCCACGCCTGCGACTGGCCTGGCGCCCCAGCGGCGATCTGATGCTCTACAGCGGCTATGCCGAGGCCTTCCGCGCCCCCACGCTTTCCGAGCTCTACGCCGACGAGCGCCACTTCGGCGGCTTCTGCATGGGCCCCTTCGTCTGTGTGCCCGACAACTTCTGGGTACCCAACCCCGACCTGCGTCCGGAAACCAGCAAGAGCTGGGAGAGCGGCCTGGCCTGGCACTTCGGCGATTGGGGCCTGCGTGCCAGCTATTTCGACACCCGTGCCGAGGACTTCATCGACACCGAGGTCGACATCTTCGCCGGCACCACCCGGGCCACCAACGTCAGCCGCGCCCGGCTGTGGGGCTATGACGCCCGCCTCGACTGGTCGCCTTCGGACACACCCGTCACGGCCTTCCTGGGCCTGGCCGAAGTGAGCGGTCACGACCGCGACAGCGGTGACCCACTCGGCAGTCTGACCCCGCTGGAAGCGCTTACCGGCCTCGATTACCACCTGTCCGGCCCCGACCTGACTCTGGGTTGGCGCGGCCGCTTCGCCCGCTCCTTCGACAAGCAGGGCGAAGACGAAGCGCTGCCCGGCTACGGCCTGCACGACGTGCAGCTCGCCTGGCAGTTCTCGCCGCTGCTTTCCGCCTCGCTCAAGCTGCGCAACGTTGCCGACAAGGAGTGGTACCGCCCCGACGGCAACCTCGGCGACGGACGCAGCCTGCTCGCCAACGTCAGCCTTCAATGGTGACAAGGAGATACGCATGAACGCTTCGACCCAAACCCGCCAAGCCATCCTCGACGCCCTCGACGCCGCCCGCGAGGCCACCCCTCACCTGCCGGCGCTGGATATCGCCCGGCGCCTGGACATCAGTGAGGGTGAGCTGCAGGCCGCCCGCCTCGGCCGCGACGTGTTCACCCTGCCGCTGTCGCCCCATGCGCTGGCCTCGCGTTTTCACCAACTGGGCGAGGTCAAGGCGCTGACCCGCTCAAGCCACGCGGTACTCGAACAGCAGGGGATCTACCCGACCCTGCGCGGCTCGGAGCAGGCTGGCCTGCTGCTCGCCCCGGGCGGGCTGGATCTGCGCCTGCACCTGAGCCAGTGGCATTGGGCCTGCCTGATCCGCGACCGCATGCCTAACAAGGAGAGCGGCACCGTCCAGCGCCTGAGCGTGCAGATCTTCGATCGTCATGGCATTGCCCTGCACAAGCTGTTCTCGCTGGCAGCGGAACCCCCCAGAACCTGGCAGGAACTGCAAGCACTGGGCAGCACGCAGGAGCCCGCTTTCACCCAGGCTGCCGAGCCGCTGCCACGCGCCCTGCCGACTGTGCCCACCCTGGCCGAGGAGTGGGCGCAGATGAGCGACGTGCATCAATTCTTCGGCCTGTTGAACCGCCACCAACTGCGTCGCCACGAGGCCAACGCCCTGATGGAGGGCCGCTTCACCCGGGCGCTGCGCCCCGGCGCCTGCGAAGCGGTGCTGAGCGAGGCCGCCAGCGGCGAGCTGCCGCTGATGCTGTTCGTGGCCAGCCCGGGCTGCGTACAGATCCGCACCGGCAAGATCCCGGCACCGCAGCGCATGCGCGGCTGGCTGAACCTGTTCGGCAAGGACTTCACCCTGCACCTGGACGATGCCAACATCGCCCGCGTGTGGCAGGTGCACAAGCCCAATCGCGATGGCGGCGTGACCAGCCTCGAGGCCTTCGATGCCCAGGGCGGGCTGGTACTGCAGATCTACGCCGAGCGCCGCGAGGGCCAAGGAGAACGCCTTGAATGGCGTCAGCTGCTGGACGGCCTAGATGCCCGCGAGGCCGCGGCATGAGGTTACCGTCCTGGCTGCCGTGGCTGGCCAGCCTGGCTTTGCTCATTTGGCACATGCAGGCGTCTGCCGCACCGCCGCGCACCGTAGTGATCGGCAGCGACGTGGCTGAGATCCTCGCTGCCCTCGATGCACTGGAAGGCGTGGTGGGACGCGACGACACCAGCCAGTATCCCGAGAGCGTGGCTGCACTGCCCTCGGTAGGCTACCTGCGGCAGTTGGCGGCGGAAGGCATCCTGTCGCTCGCTCCACAGCGCTTGATCGTTGCCGCCGCGGCCGGGCCGCGGGAAGTACTAGCCCAGCTCGAAGCCGTGGGCGTCGACGTGGTGCGCATCGAGCAAGGCGCCAATCTTGCCTCGCTGCCCGACAAGATTCTTGCGGTGGCACATGCCCTCGGCCGCACGGCCGACGGCGAAGCGCTGGTCGCCGACATCGAAGCACAGCTCGCCCAGCTTGCCGAGCTGCGTGAAGATGCGCCCGAACCGCCACCAAGTGCGATGTTCCTGCTCAGCCACAGCGGCATGACGCCCATGGCAGCGGGACGCGACACCGCCGCTCAGGCCGTGATCGAAGCAGCCGGGGGACGCAACGCCTTCACCGGCTTCAATGGCTACAAGGCGGTGGGGGCAGAAGCCCTTGTCGGCGGGGCGCCCGAGGTGGTGATCGCGACCCGCAGCGGACTCGAGGGCATCGGCGGCGCGGCCAGGCTGTGGCAGCTTCCCGGTCTGGCCATGACCCCGGCCGGACGCGAACGGCGCCTCATCGTCTGCGACGACCAGGCGCTGCTCGGCTTCGGGCCGCGTACGCCTGCCGCACTGATGGCGCTGTACGAGGTGCTTCATGGAGAACAAGAGCGCGCCGGGGCCGCCTGCCGGGAAGTAGCGTCATGAGTCGCACCCTGCCCTTGGCCGGACCCTGGCGACGCCGGGAGAAAGGGCGGCGAAAGCAGCCTCGCTCACCCGGTCAGGTGCTCGCCCTGCTGGGCCTGGCGGTACTGGTGGCGCTGCTGGTGGCGGCGATGAGCGGCAGCGTCGGGCTCTCGCCCCGGGTACTGCTCGGCGAGTGGCCCAGCCCGCTGGCCTGGCAGGTATGGTGGCAACTGCGCCTGCCACGGCTGCTGCTGGCGGCGCTGGTCGGCGCCATGCTGGCCGGCAGCGGCGCGGCCATGCAGGGACTGTTTCGCAATCCGTTGGCCGACCCTACCCTGCTGGGCCTGGCCAGCGGCGCCGGCCTCGCCGTGGCGCTGTGGATCGTGCTGTTGGGCGGTGCCGGCGGCAGTCTCGGGCTCTATGGTCAGTTCCTGGCTGGCTTTCTCGGTGCGCTCGGCGTATGCGTGCTGGTGTTCGCCCTGGGCCAGCGCCAGCACGGCCAGGAGGCACTTTTCACCCTGCTGCTGGCGGGGCTGGCGATCAATACCCTGGCGGGAGCCATGGGCGGTGTGATGGCCTTCATCGCCAGCGACGAGCAGCTGCGCCAGCTCAGTCTGTGGGGTATGGGCAGCCTCTCACACGCGCTATGGAGCGCCACCCTTGGTGCTCTGATAGGCATCCCACCGGCGCTATGGTGGCTGCTGCGCTGCGCCCGCGGGCTCGACCTGCTGCAGCTCGGCGAGCTGACCGCCCACGGCGCCGGGCTCGATGCACCGCGACTCAAGCGCCACGTGGTGATGGCCACCGCGTTGGGGGTTGGCTTGTGCGTGGCGCTGGCCGGGATCATCGGCTTTCTCGGTCTACTGGTGCCCCACTGCCTGCGCCTATGGCTGGGGCCAGGGCATCGCCTGCTGCTGCCCGCCTCGATGCTGGGCGGCGCCCTGCTGCTGATCGTGGCCGACACCCTGGCTCGCACCCTGGCGAGTCCGGCCGAGGTACCGGTAGGGCTGCTCACCAGTCTGCTGGGTGGCCCCTACTTCCTGTGGCTGCTGCTGAAGCGGAGAGCGCGATGCTGAGTCTGATCGAGGCCGGCTTCGCCCGACCGCCCACCCTCGCCCCGTTCAGCGATAGTCTGCAGCCGGGGGAGCTGCTCGCCATCGTCGGGCCCAACGGCGCCGGCAAGAGCACCCTGCTGTCGCTGCTTTCCGGTTTTCGCCGCCCCGAGCGTGGCTCCGTCTGTCTGGACGACACGCCGCTGTCGGGCTGGGAGCCCGCCGCCCTGGCCCGACGCCGGGCGCTGGTGGCCCAGAGCCTCACCCTGGGCTTCGACTGGCCGGTGCGTGAGCTGGTGGCCTTGGGCAGCGCAGCCACTGCGTCGGAAATCGACGCGGTACTGGCCCTGCTCGACCTCGAAGCGCTGGCCGAACGCGGCGCCATGAGCCTTTCGGGCGGTGAAGCCCAGCGGGTGATGATCGCCCGTGCTCTGTGCCAGTTGGGCCTGGGACGCAGCGAGCAGACCGAACCGGGCCAGGTGTTGCTGCTGGACGAGCCCACCAGCGCCCTGGACATCGGCCAGCAGCAACGCCTCATGCGTCTGCTGCGCCACCTGGCACAGGCACACCGACTGGCCATCGCCTGCGTGCTGCACGATCTCAACCTGGCGGCGCGCTATGCCCATCGCGTCTGGCTGCTGGAGCGCGGCCACCGCATTGCCGCGGGCACGCCGGCCGAAGTGCTAGACGGTCGCACTCTGGCCCGGGTCTTCGAAGCCGAGCTGACGGTGGGTAGCCGTCAGGACGATGGCTCACCACTGGTACTGCTAGCGCCCTGAACTCAATCGCCATCGCCCAAACGCCGCCGCCCCGGCCAAGGGCCGGGGCGGCGCATGCAAAGCAGCGCTTCAGGTCGTGACGGGGGTCGCTTCGACGTCACGCATCAGGGCGTCGAAGGCCACCGAGGCCTTGACCCTGGGCGTGACCGACTGCACCTCACCACCGCTGTCGTGATCGCGGCCGATGGCGTACTGCACCGCCTCGACGGCGCTCTTGCCGTGGTCGATGGCAGCCAGCGCCCACTTCCAGCCGGTGCCGTAAGCGACGGGGCCGTTGACGGGGATTCGCACCAGCTTGTTGAACATCTCGAAGACACCGTCGGGGCCGGCGATGATCATCTCGACCCGGCTGACGTTCGGCTTGTCGTTACGCGGTGCCCCAGCCTGGAGCCATTCCAGCACTTCCCACCACTCCTGCTGCTCGCCGGCGAAGGCCACCCACTCGCCGTTGTCGAGCTGGAACAGCTTCTGCGCATGGTTGTAAGTCGAGCCGTTGACACTGATCAGCGAATCCGTCGCAAGCGTCGTTCCATCCCATACGATTGTGGTCATGCTGGATACCTCGGGTGATGAAGGGCGCGGGCCTCAACGAGATTTAAACGAGGCCCTTGCATCAGGCGCAGGGTAGGAGCGAAATACGCAAGAAATCGACACACAGAATAACGGATTTGTAACCCACCAAAGCGATGTAGTAGCGCCCAGGACAGCGCCAGATCAGTCCCTGAGTACAACCTAAGACTGCGACGTCCGGCGCACCTGCTCAAGCCCCTCCTCGGCAATCAGCCCCTGAGCGCAGGCATGCTCGGCCATGGTGGCGCTGTCCTCGGCCAGCACCAGATCACAGCCGGTATGACGGATCTCTTCGCGCAGCGCATGAATGGCGCGTTCACGGTCAGGCTTGCGTTCGACCCGGCGAATGTAGACCGCACGAATGCGTTCGGGGTATTCGTGCACGATCCGCGCATAGACTTCCGGGTCGTGCTGCCCGCTGTCGCCGATCAGCACGCAGGGCAGCTCATCGCGCATCTCCAGCATGTGCTGGATCAGGTCGTACTTGTGGTCTTCCGCGCGACGCGGCCAGGGTTTGCGCCAGGAGATGCCCCACTCGCGCAGGAACAGTATCGGCCCGACGGGAATACGGTTGAGCTGGAAGAACTCCTCGAGCATCTCGTAGATGCTCCAGGGGCCGCGCGACACGTAGAGAATCGGCCTTTTAGCCTTGCCGCTACGGCCCACGTGCAGCGCCTGATAGAACGCCGCCACGCCGGGAAAGGCCATGCGCTGATGGGCCTGCTTGACGAACAGACGGTGCAACATGCGCAGCTTGTTGGCCACCCCGGTGTACATCACCGTGTCGTCGATGTCGCTGATCACCAGCAGGTCGGCTTCAGCCGGCGGAATGTACACCTCGGTGAACGATTGCACCGGCTCCACCCCCGGCAACACCACGTGCAGTTCCGCATGGTGCCAGGCGCTGTCTTGGGGCAGGGGGTGCTCGATAGGCAGGAGTACGTCGAAGTAGCCGTCACGGTCGGTGGACACGGTGGTGACGTTGTCCCCCAGGGTGACCTCGACGGTGACCTGCGGCAGGCCGCGGCGAAAGACTCGCCGAATCACATCGGCCAGATCGCGCAGTACGCCGTAGCGAGGTATCACGTCACCCAGCGCGGCCTGACGAAACACCCGGCCCATCAGCAGCACCTCATGCCGTGAGCCATAACCACGATAGGGGTGCACCACGTAGCCACCCTGCCCGCGGTCGCGCCGCATGGGGCGGGCAGCGATGTGCAGCAGACGCCGGAGAAAGCCGCTCATGGGCCCCTCCGAATCAACCACAGCCGATCCTGGCAATACGTCATCGTTTCCTCCCTGAAACTCGACAGGGTCCGGCTTACGCCGGACCCTGTCTATAGTGTGGAGGATGTTTCAGCAGAATCAACCGCCTATGTATTGCTTAGTTACGCTCGGTCAACGCAACAGGTCACGCACGTCCTTCGCCTCCCAGTGCGGGAAGTGGCGGCGCACCAACGCATTGAGCTCGAGCTCGAAGGCGGCCCAATCCACCTGATGACCGCTGCCTCCCGCCGCCTCGGCAGTACTTCGCACCATGCCCGCGCCGACGGTGATGTTGGAGAGCCGGTCGATGACGATGAAGCTGCCGGTGCCCGGGCTCTGGTCGTAGCTGTCGAGTGGCACCTCCGCAGTCAGCTCGACCCGGCAGCGAGCGATGGCATTGAGCTCGAGCCGGTCGGCAGCGTGACGCTCCAGAGTGTTGACGTCCACCTGATGGTGAATGGCTTCCACACGCCCGGCCACCGAGCGACCGGCCAGACGAATGTCATACTGCCGGCCCGGCGTCAGCGGCTGCTCGTGCATCCACACGATGTCGGCATCGAAGGCGTTGGTCAGCGTGACCTCGGCGTCCTCGGCGACGATCCAGTCGCCGCGGGAGATGTCGATCTCGTCCTCCAGGGTGACGGTCACCGCCTGACCCGGCCACGCTGCGTCCAGATCGCCATCGAAGGTCACCACACGCTCGACCCGACTGGTCTTGCCCGAAGGCAGCGCCTTGATCGCCTGCCCCGGGCGCAGCACACCGGCTTCCAGGGTGCCGGCATAGCCGCGGAAGTCGAGATTGGGGCGATTGACGTACTGTACCGGGAAGCGCAGATCGGTGAGGTTGCGGTCGCGGCTGACCTCGACACTTTCCAGCAGCTCCAGCAGTGCCGGTCCCTGTTCGCCCGCGACCCGGTACCAGGGCGTGCGGTCGCTGCGGTTGACCACGTTGTCGCCTTCCAGCGCCGACATCGGCACGAAGCGCAGGTCGTTGACCGAGAGCTGCTCGGCGAAGCGCCGGTAGTCGGCGACGATCTCGTCGAAGCGCGCCTCGTCGAAGCCCACCAGGTCCATCTTGTTCACCGCGATGACCAGGTGCTTGATGCCCAGCAGGTCGGCGATGAAACTGTGACGCCGGGTCTGGGTCTGCACGCCGTAACGGGCGTCGATCAGGATGATCGCCAGGTTGGCGGTGGAGGCACCGGTGGCCATGTTGCGGGTGTACTGCTCGTGCCCCGGGGTGTCGGCGATGATGAACTTGCGCTTGTCGGTGGAGAAGAAGCGGTAGGCCACGTCGATGGTGATGCCCTGCTCGCGCTCCGACTGCAGACCGTCGACCAGCAGCGCCAGGTCCACGGCATCGCCGGTGGTGCCGCTCTTCTTGGAGTCGCGGGTCAACGCCGCCAGGTGATCGTCGAAGATCATCTTGGAGTCGTGCAACAGACGACCGATCAGGGTCGACTTGCCGTCGTCGACGCTGCCGCAGGTAATGAAGCGCAGCAGGTCCTTGTTCTCGTGCTCGTGCAGGTACTGCTCGATGTTGTCGGCAATTAGAGAAGACTGATGGGCCATGGTGACACCCTGAAAATCGTTAATCAGACGCTGAGCGAAAAGTCAGCGAGCGATGGCCAGACAAGGCAAACAGCGGTGAAAGAGCGGAGTTTACTGGAGTAAATGAGCATCTTGAGCCGATGTTTAACGCTGTATGGCCGAGCGCAGCGAGTTTTCGCCAGCGGCTAGAAGTACCCCTCGCGCTTTTTCTTTTCCATCGAGCCCGCCTGGTCATGGTCGATGGCCCGGCCGCTGCGCTCGCTGGTGCGGGTCAGCAGCATCTCCTGGATGATCTCGGGCAGCGTGTCGGCCTTGGATTCCACCGCGCCGGTCAGCGGGTAGCAGCCCAGGGTACGGAAGCGCACCCACTTCTCCTCCGGTACTTCGCCAGGGGCCAGCGGCAGGCGCTCGTCGTCGACCATCACCAGCATGCCGTCGCGCTCCACCACCGGACGCGGGGCGGCGTAGTAGAGCGGCACGATGGGGATCTGCTCGAGGTAGATGTACTGCCAGATATCCAGCTCGGTCCAGTTGGAGAGCGGGAAGGCGCGGATCGATTCGCCCTTGTTGACCCGGGCGTTGTACAGGTTCCACAGCTCGGGACGCTGGCTCTTGGGGTCCCAGCGATGGAACTTGTCGCGGAAGGAGAAGACCCGCTCCTTGGCGCGGCTGGCCTCTTCGTCGCGGCGAGCACCGCCGAAGGCGGCATCGAAACCGTACTTGTCCAGCGCCTGCTTCAGCCCCTGGGTCTTCATCACGTCGGTGTAACCGCTGGAGCCGTGATCGAAGGGGTTGATGCCGGCAGCCCGTCCCTCTTCGTTGATGTGCTCGATCAGCTCCATGCCCACCTCACCGGCCATGCGGTCGCGGAAGGCGATCATCTCGCGGAACTTCCAGGTGGTGTTGATGTGCATCAGCGGGAACGGCGGCGGCCCGGGGAAGAAGGCCTTGCGCGCCAGATGCAGCATCACCGAGGAGTCCTTGCCGATGGAATAGAGCATTACCGGGTTGCGGAACTCGGCGGCCACCTCGCGGATGATGTGGATCGACTCGGCTTCCAGTTGCTGCAGGTGGGTCAGCCGGCGTGGCGACACGACGCTCTTGTCGGCCGCCTGGGATACCGGCTGTTGCTCGGGAGCTTTGAGACTGGTCATCGGCCCGGGTACCTCGCATGACGATGGGCAGTAAGAATCATGCGGACAGGGTAACGCCGGGTCGATAATAACGTAAAAGAATGATTACCTATCTTTTTAGATCAAAAACGAATCGAAGCTTTAGATATCGACGCGCTCGATCCAAGTCAGCCACTC
The DNA here is from genome assembly GCF_021404355.1 of Halomonas sp. MCCC 1A11062. NCBI lineage: Bacteria > Pseudomonadati > Pseudomonadota > Gammaproteobacteria > Oceanospirillales > Halomonadaceae > Halomonas > Halomonas sp. MCCC 1A11062. Next base: position 158,797 of record NZ_JABFTW010000002.1, read on the forward strand.
GTCGCCGTGGATGTCGAACACCCGATAGCCCGGGCGTGATGCCTCGTCGATGGCGAAGTCGTCAGAGCCGGCCAGGAACTGGTCGGTGGTGGAGGGACAACCATAGACCGTCACCTCGCCCTGCTCTAGCGGCTGCCGACCGACGAAGGCCTGGTGCACGTGCCCGCAGAGAATGGCCTTGACCTGCGGAAAGGGCAGCAAGGCCTGCCACAGGGCATCGCTGTCCTTGAGTCCGATCCCGTCGAGCCAGGCCGAACCGACAGCAAGCGGCGGATGGTGCATGACCAGCAGCGTGGGGCGCTCTTCTTCCGCCAGCCGCTCGACCAATTGACCGATCCGCTCCTGCCCCAGCTCACCGTGAGCATGGCCCTTGACGCAGGTATCGGCGACCACGAGCCGCCAATCGCCCAGATCGATGTCATCGTGAATGGCCTTGAGATCCTTCATCAGCTCCTGGCGGTCGTGATTGCCACCCAGCCAGAACCAGGGACACTCCAGCGTCGATAGAACGCGATGGGCTTGTTCGTAGGAGGCTGCAGTCTCATCCTGGCTGATGTCGCCACTTACGATGACGATATCCGGACGCTCGGTCCGAATCGCTTCCACCACGGCTTCGAGCTGGCGCAGCGGAAAGCCGGCGCGGGAGCGGGCGTGGGGATCGGCATGCAAGTGGCAATCGGTGAGCTGTACCAGGCGTGTCATCCCGGCAGCTCCGTCAGGTTGGTAGGATGGCCGTGCTCCAGGCCGTGTGCCAGCCACTCACCGAGAAAGCGGTTGAGCTGCAGCTTCTCGTCGGGTTGGTACATGCGCACGTTGGGATAGCGATAGCGACCGTTGAAATGGCGCTCGCGCTGGAAGTCGGTGACTTCGGCCATGCGCACGTCGTGATAGAGGTGCACCCGCATGCGCGGCGGCTCGATGACGCCATCCATCAGGCTGCTCTGGCTGACCCGGGCAATGGTGGTATAGGGCGCCAGCTCGAGCACCGACAGCCACAGGGTGCCGAAGCGGCCGCGCTGGCCGGTCAGCTCCAGTTCGCGCGTCTCGCCCGCGCCAAGGTCACCCAGCAGCCGGGTCAGGCGCAGGTAGTTGGCGCTGCATTCGCCCTGCAGGCCTTTCAGATCGGTGACATAGGCGGTTCTCACCACGCTACCCCCTTGCTCGTAGAGATGCCCGTTCGGCCGCCAACCAGTAGAAGGCGATCAGACACATGGCATTGTCGAGTCTTCCGGCCTGCAAGAGTTCCCAGGCCCGAGTAAACGGTAACACGTGGACGCGGATGTCTTCATGTTCCTCGTCCAGGCCGTGCACACCGCCCAGCCCTTCGCAGTCGACCAGGCCACAGAACAGCGTGACCCGCTCCGTGCAGGCACCGGGACTGGGATAGTAGGTGTGCAGCTCGATCAGCTCATCGACCGTGCAGCCGGCTTCCTCCATGGCCTCGCGGCGTGCCACTTCGGCAGCGCTCTCGCCCGCTTCGACCAGCCCGGCGACGATTTCGAGCTTCCACGGCGATTCCGGATCGCCCAGTGCACCGGCGCGGATCTGCTCCACCAGTGCCACGCAGTCGCGCTCGACGTCGTAGAGCAGCACGCCCACGGCATCGTGCCGCACGTGCACTTCACGCGTCATCTCACGGCTCCAGCCGCCCTCGAACAGGCGATGACGCAAGTGCACCTCGTCGAGCTGGAAGAAGCCCCGATGCAGGCAGCGACGCTCGATCAGTTCGACATCGGCACCGCTGAAGGCGGGCAGGCGGGCGGCATCCCGGCCGCTATCGTGATTGTCGGTCATGCAGGCCTCCGAGTCTGCGAATGGCGACCATTATCGTGAGCGGAGCCGGGAATGCCAAGCGGTGCCTGCCGACGCCATGCGCTTCGCAGTCGAAGCGCATGGCGGGTGTCGGACTCGAAGCGATGGGAATCAGAGCTGGGAAAGAAGCGCCCTGGCCTGCTCGCGCAGCGCCTCGTCCGAGGCCTGACGATCCTCGCGGGCTGTGCCGTCTACGGCACGCTGCGCATGCTCGCGCGCCTCGTCCCGCCGGCCTTCGTCCTCGAGGAAGGTGGCGTAGTAGTAGTTGACGTCGATACCGTCGGGGCGAATCTGCAGCGCGCGCTGGAACATGCGCTCAGCGGTCGCGCTGTTGCCGAAGCCCACGGGGCGGCCCGGGGCACGGTCGTACAGTGCGCCCAGGGTGACGTAGGCCGAGCCGTTGCCGCCCTGGGGGTCGATCTCGATGGCACGCTCCAGCGCATCGCGGGCGGAACGCGCGCTGCCCAGCGCGCCCAGGCCACTGCGCTCACGGGCGTGCGAAGCCTCGATGATGCCGTACCAGATCAGCGGCTGCGCCTCGCCGGGATTGGCCTGAACCAGCCGCTCGGCTTCGTCGGACAGCGATTTCAGCGAATGGCGGCGCTGTCCTTCCGCCCGCAGTGTGGTGATCTGCTCCCAGCGCTGCTTGAGCGCCTCGACTTCGCTCTCCCAGGCCTGGGCAACGGTGAAGGGGGCGATCAGAAGCGCCGTGCCGAGGGCGGCGGCGAGTAGCTGGCGTCGAAACATGTCCAGACTCCTTTCTCGAAAAGGATTGTTGTTGGATCCCGGCGTGGAGCCGTCACTCAAAATGTAACGAACGTTTGAATGATACGCCAGCCCGAACGGCGAGATACTGTCGCGTTAGCGACGAATGGCGTATGTTGCCCTTCTCGCCAAATCAAGGAGGACGTGCATGAAGGGCCGCAACATGACGCGCTGGCGCGATCCCGCCAAGGATCCGCGCCAGGAACCCAGGAGCAATCTGATCACCGCCGAGGGGGCGGCGCGCCTGCGCGGCATTCTCGATCATCTCTCGCGGATCAAACGGCCGGAGCTCTCGGCCAAGGTGGGCGAAGCCGCGGCGCTGGGCGACCGCAGCGAGAACGCCGACTACACCTACAACAAGAAGGAGCTCAATCGGGTCATCGCGCGCATCCGCTACCTGACCAAGCGGCTCGACGAGCTGCAAGTGGTGGACCGCCTGCCGGCGGATACCGACAAGGTGTACTTCGGCGCCTTCGTCACCCTCGAGGACGAAGAGGGCGAAGAGATGCAGATCCGTATCGTCGGCCACGACGAGACCGACACCACCAAGCGCTGGATCAGCGTCGATGCCCCGCTGGCCAAGGCACTGCTGGGCAAGGCGCTGGACGATGAGGTCACGGTAAGGGCCCCGGCGGGCGATAGCGTCTACGTCATCACCGATATTGCCTATCGGAGCCCACAGCTATAGAACATGGAGACGGTACGATGCCCGTCGTTTTCCGCTACAAGGGAATTCGCTTCTTCTTTTACTCGAATGAAGGCAATCCTCTGGAACCCATGCACATCCATGCCGAGAGCGGAGACGGTGAAGCCAAGATATGGGTGCTGCCGCAAATCGCTATCGCCAATAGCAGTGGCTACAATAGAAAGCAACTTGCACAGCTCATGCAGTTGGTTGAAGAACACCGTAGCGAGATCGAGAGGGCCTGGAATGAACATTTCTGCCAAGACCGTCAGCTTTGACGAACACACCATGTGGGTCGAACTCAGCGACGGCCGGACCCTCGGTATCCCATTGGCATGGTTCCCCCGCCTCCTGCATGCCAGTGCTGAAGAGCGCAAGCAATGTCGTATCAGCTATTCCGGAAAGGGCTTGCACTGGGACGATCTGGATGAAGACATTTCCGTGGAAGGGCTCATTGCCGGTCGAGGCGACATGGCCCAGCACCATGGGCGTGTCGCCTGACGACACTTCTTAGCGTATTGCCTGCTTCGTCGTATAAACCCGAAAACGCCGGTCGTCGGCAACGATCTGGAAGCCGCCGAAAGCGCTTTCGAGCAGGTCCGGATAGGGCAGGAAGGCGTTGGCGACGAGCCAAAGCTCACCTTCCGGCTGCAAGTGCCCCGGCGCCTCGCGAATCAGGCGTCCGGCGGGACCGAAGTCGATACTGCGCTCCTGATGAAATGGCGGATTGCTGACGATGGCGGCAAAGCGACTCTCGCCGAGCGCCGAGTAGACGTCGCTGGCCAGAGCCAGCCCTTCCAGCCCATTGGCCGCCAGGGTGCGCCGGGTGGCCTCCACGGCGAAGGCGTTGACGTCCACCGCCGTCACGGCGTGGCCGCGACGGGCCAGCCAGGCGGCGAGAATGCCGTCGCCGCAGCCCATGTCGAGCACGTCGCGTGCCCTCTCGGGCCCCGGCAGCCCAGCCTCGAGCCGCTCGAGCAGCAGCTTGGTACCGGCATCCAGCTTGCCGTGGCCGAACACGCCGGGATGAGTGGCCAGCACCAGCCCCTCGGCCTCGAAGGTGGTCCAGGCCGCATCCGGGTCGATGCCGACGTCACCGAGGCGGGTCTCGAACAAGATGCAACGCCGCGCGCTGTCGAGCTTGCGGCAGCCCAGCCCCAGCGCCGCCAGCACCTTGAGCACCCGCTTGATACCGCCCTGATTCTCACCCACCAGTTGTAGGCGCGTGCCCGATGGCAGGTTGGCGCACAGCCACAGCAGCCACCACTCACCCAGGGCATGAGCCTTGGGCCAGAACAGCACCGCCCCGGGGGGCTCGCCGACGGCGCCGGCATCGAACGGCGAGAAAGCCTCACGGCCATGCTCCCGCCAGGCCTCGAGCACGCCATGATCGGCGCTGACGGTGCTGCCCTGCCCCTGCTCGAGCCACGCATCCCGGGGTGGGGCCACCCACAGCCAGCCGCGATAGTCGCCGTCCTGACGCTCGAGCAACTGGCATACCGGCGTTTGCGCACTCATCGGGGGGTCTCCTCGGGCGAGCGTCTGTCGTGGACCAGCGTATAGAGCAGGTAGCGCCCCAGCCGCCAGTGCGGTTCGGCCTGGCAGTAGCGGCGCTCCAGCTCCACCAGGCGCTGCCAGTCGTCCTCGTTGGCCGGCGGGTGGCGCAGGTAGTCGTGAAAGACACGAATGCCCGCCACCGAGCGAATCGCCAGACCGCATTCGCGGCTCCAGGCGGCGACCTGCTCATGGCGCAACGGCGAGATGGGAGTCAGACGCTGACGCTTGCCGGTACCCTCGAGGCGGTCGTCCAGCGCCTTCTGCAGATTGCCCTTCACCACGTTGGAAAAGCGCAGCGCATCGCGGTTGAACACCATCAGCGACAGCTGGCCACCGGGAGCGAGGCGCTGCGCCAGGGTGGCAAAGGCCGCGTGGGGGTCATTGAGCCACTCCAGCACGGCGTGACAGGCGATCAGCGGCCAGGGACCGGCGGCATGTTCAGGAAGCGCCTGTAGCGGCGCCTGCACGAAGCTCACCGGCAGGCCGTCTAGGTTCTGGCGAGCCTGGTCGAGCATGTCCCCCGCCGGCTCCAGCAGAGTCACCGCATGGCCGCGCCGGGCAAACCAGGCGGATAGCTGACCCAGACCGCCGCCCACGTCCAGCAGCGGCTGGCCGTCGAGTACGAGCATGCGCGGCAGCAGCTCGTCGAGCAGGGCCAGACGCAGCTCACCGCGCGGGCCACCGTAGAGACTGCCGGCGAACTTGTCGGCCAAGCCGTCGAAATGGCGGTCACCGGCTGGCGAAAGAGGGGCGAAGTCTGGCATTTCCTGACCTGATGCTGGGCATGTGGCGCGCATTCTACCCGTCCTGTGTCACCCTGGGCAGATGCCGCTGCCACTGCACCTCGGCCTCGACCTGGGCCGCCAGCGCCAGCAGGCGACGCTCGTCGCCCATGGGGCCCACCGCCTGCACTCCGACGGGCAAACCCTCCGGGGTGACGTGCAGCGGCAGCGACATGGCCGGCTGGCCGGTGAGGTTGGCCAGTTGGGTATAGGGCGTGCGGGACAGGGCGTCACGCGCCAGCTGACCGAGCATGCCTGCCTTGAGCGCCAGCTTGGGCAACCCGGGGATGGCCAGCAGAGCCATCAGGCGCTGCTGCCATGTCGGTGGGTAGAGTTCGCCCAGGCGCGGCGCAGGTGCCGCCGTAACGGGCATCAGCAGCACATCAAAGCGGCGGTGGAACGCCCCCATGGCACGCGCCGCGGCATTCCAGTCGCGCTTGGTCAGTTCATAATCGCGTACCGGCAGGTGGTTGCCCAGACGGGCGATCGCCCGGGTCGAGGGCTCGATGTCCAGGCGTGACACGGGCACGCCGGTTTCGCGGGAGATCCAGGCCAGGTCGGCGGTAACATGCCCCAGATAGAGCGTCAGGTAGGCGTTGGCCAGGCGCTCGCCGTCGACGGGAGGATCGGCCCACTCCACGTGATGGCCGAGCCCCTCCAGGGTTCGCGCCGCCCCTTCCACCGCCAGACGCACCTCGGGATCGAGCCGGGTGCCCAACGGCTTGCTCAACGGCTCGCCCAGCGAGACGGCAATACGCAGCGGCTCGGGCGGACGCTCCAGCGCAGCGAGAAAACCCCGTTCACGGGGTACCGGGTAGGGCCCGCCCTCGTCCATGCCGTTGATCGCCTCGAGCAGCGCAGCGCTGTCGCGCACCGAGCGGGTCACGGCGTGCTCTACCACCGCACCCCGCCACACCTCACCATGCAGTGGCCCCTGCGGCACGCGGCCGCGCGAGGGCTTGAGACCGAACAGCCCACAGTAGGCCGCGGGAATACGGATCGAGCCGCCACCGTCGCCGGCCATCGCCAGCGGTACCAGCCCGCCGGCCACCGCCGCCGCCGCCCCGCCGCTGGAGCCGCCAGGGGAGTGCCGGGGATTCCACGGATTGACAGGATGAGGAAAGGCATGGGGCTCGGTGATGCCCATCAACCCCAGCTCGGGGGTGGCGGTCTGCCCCAGGATGGCCAGCCCGGCTTCCCGTACGCGGGTGACCAGCGCCGATTCCACCGGCGCCTTCCACTCGGCCAGGGCCGCGCTGCCGAAGGCCAGCGGCTCGCCTTCCAGCGCCATCAACAGATCCTTGGTCAAAGTCGGCACGCCCGCCAGCGGGGCTGCGAGGTCGATGCCCTCCGCCTCGCTCCTGGCGCGTTCGAAGCGTGTCCGCACCAGCGCCCGGAGATGCGGGTTGTCGCGCTCGATGGCCGCACAGGCGGCATCGAACACCTCGCCCCGGCTCACTTCACCACGCCGGATCAACTCGGCCAGCCCCATGCCATCGTGGCGCCGATACTCTTCGATATCCATCCGCTTTCCCTGCCACCCAGTGTCGCTCGATAATGGCGGCTCGGCGCCATTCTTGGCAACCGCACCCAAGTGGGCGGTTTAACTTGCTCACTCAAGCCCTTATAATGCGCAGCCGTGCTGCCCCCATAGCTCAGCTGGATAGAGCGTCCCCCTCCTAAGGGGAAGGTCCCAGGTTCGAATCCTGGTGGGGGCGCCATTCTCTCCAAGCCTTACGCTCAAGCCGCGTGTCGCCCCTGCAGGTGAAGATAGAGCGGATCGAATTCCCCAGCCTCCTGCAACTTGCTCCAGCTCGGCACGGTCACTCGTTTCCTTGCGGTTTCAATCAGCCCGTCGCCACGCAGCGCCTGTAATGTGCGGCTGACGTGGACGGCACTGATGCCGAGGGTGTCGGCCAGCTCATCCTGCGTGATCGGCAATTCGAAGGTACGCTCATCGGTCAGCCCCACTGCACTCAGCCTCGTATATAGCTCGCACATCAAGTGGGCCAAGCGCGTGTAGGCGTCTCGCTGTCCGACATTGAGCAGCCACTCACGGTAGATGGAAGCGTCGACCAGAGTCTCACGCCAGAAGGCAGCAGTCAGCCTTGGGAAACGCTCGCATACGCGGCGCAGATCTTCGTGCTGGATGAAGCCGACCGTACAGGAGCTGACCGATGCGATGCTGATATCCATGACCGCCAGGTGGAGGCTATGAAGGTCCGGCATGTCACCCGGAACGTGCAAGGCCATGATTTGTCGCCTGCCCGCATAGCTCAGCTTGTAGACGCAGGTGAGCCCCTCCAGTACCAGGCAGCACTGCTGGGGACGTTCGCCAAGGCTGACGATCTCCTGGTCGGCCTTGAGGCGCTTGACCAAGACCGGCAAGTGCTCGAGCACCTGCCTCTCTTCCTCGGACAGCGGGAAGATGCTGTCCAGCTTGCAAATCATTCGAGCATTGGGCGTTGGCGGCGGTTCCGGCATACTGCCCCTCCATCTGGAAAATGTCCTCCGTGGCCCTCACCGTAGGACTTTTCTTCGCTACCGGCGAAAAAACGTGGCTTCGTTTCTTGCCAGTAGCTGTCGTTGCTCTGCGAGCAAGGCAACTATTCTTAACAATTAAATTGGCACAGCCAGGAACGGATGTGGCATCTTGTACAAGGTGTGTTGAGGAGACCATTTCACTGCATGAGCATCAGGCAGGAGGCCAGAATGTTTCAGCGATCAAGGAAAGTGGTGTGTCCCGAATGCAGCGGCAGCAATTTCTGGAACGGCAACCCGAAGCCAACGGACGTGCTTCAGTGCCGCTATTGCCAGACGGCCATTGCGACATACGAGGAGTACGTGCGCGTCGCCGCCCAGCAGGAAGCCGAACGTCTGCTGGCGGAGTTCGTCGAAACCGACGTCTCGCGTGACCTCGCCCACCTCAAGGCCGTACTGGCCCAGCCGGGAGAGCGAGCAAGCGCCTGATGCATAGTGCTTCGGACATAGTACTCCGGAAAACGGCCACCTTCGGGTGGCCGTTTTCGTATGCCCTGCCGAACCGGAACTACAGCAGCTGACAGGCCTGCTCGAAGGTAAGCCGCGGGCCGCGCGGATGCAGCTTGGCCGGGTCGCCGTAGCCCAGATTGCACAGGAAGTTGCTGCGGTAGTTGGGGTAGCGCTCGGCGAAGAACCGCCCGTCGACCATGTCGTTGTCGAAGCCGGATAGCGGCCCCACGTCGAGCCCCAGCGCGCGGGCGGCGAGAATGAAGTAACCGCCCTGCAGGCTGGCGTTGCGAAAGGCGGTCTCCTCGCGGTAGGGCTCGTCGCCGACGAACCAGGCCCTGGCATCCACATGGGGAAAGAGCTCCGGCAGGTGGTCGTGGAAGCGTCGGTCGTAGGCCAGAATGGCCGTGACCGGTGCCTCTTCCACCTTGCGTCGATTGCCCTCCTTCAGCGCGGGCATCAACTTCTCCTTGGCCTGCCGGGTGCGCAGGAACAGGATGCGCAGCGGATTGCAGTTGACGCTGGTGGGCGCCATTTTCACGAGGTCGTAGAGTTCGCGCAGGGTAGCGTCGTCCACGGGTCGGTCCTGCCAGTAGGCGTGGCTTCTCGCCTCGTGGAACAGCTGGTCCAGCACCGGCTGGCTCAAGACGCCTGAAGTCATGAATTCTCTCCCTTGTCGTCGGTCTTTACGGTTCAGTAGCGGTAGGCCAGATGGGTGGAAAGCACGGGGAACAGCGTGAGGATGAACAGCACCACCAGCATCGCGACGAAGAACGGCACCACGCCCTTGAAGATCTCCTTGACCGGCACGCTGCGGTCGTTCAGCGCCGCCTTCACCGTGTAGACCGATATGCCGAACGGCGGCGTGATCAGGCCGATTTCCACCGCCACCACGGTGATGACGCCGAACCAGATCAGGTCCATGCCGAAGAACTGGGCGATGGGCAGCACGATGGGCAACACGATCAGCATGATCGACACCGAGTCGATGATGCAGCCCATCAGGATCACCACCAGCAGGTAGAGAAACAGGAAGTGGTAGGCGGTCAACTCCATGGCCGTGACCCACTGGGCGATGGCCATCGGCAACCCGGTCAGCGCCAGCATGCGGCTGTAGAGCGAGGCGGCGAGAATCAGGAACAGGATCGATACCGCCACGTGCCCGGTCTCGCCCAGCACCTGGTAGAACTTGGCCGGGCTCAGGCGACGCTTGAGCAGCGCCAGCAGCAGCGCGCCGCAGGCGCCCACGCCACCCGCCTCGGTCGGCGTGAAGAAACCGCTGTAGAGGCCGCCCAGTACCAGCGCCATCAGCGCCAGGATGGGCACCAGCTTGAGCGCCAGCGCCATGCCCGATTCCGCTTCGCCCGCGGTGGGCGCCGGCGCTGCAACGTTGCCCATGCTGGCCGCTCCCTGCATCATGAAGCCGGGGCGCAGGTAGGCGAGCAGCAGGATCGTGATGCAGAAGGTCGCCGCCAGCAGGATGCCCGGTATGATGCCGGCGATGAACATGCGCCCCACCGACTGCTCGGCCAGCACACCGTAGACGATCATCAGCAGCGAAGGGGGAATCAGCATGCCCAGCACCGAGCTGCCCGCCACCACGCCCACCGAGAACTTGGGCGTGTAGCCATGCCGACGCATCTCCGGCACCGCCACCTTGGTGAACACTGCCGCCGAGGCCACGCTGATGCCGGTGATCGAGGCGAAGATGCCGTTGGCGCCGACGGTGGCCACCCCCAGTCCGCCGCGGATCCGGCGGGTCAGCCACTGAAAGACGTCGAAGGTGTCCCGCCCTACCCCCGATATCACCACCAGCAGCCCCATCAGCACGAACAGCGGTACCACGCCGTAGAGGTAGCTGCTGAGCGAGTCGTTGGCCGCTGCGGCTACCATGCGCGTGGCCAGCTCCGGATTGCGCAGGGTCGAGATGGCCAGGAAGGAGACCAGCATCAGGGCGATGCTGATATGCATGCCGAAGTAGATCAGCGCCAGCATCATGACCACCGCCACGATGCCGATTTCGATACCGCTCATGGGCGATCCTCCTCGGCGTCAGGCGCTCCGCCCCTGACCGTCCACACCAGCGCCTGGAGCGCCAGCAGCAGGTACTGCAGCAGCGTGATGGCCGCACAGGCGATCACCACCAGGCGGATGGGCCAGACGGGAAAGGTGAAGACCCCTTCCACGCCCATGAACTGGTTGCGCTCCCAGGCACGCAGGAAGGTCGGCAGCGTGCCCTGGTAGACCACCATCAGCATGTAGGCACCGGCCAGATAGAACAGGGTCTGCAAACCGTGGCCAAGGCGCGGGTGACGCTCGGTGAAGCCCTGAATGAAGATGTCGGCCTGGGCCATGCGGCCGTGGCGCAACGTGCTGGGCAGCTGCAGGAACACGATCATGACGATGGAGGCCGCCACCAGCTCCGCCACCCCCGCAATGGGCTTGTTGAGCAGATTGCGCGACAGCACGTCCACCACGATCATCGCCATGATCGAGAAGATCAGCAGCGAACCCACCGCGTTGAGGCCGTCCACCAGGTAGCCGAACAGGCTGTTGTGACGGCCGCCGCCGAGCCGGCGCCCCAGCACCAGCGTCTTGAAAGAAAAGGTCATTGCCACGACTCCTCAGGCCCGACCGGCAACGCCGGCCGGGCATTACCGATCAGTTGCGGTCCCAGGCCAGTTCCGGCTCGTGACCGCGCTCGCGCATGGCATCCATGTAGGTACTGAGGAGTTCGCGGGCCGGCAGGCCCCGGCCTTCGTTGCGCTCGACCCACTGCTGCGCCAGGCCAGGCATGCCGTCGATCCACTGCTGGCGCTCCTCGTCGGATAGCGCCTGGACCTGCACCGGCGTGCTCTGGTCGGCACCCAGTTCGACCATCCGCTCGAGAGAACTCTCGTAGCGCTCGGCCAGGTCGCGGCCGTGGGCACGGGTGTAGGTCTCGCCCGCTTCCATCAGCGCCTGTTGCACCGGCTCCGGCAGGCCGTCCCAGGTGAACTGGTTGATGGCGAGCCCGCCCGAGAACACCACGCCCAGATTGACCTGGGTGACGTAAGGCGCCACCTCGTAGATGCGCGCCGGCAGGTTGCCGGTGGCAAGCCCCACCACGCCCTGGGAGACACCAGTCTGGATGTCGGTGTAATAGCTCGCCAGGGTACCGTCCACGGGCACCGCACCCACCGGCTCGAGCCATACGCCGAGCACGCCGGGGGCGGAGATGCGCGCCCCTTCCAGATCGTCGAGGCTCTCCACCGGGAAGTTGGTGTAGATGTCGTAGGTATCCGAGGCGGTGGCACCGAGGAACACCAGATCGTGCTCCTCCCACTCGGCGCGGAATTCCGGCACCGAGCGCACCAGGTCGTTCATCACGTCGAGCATCAGCTCGGGGTCGCTGGTGGTGAACGGCGTATAGGCGCTGATCTGGGCCAGCGGCATACGTGAGGGCTCCAGGTAGCTGAACACCCAGCCAATGTCGGCGATGCCGTCCTGAATCGAGGTGAGGGTGGCGTTGGTGCCGTAGAGCTGACCGGCGTAGGCTTCGGTCCAACGCACCTCGTATTCGCCCTCTTCCGCCAGGATCTCGTTGACCTTGGGGATGAAGACCTGGGGAATCATGCCCACCCAGGGAATGGTGGTCGGGTGGCTGGAGCCCACGGTCAGGTTGATCGTTTCCACTGCGGAAGCGCTGGCGGGAAGCAGTGCGGCGGCCAGCGTCGCGGCAGTGAGAGTTTTGAGGGGGAAGACAGTCGATGACTTGATGGTGTTGTGCTTTGGATGTGTCATGTTGGCGTCTCGTATTGGCTTGTTGTTATGGAAGCCGGATATGGAAACCGGTTATGGCAACTGGTTATTGCGACTGGTTACGGCAACGACGCTTCAGCGTGCGGGCATCACGAATCGATGGGCGATGCCGGCAGACGCGAAACGCCGGGCGACAGGTCGAAATCCACTTCCAGCGTGCAGTAGCGGCCACGCACGTCGGGGTCGGGCGCCCGGCCGTCGTCGTGGATGGGGAACTCCATGGCCAGGTCGGCGCTGGTGACGCCGAACACGCAGTCCGATTCGAGGAAGGGGTCGTCCTTGGGAAAGATCTGCGTCACCAGCGTCTGGTGGCCCTCGGCCGAAACGGTGAAGTGCAGATGCGCGGCGCGGAACGGATGGCGGCTCTGCGCCTCGAGCATTTCGCCGACGATGCCGTGGGTCGGAATCGGGTAGCTGGCCGGGCGAATGGTGCGGAAGTGGTAGCGCCCATCGGCGTCGGTGCGAAACTTGCCGCGCAGGTTGAGGTGCGGCTGGGAGTCGTCCTGGTTCTCGTAGAGCCCCTCCGGCGAGGCGTGCCACACCTCCACCAGCGCGCCCGGCAGCGGCTTGCCGTCGCGGCTCGTCACCCGGCCGGAGACGAACAGCGGAATGTCGCTCTCCTTCGGCGTATCGCGGGAGATGTTGAAGCCGAGCGGGTACTCCGGATCCTTGCGGCTGTAGAAGGGCCCCAGCAGGGCCGGCGAGATCTGCTCCGGCGTGCGCGCCTGATTGAGGATCATCACCAGGGTGGAGAAGCCCAGGGCGTCGGACATCACCATGGTCTCGTTGTGGCGATCGCGGGTGAGGTGGCCGAGCCGGGTCACGGCGTTGATCGCGGCCATGAACTCCTCTTCGTTCAGCTTCACCTCGCGGCCGAAGGCGTGCAGATGCTTCACCAGCGCGGTGAGTATCTCGCGCAGCCGGTCGTCCTTGGTATGGCTCATCGCCTTGAGCACGATCTCGGTGATGTCGTCCGGGGTCTGCGGAATGCCGTGTGGAACGATCTCGTCTTCGTTGGGCAATTCGAACATGACTGGGCTCCTGTTCGGCCTGGGCTGGCAGCGCCCGCCCGGCCTGATGATTGTCGTTGTGTCATGGTGCCACTGCGCCGCGCACTCGCTTCAACGTTGGCGGCGCTTCACTTCTGCCAGAATTTCGTCACGGTGTTCGTCCAGTACCGGCGGCGCCGTCACCTCCAGTGGCTTCACGCCGTCATAGGAGACCGGCGAACGCAGGGTGCGGAAGGTGCCCACCGTGGGGTGCTCGGTGCTCACCTCCAGCTGCAGATGCTTGACCTGAGGATCCTCAAGCACTTCGTCGGTGTCGTACATGGGGGCGTGGGGCACGTCCTCGGCTTCCAGACGGCGGCACCATTCGTCACGCACTCGGCGCTTGAAGACACCCTTGAGCACCTCGATCATCTGCTCCTGGTTGTCGATGCGCCCCTCACGGGTAGCGAAGCGTTCATCCTGCAGCAGTTCGGGGTACTCCATGGCGTTGGCCAGCCCCTGCCAGAACTTCTCCGGCGAGGACATGTGCAGTGCCACCCACTTGCCGTCGGCGCACTGCATCACGTACGACTGCGACACCTGTGGCCGGCTGTAGGGCCCCATGATCTCGTTCTCGGAGAGATAGTGGGTGAAGGCGTCGAGGTTGAAGTGACACATCGCCTCCAGCATGGAGACGTCGACCCGACGCCCTTGGCCGGTACGGCCACGCTCCACCAGTGCGCCGAGAATACCGTAGGCGGCGTAGAAGCCCGACAGCGCATCGGCCATGGCCGGCCCCACCACCCGTGGGTTCTCGGGATTCACCAGCAGCTTGAGAAAACCACTGGCGGCCTGAGCCACGGTGTCGTAGCTGGGGCGCCCGGCGTAGGGGCCGTCGTTGCCGAAACCGCTGATGGCGCAGTAGATCAGCCGCGGGTTGAGCTCGCGCAGGCGCTCTTCACCCGCCCCCAGCCGCTCGGCGGTGCCGGGGCGGAAGTTCTGGATGTAGACGTCGGCATCGCGGATCAGCGCATCGAAGGTGGCGAGATCCTCCGGCTCCTTGGTGTTGAGGGCGATGCTGCGCTTGTTGCGGTTGTAGGTCTGATAGTGGGGGCTGTAGAGCCCGCCCTTGAAAGCGCGGAAGGGGTCGCCCTTGCCGGGCATTTCGACCTTGATCACGTTGGCGCCCAGGTCGCCCAGCAGCATGCCGGCGGCGGGTCCGGTGATGAAGGTGCCCTGTTCGATGACGGTAATGCCTTCGAGTACCTTGCTCATGACTGCCCCCCTTCCTGGGTGAAGCCCGGCGGAACCTCGCCGGTGTACTCGACCCGCTGGGCCGCCTGATAGGAGAGCGCGAAGCCGCAGGGCTGCTCGGACTCCTCCAGCAGATGGGCGATCAGCCCGGCGGTGCGTGCCAACAGCGGCACACCGCGCAGCGCCTTGAGCGGAAAGCCCGCCCCCAGCAGCACGGCGGGAATGGCAGCGGAGACGTTGAGCTTGAGCTCCTTGCCGACGATGCCGGGAATGGCCCGCTCCACGGCTTCGGCGATCTCCACGTAGCGCAGCTCGGCGCCCGCCTCCCGCGCCACGCCGAACAGCGCCTCGACGCGAGGGTCGCGGGCCTTGTGCAGCGGGTGGCCGTAGCCGGGAATCGCTTCGCGGCGGGCGCGACGCTGACTGACGACATCGTGCACGGCACTTTCCAGGGACTTGCCCCCGTCGATCTCATCGGCGATCTCGGCGAACAGCTCCCCCGCCGCCTGAGAGGCACCGAGGATCACCGAGCCGCAGCCCAGCAGCCCCGCCGCCACCGCGCCCTGCAGCGCCTCGGGGGCGGCGGCATAGGTCATGCGACTGGCCTGCACGCTGGGTACCAGGCCGTGTTCGGCGATGGCCACCAGGGTGGCGTCCAGCACCCGGCGGCGCACGTCGCTCACCGGCTCGCCGTCGAGCAGCATCAGGAAATAGTCAGTGAAGGTTGTGTGACCGATCAGCTCGGCGCTGAGGTCCTTGCCGCGCACCACGATGGTGTCGGCGTTGGAGGTGCTGATGGCGGTTCTTGGAATTGTCTCACGCCCGATCTTCATGCTTTGGCTCCGCGTGGCAGATGCGAGCGAGTCATGCCGGAGCGGCACCCACGCTCGTGATGTGTAACGCTTGTGTTGGAACAACATAAGACGCCATCACGATGGACAAAAATGATAAATTTACATAAAAATGATTGATGTCATCGATTGATGATGCCACGACAAGCGGAGCTTGCATGGAACTTCGCCACATCCGGTACTTTCTGGCCATCGCGGAAACGCTCAATTTCACCCGGGCCGCCGAGAAGGTGCACGTCACCCAGTCGACGCTCTCCCACCAGATCCGTCAGTTGGAAGAGGAGCTGGGCCAGCCGCTGTTCACACGTATCGGCAAGCGGGTGACGCTCACCGAGGCGGGCCAGAGCTTTCACGAGCACGTGGTGCCTATCCTGCGCCAGGTCGATCAGGCCGTGGGCGCCTTGAAGGAAGCCCCCGACGACCTGAGCGGCGAGCTGCGCATCGCCGCCACCCACAGCTTCAACGTGCAGTTGATTCCACTTTGCCTCTCGCGCTTCATGCAGCGTCTGCCGCGGATGAAGGTGGTGGTCGAGGAGCTTTCGGGGGATCGGATCAGCGAGGGGCTGGTCGACGGCAGCCTGGACCTGGGCATCTCCTATCGTCCGGCCATACCCCGCGGCCTGCGCTTCGAGCCGCTCTACAACGAGGAGCTCAAGCTGATCGTGGCCAGCGACCATGCACTGGCCCGGCGCAAGCGGCTGCGCATGGTCGAGCTGAATGGCGCGCGCATGACACTGCTGGCACCGCACTTCTCGACCCGCCAGATGCTCGACGAGTGCTTCGCCGCTGCCGGCGCCCGCCCGCAGATCGTTGCCGAGCTCAATGCCATCTCCCCCATGATCGAACTGGTGCGACGCACCGATCTATGCAGCATCGTGGCGGAGAATGCGCTGGGCAACGAGCCCGGGGTAAAAGCCATCCCGCTGGAGAGCCCCACGCCGGTACGCACGCCGGGCCTGCTGTGGTCGCAGCAGGCCCAGCGCTCCCCCGCCAGCCGCTTCATGGCCGAGACGATTCGTCAGGTAGTGATGCAAGGGCCGCTGGTTCGTCGCTAGCTTTCAAGCAAGCTGCCAGCACCGCTCACTCACGGGCACAGCGCATGGTACGAACGTTCATGTCAGTGGCGACCCTCATTCGTCGGAGAAGAGCAGACTGCCGGCTTTCAGCGCCTGCTCGAGCCGCTCGCGGGGCATGGGGCGTGCCAGCAGGAAGCCCTGGAAGAGCTGGCAGCCGTAGCGTTTCAACAGACCGAGCTGCTGCTCGGTTTCGACGCCCTCGGCGACCACGGTCAGCCCCAGATGGTGGGCCATGGAGACGATGGCCTGGACGATGGATGCATCGTCCAGGTTCTCGGTCACTTCCTTGATGAAGCTACGGTCGATCTTGATCTTGCTGATGGGAAGATGCTTCAGGTAGTTCAGGCTGGAGAAGCCGGTACCGAAGTCGTCGATGGAGACATCGATCCCCATGTCACGCAGCGCATGAAGGATGTCGACCGCATCTCCCGCATCCTTCAACAGCACGCCTTCGGTCAGTTCCAGCTCCAGCCGGCTGGCCGGAAGCGCGGTCGCAGCCAATATCTCCCTGAGCGCTTCCAGAAAACCGGCTCGGTGAAACTGCATCGGTGAAAGGTTGACCGCCACCTTGAACTCACCGTAGCCTCGCGCACCCAGCCACTCCATGTCGAGGCAGGCACGCTCGAGTACCCAGCGACCGATCGCCATGATCTGGCCGGTCTCCTCGGCCAGGGGGATGAATTCCGCCGGTGACACGAAGCCTCGGTCGGGGTGAGGCCAGCGCAGCAGCGCTTCCACACAGACGATCTCGCCGGCCTGGTCGCATAGCGGCTGGTAATGGAGCTCGAGCCGATTGCCGTCGATGGCATCCTGAAGTTCGTTGCGCAAGGCGAGACGCTCGTTGACACGCAAGGTGATGTCACGGGTGAACCACTGGTAAGCGTTACGCCCCTGCTGCTTGGCCAGGTACATCGCCATGTCCGCCTGCTGAATCAGCTCCATGGGCTGAACGGTGGTCTCGTCACTGATGGCAATGCCGATACTGGCCGACAGATGAAGCTCGTGATGCTCGATGCCGTACGGCAGAGCCACGAGCCGCAGCAGGCTCTCCGCCATGTCTGCCTGCTCTTGCAAGGTGGCGCCCGGCATCAGCACCACGAACTCGTCCCCACCCAGGCGTCCCACGGTATCGCCAGGCCCCATGGCAGCGCAGAGTCGGCCGGCCACCTCGATCAGCACCTGGTCGCCGATGGCATGGCCCAGGCTGTCGTTGATCGGCTTGAAGTCGTCCAGGTCGACGAAAAGCACGGCCAGGTTGCGGCCCTGGCGCTGCGCCATGGCGAAGGAGACATTCAGCCGCTCCTCCAGCAGCGAGCGATTGGCCAGGCCGGTCAAGGCATCGTGACTGGCGCTGTGAGCGAGACGCTCCTCGTAGGCATGACGTTCGGACACATCGCGCAGTTCGCCGACGAAGTGCGTTACACCGCCGTCTCCATCGAGCACCGGCGACACGTAGAGCGCGTTCCAGAAGGTGCTGCCATCCTTGCGATAGTTGAGCAGCGTGACGTGGCAATCGCGTCGTTCGACCACGCAGCGGCGCAGCCATGCCACCGCATCGGGGTCGGTTTCCACTCCCTGCAGCATGCGACAGTTGCGGCCCAGCACCTCCTCCTCCCGGTAGCCGGTCAGGGCCAGAAAGGCCTCGTTCACGTAGCTGATGGGAAGATCGTGCTGGCTGGCATCGGTAATCACGATGCCGTTGATGCTGGCCTGGACGCTGCGTTCCAGCACGCGCAGGCGGGTCTCGTTGCGGTGGTGTTCGGTCACGTCCTTGGCAATGCCGAAGACCCCCTGGGCAACGCCCTCCACCAGGATCGGCAGAAGAGTCACATAGAGCATTCGCGTCTCACCGGCCTGGTCGAGGATGGTGACCTCATGGCGCAGCGCGTTACCCTTCAACGCCTCGTCGATACTCTGCTGAATGCGCTCGCGCTCGCCGGGTGGGCTGAGCTGGGAAAAATGCATGCCGACGACCCGCTCCACGGGCAGGCCGGTGATGGCGGCAAAGGTCGGGTTGGCGGTAGCGATGATGCCCTTGGGATCGACGGAGAACACCCCATCCGGGTTATAGGCGAAGAGGGAGCGGTAGCGCTGCTCGCTCTCCCATAGCGAGCGCCGATCCCTATTTCGCTGATGAGCCAGTCCCAGACTGAACGCCATGAGATAGCTGAGCAGGAGTCCGGCGAGAGCGACTCCGCCGGGTATCAACCCGGCCTCGAGCATGTCGCTGACCGAGTCGGGATAGAGCTCCAGCGTCAGCTCGACGCCGCCGGGCAGCTCGATGGTGCGCTGGGCCATGAGCGGGTAGCTCAACTCACTCGGCGTACGTCCGGGTACCCGCATGTCGAGCAGCAGGGTTCCCTCGCGCAGCACGCGCAGCTTGTAGGTCCCCAACTGGACACGCAGCGCCTCTTCGAACAGCACCGCCAGATCCATGCTGCCCAGCAACTGCTGCGTCGACGCCAGCGGTACCGCCGTCAGCACCCTACCGCTCTGCTCCGGGCCGGTGGCCAGCAGACGTGGCTGGGTGGCGTCGAGCTGCAGCCATGCCTCGACCCCGGGCTCATTCGGCTGCGCCTCCAGCCACTGCCCTGCTGCTGCATGGCGAGCGTTCAGCCATCTCCACTCCCCCCGATCCCACAGGCCGACAGCCTGCATGCCGGGAGCATCGCTCAAGTAACGCTCTACAAGGTGATCGCGCATCGCCTCGTCGTGCCGCACAGCCGGGCCGTCCAGACGCTCGGCCATGTATTTCGCCAGGAGAAGCTGCGCGGCCATGACCTGTTCGGCGTTGTATTGCAGGTTGTCCAACAGGTGGCCGGCTTGCAGCCGCTTGTTCTCCTGGTACTGCCAGTTCAACAGGTACCAGACCGTACAGCTCAGCAAGACCCCGAAGAAACCACAGGCCAGCGCCAGCCGGCCCAGACGCGGCTGCGGACGCTCGACGCTCGCTACCATGCACAGCATCGATATCCCCAGCAGCAGAGCCAGAACGGTTCCCAGCAGAGGTGAAGAGGCGTTGTTCAGCGTCCAGGCTATCTCACCACCCGGCAGAAACAGCCGGAGCAATGCCAGCAGGCTACTACTCAGTAACAGGATACCCACGCCGGCCCACAGCCCGCGCGAGAAGCGCCGGCCCACACCAAGCAACAGACAGAGCGCCACCAGCAACAGCATGGCCGACGCCAGTGAGCCCATGCGCACATCGCCCGTCAGCCACGACACCCCCACCTCGCGGCCGCCTGCCAAGGTGTTGTGCACCAACAGGTAAGTGACGTGAGCAAGCAGGATGAAAGCGCTGAAGCGGCGCAGCAACGACCAGCGCAGCATGAGTGCCAGCAGGCCTAGGCCCACCATCAGCACCGCCAGTGCATTGTCGGGCAGCAGTACGCCACGCAGTGGGTAAACGATGTCCAGCCAGTAGGTCAGCAACCCCGTGCCGCCCATCAGGATGAACACGGCGGCCGCCATATGGAGCGTGGTACTCCTGGCAATATCCAGCGTCTTGTAAGACATGCGTGGGCGCACTCCTCTGGACAGCCAAAAGCGAGGCGGCCTTCCTGCAAAGGGGCTCTGTCAGCATTGGATATCGGCAGGCAAAAGGGAAGGTTTAATCGAAGAGTCGGGCCGCCCTGGTGGCGCCTGTGCTTTCTGCCGCCAGCGCTTCGAGCGCCTCGATGTCGCTGATGGTGAGTTCGCGACCGGCCACGGCAATGGCTCCCTGCTCCTGAAAGCGTGCCAGCACCCGGCTGACGGTCTCCAGCGCCAGGCCCAGGTAGCTGCCGATGTCCGAGCGCGACATGGAGAGAAAGAAACGATAGGGCGACAAACCCCGGGAACTGAAGCGCTCGGAAAGCCCCAGCAGGAAACTCGCCAGGCGCTGGTCGGCGGTACGCCCCGAGAGCAGGCACATCATGCGCTGGTCGCGACGCAACTCGCGGCTCATGCAGCGATAGAGCCGCCCGCGCAGCTCCGGCAGCCGCTCGGCGAGAACTTCCAGCCGCGTGAACGGCAGCTCGCAGACGAAGGCACTCTCCAGCGCCACCACGCTGCCGTGGCACTCCTCCTCACCGATGGCATCCAGCCCGACGATCTCTCCGGGCAGATAGAAGTGAGTGACCTGAGCGCGCTGCTCAGGCTGCGCTACCGTTTGCTTGAGGCTGCCGGAGCGCACCACATAGAGACTGGAGAAGGGTGCGCCTTGGCGCATCAGCGCCTGGCCGCGCTTGAGCGCCTGCGGCAGCCGGATGATGTCATCGAAGGACTGCAGGGCATCGAACTCGAGCCCGAGCGGCAGGCAGCGGGCATGCAGCGTACAGCGCTCGCAGCGGGGCACGGCGGAGCGTGGCCGCTGGGCGGGCCGGGGTTTCATGAGCGCACTCCTTACCTCGGTCTCACGGTGGGTCGCACTGGGAGACTTCGATTCTGGCCTGCTGCGTTGCGCTTGTCCCGCCGCGCCGCCCCGCTCGGCGACAAAACGTTACTTCAGTTGATCTGTATCAAGAGCTTCATGGAACGAAAGCAAAGGTATCAGGCAGTGAACACGGTATATACCATCTGCAGCGCCAGCCCCATCATCATGACCGCGAAAATCCGCTTGAGTATCGTCACCGGCAGGCGATGCGCCAGCCTGGCCCCCACCGGCGCCATCAGCATGCTGAACGGAGCCATCAACAGCAGAGCGGGCAGGTAGACAAAACCCAGCGCGGCGTCAGGCAGGCCGGGGGTGCCCCAGCCGTTGATCACGTAGCCCAGGGCACCGGCCAGGGCGATGGGCAGGCCGACGGCGGCAGAAGTGCCGATGGCCTGGGGCAGTCTGACGTTGCACCAGGTCAGGAACGGCACGGTCAGCGAGCCGCCGCCAATGGCCACCAGCGCCGAGATGCCGCCGATCCCCAGCCCCGCACCGCCAAGGCCGACAGGCCCCGGAAGGTTACGCGTCGGCTTGGGCTTGATATTGGCCAGCATCTGCAGCGACATCAGGATCATGAAGCAGGCGAAGAAAATCGCCAGGCCGCGGGTCGGCAGCAAGGCGGCAATGAAGGTGGCCAGAAAAGTGCCCACCAGAATGCCGGGGGTCAGGTAGCGCACGATCTCCCAGCGCACGGCGCCGTGGCGGCGGTGGGAGAGCAGGCTCGCCGTGGAGGCGGGAATAATGGCGGCCATTGAGGTACCCAGCGCCAGATGAGCCAGGTGCTCGAGGGGCACCCCCTGGATGAGGAACAGCGCGGTCAGTATCGGCACCATGATGCCGCCGCCGCCAACGCCCAACAGGCCGGCCATGATACCGACCACCGCACCCAAGGCCACGTAGGCCAACCAGATAAGCTCCAAGGCCACTCCTCAAGTGATCGGGAACGATAAGGCGAGCCAGTCTATCAGAAAAGCGTCATCGGCAGCCCATATGCAGCACGGCTGATTGGCAGACCAGACTACAGACGAAAAAAACCGGCCCCGAAGGGCCGGTTTCGTCGTCGACGAATCGACGTGTCTTGCAGTCAGCTTGGGCTCGACTTAGAAGTCGTAGCGCAGACCGACAGTAACGTACAGATCGTCAGTCACGTCTTCAACGGCGTCAGAAGAGTCGAAGTCCGCATCGTGGATTTCGGCCCAGACGTACATCGGACGGCTGAAGCGATAGTTGGCGCCCAGGGTCCAGGCGTTGCGGCTGTCAACACCGTCGAGGGAAGAACGAATACGGTGGTAGTCGGCGTAGATTTCGCCCATACCGTAGTCGAACACACCCATCAGGGTCCACTGGTTGTCGACCGCGCCCAGGGCGTTGGTCACATTACGCAGGCCACCAACAAGAGGAGCGCGCTCGATCAGCTCTTCTTCGCTGAACTCGCTGGTCACATCTTCATATTTCACACCAACGCGAACCGCCGGGGTGAACTGATAGATTGCCGCAGCGGCCCAGATGTCTTCGCCAGAAATGTTGGGCTGGCCGCCGTCATAGCTGGCGCCACGCTCGAAGACGTCCTTGTTCTGGTTGTAACCGGCAGCCAGGTAGAGGTCCTGCCAGGTGTAGTTGACAGCTGCCTGCCAGGAGACGGTAGAGGAGTTGTCCTGCGCACCGATAGCAGAACCGTTACCGCTCAGATGCTTGGCCTGAACGTGAGCCTGGAAGCCTTCCAGGTTCGGGGTGGAGTACTGGATGGAGTCACCGCGAGCTGAGGTTGCACCACCGCTCTGGGAGATGAAGCCATGCAGCTCCTGGATTTCGAACTTACTGGTCACGGCCTGGTAGAGAACGCCATCGAAATTACCGATGCGAACCATACCCCAGTTGTCGCCGCGCAGGCCCAGGAAGGAATTGCGAATCTGCATGGAGTCAGTGCTCTGCGCGTCCAGCAGCGGGCGGAACTCCATGTTGGCGAAAGCCTGGAGATCCGGCGCTACCTGATGACGAGCGCGGAAGCCGAAACGGGAGAAGACGTCGCGGAACTCGGAGCCACTAGTCTTGGTGCCCTGAACGGTAGTGAGCTCACCGGTACCCTCATCCAGCCAAACAGTCTGGTTGTCAGTACCACCGGTGGTAACAGCCAGGTTGATACGGCCGTAGACGTCGACCTGAGTGCCGTCCTGGTCGTAAACGGTAGCAGCCTGAGCGGCAGCGGTGACGCCCAGGGCGCCGGCAATGGCAGTCGCTAACAGTGTCTTTTTCATCGCGATAGTTCCTTTCACTAGCTTACTGTTTCGATCGTTACTGCACGGATCGGTGATCGGTGCAGGTAGCTTGCCGGGCATGGGTCCCGCCGTGCTTGGCTCGGTTCCTTCCCAGGAAGGGCCGGTGGCCGGTCATGACCGCAGCGAAGCCTTGTTATAGTCCAATGCTCGCAGGTAGAACTCTATACCGGGAAAAATCGGAACGCAATAAGAAAAAACACTGTTTTCCTATGATGCCCGCCTCCCCGACGGAACTTTGCCCTGCTTTTGCGGTCCTGGGCGCTCCCGCTCCCTGAACCGCGTGCTGCAGGCATGGCAGTCGATCTGCCTGGCAGCGATGAGCCCGCACATCATGCCTCGCTGATACAGCGCTGACAAGCGACGGACTTTCTACGCTTCGGCTGGGCCGGCTTCAACTCCCCTTGCGGCTGCTGCCGTGCTTGGCCAGCAATGCCGAAAGCTTGGCCTCCATGCGCTCCTCGGGGTCCGCCGTTGCGGCGATGGGATCGGCCGCTTCGGATGCAGGGCTGGCCGCCTTGGGCGGGGCACTGTCATGGGGCTGACGGCGAGCCTTGTCGGCCGGCTGGGCGCCTGTTGCAACGGCGCGGCTGCGGCCGGAGTTCGCCTTGCCACTGCCCCGCTTCGGGGCGGCACCTGCCGGACGGCTGCGCTCGAGCCGTTCGCTCTGCAACCGCTCCAGCTTGCGCTTGGCATGTTCGGCGGCCTGGGCATCGACGTCACCGGCAGGCGCACCGTCGAGGTCGATACGCTCGGCGCCTTCACGCACCGCCTTCAGATAACGCGGCAGGTTGACGTAGCCCGCCAGCGCACGACGCACCAGCTTTTCGGGCCAGGGCTCGCGTGCGGCGAGGTCGTGATGAATGCCGACCTTGAGCGGCCGTGTATGGCCCTTGAAGAAGGTATGGGGATAGCGCTGGTACCACTGCTTCAGCAAGGCATCGGCGGAGGGCGCCTGCTCGATGGCAAGCTGGCCCTGACGTTCGGCCAACGCTTTCTGAGCCGGAGCCGCCTTGAAAGAGGCATATGCCGGAGTGGACGATGCAGCGGATACGCTACCTGCAGGAGCGAAGGGGCTCAACGGTTTGCTCGGCATACCCTTGCCGCTTGCCGTCTCTTGAGCGCCTGCCGCCTCCTTGTCTTTATCGCCTGCGACTTCCCGACAGGAATCAGGCGGCTCGCCGTGCTGACCGGCTTCCGCCCGCGGTCGCTGGCCGATCAGCGCCGCCAGGCCCTGGGCGCGCCGTGCGGGGCCGGGAAACGCCGGAGTCGTCTCGCCCTTGCGCAGGCGTTCGCGCAGACGGGCGTTGTCCTCCTCGAGCTCGCGATTCTGCTCATCCAGTTCGCGGTTCTCTTCCATCAGCTCCAGGCGAGCCGCTTCCAGCTCCTGCTGCCGCGCCTCGGATTCGGCGAGACGGGACTCCAGCTCCTGGATTCTTGCGCGATAGCTGCGCAACTCATGGAGCGCCGTGTCGGCACAGGTCTCCAAGACATCGAACAGTTGACGTGAACGCTCTTCGATCAAACCGGCATCCTCCTGGCGGGCTCACGTTGACGACACGACGATAGAACGGGGTGGCGAGAACGGGGCAGCTCCATGCCTCAGCCTAGTGTGTGCCACAAGCGAGGCGCTGACAACGTGCAGTTCAGCGGCGTTGGTACTGCACGAAACTGTAGCTCGGCTGGCCCGGGTTGGGCGAGCCCGGTACCCGCTGCACCTCCTGCCATTCACTCTCATCCAGCTCGGGAAAGCGGGCATCGCCCTCCACCTCGACATCCACCTCGGTGAGGTAGATGCGGCTGGCGTGGGGCAGCGCCTGGACATATATCTCGCCGCCGCCCATCACCATGATCTCCTCGCTGGCATCGATGGTGGCCTGCTGGTCGGCCAGGAACAGCGCCGATTCGAGATCGTGGCAGACCCGCACACCGTCGTGGTGGAAGCTCTCATCCCGGGTTACCACGATGTTGAGCCGCCCCGGCAGCGGGCGACCGATGGAAGCGAAGGTCTTGCGCCCCATGATCAGTGGTTTGGCCTGGGTCATGCGCTTGAAGAACTTGAGGTCCTCGGGCAGATGCCAGGGCAGCTTGTTGTCGACGCCGATCACGCCGTTGCGCGACACCGCGGCGATCATCGCCACCGGCACCAGAGTCTCGTCGGTCATACTGCCACCTCGGCCTTGATATGAGGATGGGGATCGTAGCCTTCGATGGCGATATGCTCGAAGCGGAACGCGAACAGGTCGTCGACGCCGGGATCGAGCACCAGCCGGGGCGCCGCACGCGGGGTCCGCGAGAGCTGAAGCTCGGCCTGCTCCAGGTGGTTGAGGTAGAGGTGAGCGTCGCCCAGAGTGTGGACGAAGTCGCCGGGCTCGAGGCCGGCGACCTGGGCGATCATCATGGTCAGCAGCGCATAGCTGGCGATGTTGAACGGCACCCCGAGAAAGATGTCGGCGCTGCGCTGATAGAGCTGGCAGGAGAGCCGCCCTTCCGCCACGTAGAACTGGAACAGGCAGTGGCACGGGGGCAGCGCCATCTCGTCGACCAGCGCCGGGTTCCAGGCCGAGACGATCAGCCGCCGCGAGCCGGGATTGGTACGCAGCTGCTCAAGCAGCTTGGCGATCTGATCCACGTGGCCGCCGCGGGGGTCGGGCCAGCTGCGCCACTGATAGCCGTAGACGGGGCCGAGATCGCCGTTGGCGTCGGCCCACTCGTCCCAGATGCTGACCCCGTTCTCCTTGAGATAGGCGATATTGGTATCGCCACGCAGGAACCACAGCAGCTCGTGGACGATCGAGCGCAGGTGCAGCTTCTTGGTAGTCACCAGCGGAAAGCCGCGGGAGAGATCGAAGCGCATCTGGTGGCCGAACAGCGAGCGCGTGCCGACCCCGGTGCGATCGCCGCGCTCCACGCCCTGCTCCAGCACCTGCCGCATCAGATCCAGATACGGTTGCTCGAGAGCGGACTGTTCGGGTTGCGATTGGAGAGCGACCCGTTCGGTAGCGGGCCGCCCGAGCTGGACGTTGTGGTCAGGCATCTTGGCAAGGCTCTATATATAAGATGGTCGATTGGCAGTCGATCGATTGACCAGAGAGTCTACCGCCTCCGCCCACGCACTCCTACTCTCGGCGAGTATCACTGCGTAGCTGTCGTCGAGTATTACTGCCCCGCTGTCGTCGAGCTTCACTGCATAGTCTTGTCGCCCACCAGCGGCTGACGCCGCGACCAGGCGATGAGCAGGATACCGAAGAGAATCATCGGCAGGGTCAGCAGCATGCCCATGGTGAACCAGCCGAAGGCCAGGTAGCCGATGTGGGCATCCGGCAGACGGTAGAACTCCACGCCGAAGCGGAACACCCCGTAGAGCAGCAGGAACAGACCGGAAACCAGACCGCGCCGACGCGGCTGGGCCGACACCCACCACAGGATGACGAACATCACCAGGCCCTCGAGAAAGGCCTCATAGAGCGCGGTGGGGTGCCGCGGCTCCGGCCCCATGCCGGGAAACGGCATGCCCCAGGGCATCTCGGTGACCCGACCGGGCAGTTCGCGGTTGATGAAGTTGCCGATGCGCCCGGCACCCAGGCCGATCGGCACCATGGGTGCGAAGAAGTCGGTGAGGCTGAAGAAGGCCATGCGCTTCTTGCGGGCGAACCAGAGCGCGGCCAGCAGCACGCCGATCAAGCCACCGTGGAAGCTCATGCCGCCGTCCCAGACACGGAACACCCATAGCGGGTCGGCGGCCCACTGGCCCATGCCGTAGAACAGCGCATAGCCGAGGCGGCCGCCGGCCACCACGCCGATGGCGAGATAAAACAGCAGATCGCCGACATCCTCATGGGTAAGGCCGAAACGATGAGCCCGCAGGCGCCCCAACCACCAGGCACCGACGAAGCCGATCACGTACATCAGGCCATACCAGTGCACCTGAAAAGGGCCGAGCGAGATGGCGACAGGATCGATATCGGGATAGTTCATGTACACCTCGGAACGGGAAACGGAGCCTTACGACGGCCAGCGGGCCGAAAGCACAGACCGGGGCCGGCATGATGACGGGGCCGCCGTCGATGACAGATGAAAGATGAAAGATGAACGCAACACGGTCATGTCGCTGCGGTATCTTGGAAGGCGTCCGGCCGCCACTGCCGAAGCAGGTCGATGAGCTCACGCGGGCCATAGGGTTTGGCCAGGTAGTCGTCCATGCCCGCTTCGACGAAGCGCTGGCGGTCGCTGTCGGTGGCATTGGCGGTGAGCGCCACCAGAATGCTGCGACCGGCCTCGGGAGCGAGCGCCTCCTGTTCGCGCCAGCGTCGGGCGGCCTCGATGCCATCCATGTCTGGCATGAAGATGTCCATCAGCACCAGGTCGTAGAACAGACGCTGCTGCTGCAACAGGGCTTCCGGGCCACTGGCGACGCTGTCGACCCTGAGCCCCTGGGTCTCGAGCAGTTGGCTGGCCAGCATGCGGTTGACCGGCCCGTCATCGACCACCAGCACCCGCAGCGGCTCCGCCGCCTGGCCGGCGCCGGCGGGCGGCAGCAGCTCACCCCGCTCTCCGGCCAGACTGTTGATCAGCAGCAGGATGTCGGCGATACGCTCGCGCAGGTGGGCGTAACGCGACGAATCTCCGGGGCCTGCCTCACCACGCTCCATGCTCTCGGCCAGCTCATTCAGCAGCGGCTCCAGCTCGCGCTGCAGCAGCGTCAGGTAGTGGGACTTCAGCCGCGAGTCTTCCCTCGCCCGCTCGCGGGCCGCCAGCAGATTGCCGAATTCGTGCATGCCGGCGCGTTCGAAGAGCAGCAATTGATAGGGCGAGGCCTCCAGCCACTCCGCCCGGAAGGAGCGCCAGCGCCCCTCGCCATCGAGCACCTGCACCTCGACCAGCCTGTCACCCGCATCGCCTCGCTCGATCAGCCGAGTCGCGGGATCCTGCCCCCTGAGCTTGGCCAGACTTTCTCCCAGCAGCTGCTCCATGGCCAGGTTGGCGCCGACGATGCGCCCCTGGTAGAGCAGCAGCGCCGGCCGCTGACTGCCCGCCAGCAGCGCATCGGGGCTCGGCACCAGCTCGAGCCGCGACTGCAGCTCGATCATGCCATCATGCAGGCGCTCCATGCGCCCCATCATCGAGTCGTCATGGGTCTCGAGCCGTCCCGGCTGTGCCAGCCAGCCCGGCAGCATCTGTTCGGCTTCCAGCAGCAGACGTTCGATGCGCTCGAGGCGGCTCTCGGCCTGAGCTTCACATTCGCGAATGCGGTGGCGCAATTGCAGGAGAAAGGCCGAGGTGGTGAGGGTCGTGCCGACCAGCAGGGCCAACAGCAGCCAGGCGGGGCCCGTCCAGGCGGCAGGGTCGGGAGTGGCCAGCCACAATACGGCGCCTGCCAGCAGACACAGCAGCACCAGGGCTGCCTGGGCCAGCAGCAGCGGCCACAGCAGGGGCCATATCAGGTAAGACCATAAGCGGTCCTTGTGTACTAACACGGGCTTGCGTCCCTGTGCCGAATGCCGATGGGTGAGTTTACGCCGCTACGTCCTGGCTGTCATGGCGACGCCAGGAACGAATTGAGATGCAAGGCAATTTGCTCCCGCGTCACCCCCTGGGGCTGTCCAGCAGGGCCGAAGCGACGCTCTTCCAGCACCACGGCGCCCGCGCCGGCGTCCCACTCCAGCCAGGTAGTGGCACGGGTGCCGTACTGCTCCCCGACGATGAAAGGCGGCGACAGCCGGCGCTCCAGCTCCAGCCCCACGCCGGTATCGGGCAGATGGCCATCGTCGGCCGGCAGTGTCTGGCCAAACGCTTCCAGCGCGTCCTCCGGCCAGCGGCGACGCTGCGCGGTCGCCAGCCCTTGTCGGGCGGCGATCAGCTTGGGCCAGGGCGTATCGAGAGTGGCATTGGAAAGGCCGTGGATGCCGGGCGCGACATGGGTGAGCAGCAGCTCGTCCCGACCGCGGTGCAGATGCCAGAGGCGCTCACCATCGCCCGCCAGCAGGTTGAAGCCGGCATAGCGCCAACCCTCGCCCCCGGCGAGCCTGAGCAGCCAGGCAGCGAGGTCGGGGCACTCCAGTGCGTCGCGCACGAGCTGTCCCCGGCTCGGCGCACCGGGCGCCACGGCGAGGGCAGGATCGCGCACGTTGGTCACCGCCGCGAATCGCCCGCGACGATGCACCGCCAGCCAGCTGCCGCCGGCCTCGAGATCGCGGCCGCCGACGATGTCGGGCGCATCCTGCCACGCCGCCAGTGCAGCCGTCGGCCGTTGGTAGAACTCGTCGCGGTTGGCCACCAGGCGCAGCGATATCGGCGCCTGCGGTCGAAAATCGAAAGCGATGAGACACATGAGTCGCGCTCAGTCCCGTGGCGGCAGCAGGTGCGCCAGCTGCCATTCGCTGAGACGCCCGAACAGATGGCTGCGAACCGCCACCGGTGAATTGAGCGCCAGGGTTTCCCGAACCAGCGCCTTGGCGGCGTCGATCGATACCCGACGAATGGCCGCTCTGACCCGGGGCAGGCTGGGGGCGTTCATGGAGAGGGAATCGAAGCCCATGCCCATCAGCAGCAGCGCGCCGGCCGGGTCGCCGGCCAGTTCGCCGCACACCGAGATCGGCTTCTTCAACCGCCGTGACTCCTCGGCCAGCCGCGCCATGGCGCACAGCACGGCGGGATGGCAGGAGTCGTAGAGGCTCGCCACCCGGGGGTTGTTGCGATCCACCGCCAGCAGGTACTGGGTCAGGTCGTTGCTGCCGACGGAGAAGAAGTCGACCCGCTCGGCCAGGGCATCCAACTGATAGAGCGTGGCAGGGACCTCCAGCATCACGCCTACCCGGGGCCGCGGCGAGACCACGCCCTCTTCGCCCAGCTCACGAATGGCACGGTCCAACAGGCGCAGCGCATCGTCGACTTCGTCGACGTTGGTCACCATGGGCAGCAGAATCTGCAGATTGTCGAGCCCCTGAGCGGCACGCAGCATGGCGCGCAGCTGCACCATCAGCACTTCGGGGTGATCGAGCGTGACCCGGATGCCGCGCCAGCCGAGGAAGGGGTTGGCTTCCTCGATGGGGAAATAGGGCAGGTCCTTGTCGCCGCCGATGTCGAGGGTACGCATGACCACCGGCAGCGGCGCAAAGCTCTCCAATTGATCGCGGTAGAGGCGCGCCTGCTCCTGCTCCCCCGGAAAGCGCTCGGCAATCATGAACGGTACTTCGGTGCGGTACAGACCCACGCCGCTGATGCGCTTCTTCAATGATACCGCGGTGTCGAAAGCCAGCCCGGTGTTGACCATCAGCGGCATCTCGTAGCCGTCGGGCGTCTCGCTGGGCAGGTCCTGCTCATGCTCCAGTACTTCCGTCAGCGCCACCTCTTCGGCGATCAGGCTGCTGTAGCGGGCTTTCAGCTCATCGGTAGGCCGCACGAAGAGCCGCCCCCGGTGCCCGTCGAGGACCACCTCGGCACCGGAGAGCCGCGGCAGCGGCAGGTCGACCATGCCCGACACCGTGGGAATGCCCATGGCCCGCGCCACGATCGCCACGTGAGAGGTACTCGAACCACGCATCGAGACCAGCCCGGCCAGACGCTCCCGCGGCACTTCGCCCAGCGTGGCGACGCTGATCTCGTCGCCCACCAGGATGGTGCTTTCGGGGAAATTGGCAGGAGTCTGGGGAGTCTCCTCCTGCAGATGCGCCAGCACCCGGCGGCCCAGGTCGCGCACGTCGGCGGCCCGCTCGCGCAGGTAGTCGTCGTCGACCCGCTCCAGATACTGCACGTGACGCCGCACCACGTCGGCCAGCGCCCCCGGGGCCCACTGCCCTTCACGAATGCGCTTCTCCACTTCCTGGGAGAGCGCCGCTTCGCTGAGCATCTGCTGGTAGACCTCGAACAGCGCCAGTTCCTGGGCGGAGATGCGGTTGGCCAGGCGCTCGCCCGCGGCTCGAATCTCCTCGCGCACGCACTCGATGGCCTCCTTGAGGCGCGCGATCTCGTGCTCGACGTCGGTGGGAATCAGGTCGGGAACGCTGTCCAGATCGGCCAGCGGCGCCACCACCACCACCTCGCCGATGGCCATGCCGGGCGAGGCGGGAACGCCAGTGAACATGGCCTGCCCGCCAGGCAGCGTAGGCTTGCTGAGACTGCCCGTGGCCAACGCGTGAGCCAGCACGCCGGCCAGCTGCGCACCCATGGTGATGAGGAAGGCTTCGTCCTCCTCATCGTAGCGGCGCTTCTCGGCCTGCTGTACGACGAGCACGCCGAGCATGCGCCGCTGATGGATGATGGGCACGCCGAGAAAGCTGGAGTAGCGCTCTTCGCCGGTGGCCTCGAAGTAGCGGAAGCGCGGGTGCGACGGTGCGTCCTCCAGGTTGAGCGGCTCCTCGCGCTCGGCCACCAGACCGACCAGGCCCTCGCCTACCCGCAAGGTGACCTGCCCCACCGCCTGGCTGTGCAGGCCGATGGTTTCCATCAGCACCAGCGCCTCGATCTCGGCATCGTAGAGATAGAAGGAACATACGTCGGTGCGCATGGCCTTGCGAATACGGCGAACCATGGTCGCCAGCGCCGCATCGAGATTGCGTGCCCCGTTGACCTCCTGGATGACCCGGCGCAGCACCTCGAGCATCGGCGTCTTGCTTTCCATCGTTGTCGTCCCTCGCCTGCTGAGGAGTCAAGGCCAAGCACCGCCAGTGCGGCGGAGCTCACACGGGGCCCTGCGTTGCCCCACTCGTACCGAACAGCGGATTCTTCGCTCAGCGCCCTTCCAGCGCCAGCCGCTGCGCCCGCGGCGACAGCTCGCTCAACGCGCGGCGATACACCTCGCGCTTGAACGGTACCACCTGGCCCAGCGGATACCAGTAGCTGACCCAGCGCCAGTTATCGAACTCGGGCTTCTCCGAGCCATCCATGCAGATGCGGCTCTCCTGACAGCGGATCCGCAGCAGGAACCACTTCTGCTTCTGGCCGATACACACCGGCCTCGAATTCATGCGCACCATGCGTCGTGGCAGGCGATAGCGCAGCCACCCCCGGGTACAGGCAAGCAGTTCGACGTCATCGGCGGTGAGGCCGATTTCCTCCTCCAGCTCTCGGTAAAGCGCCTGTTGCGGTGTTTCGGTTGACTTGATGCCTCCCTGGGGAAACTGCCACGCATTCTGTCCTACCCGACGCGCCCAAAGCAGCTGCCCCCTGGCGTTGGCGATGATGATGCCAACGTTGGGGCGAAAGCCGTCAGCGTCGATCACGGACGTCACCTTGTGAAATTCATCGTTGCTTGCATTCTTCCACAAGGGCGCAAAGCGCATCAATACAACGTTGGGGCCGAACCGGCAGTAGGAGAAAAAGCTCCGGCAGGCTTAGCAGCGAGGTCGTTGTCTGACATAATCGCCAGCTTTCACGAAACCTAGCAAGTCATTACTCACCAAATCGCAAGGGGTAAGCCGTGAGTCTGGCCATCTTCGACCTGGACAATACCCTGCTCGCCATCGACAGCGACCACGCCTGGGGCGAGTTTCTGCTCGAACAGGGAGCAGTGGATGCCAAGGCCTACCGTGAAGCCAACGACCGCTTCATGGCCGACTATGAGGCGGGAACGCTGGACATCCACGCCTTTCTCGCCGTGGCGCTCAAGCCGCTCGCCGACAACAGTCCCGAGCAGTTGGCTGCCTGGCATCAGCAGTTCATGGCCAGCAAGATCGAGCCCAACATCCTGGCCAAGGGCGAGGAACTGCTGGCACGCCACCGCAGCCGCGGCGACACTCTGCTGATCATCACCGCCACCAACCGCTTCATCACCGGCCCCATCGCCGAGCGGCTGGGGGTGGATCATCTCATCGCGGTGGAGCCGGAGGTGCGCGACGGCCGCTACACCGGCCAGGTCAGCGGCACGCCGAGCTATCGCGAAGGCAAGGTCAAGCGCCTGGAGGCGTGGCTGGCGGACAAGGACTACACCCTGGACGACGCCTGGTTCTACAGCGACTCCCACAACGACCTGCCGCTGCTGGAGCTGGTGGAGCACCCGGTGGCGGTGGACCCCGACGCCACCCTGCGCGAGGTGGCCGAACGGCGCGGCTGGCGCATCATGAGCCTGCGGGACTGACCCAGGCCCGCCCTGCCATACGCAAAACCCCGAAAGCCTGGGCTTTCGGGGTTTTTCTTTACTGCCTGCCGACTACACTGCGCGGCGATTCGCTCGCGCAGGCATTTGTTACCCCAGAAGGTGCTCGACCGCGGCGCGCTCTTCCCGCAGCTCGTCTTCGGTGGCCTTCATCTTGCCACGGCTGAACTCGTCGATCTCCAGACCCTGGACGATCTCGTAGTCGCCGTTCTGGCAGCGCACCGGGTAGGAGTAGATGATGCCCTCGGCGATGCCGTAGCTGCCGTCGGAGGGAATCGCCATGCTCACCACCTGATCGGTGCCCAGCGCCCAGTCGCGCATGTGGTCGATGGCGGAGGAGGCAGCGGAAGCGGCAGAAGAAGCACCGCGCGCCTTGATGATCGCCGCGCCGCGCTGCTGCACGGTGGGGATGAAGTCGTTCTCGTACCAGTCGCGCTCGACCAGATCGAAAGCGGGCTTGCCGGCCACCTTGGTATGGGCCAGATCCGGGTACTGGGTAGCGCTGTGGTTGCCCCAGATGATCATGCTGTCGACATCGGTAACGCGCTTGCCGGTCTTCTGCGCCAGCTGGGTCAAGGCGCGGTTGTGATCCAGACGGGTCATCGCGGTGAACTGACGCGGGCTCAGGTCGGGCGCGTTGCAGGAAGCGATCAGGGCGTTGGTGTTGGCCGGGTTGCCCACCACCAGCACGCGCACGTTGCGGCTGGCATTGTCGTTGAGCGCCTTGCCCTGCACGGAGAAGATCGCCGCGTTGGCTTCCAGCAGGTCCTTGCGCTCCATGCCCGGGCCGCGCGGACGGGCGCCGACCAGCAGAGCGAAATCGGCATCCTTGAAGGCGACGTTCGGGTCGTCGGTGGCGACGATGTCCTGCACCAGCGGGAAGGCGCAGTCGTTCACTTCCATGACCACGCCGTTGAGCGCGTCCATGGCCTGGGGAATCTCGAGCAGCTGGAGAATGACGGGCTGATCCGGGCCCAGCATGTCGCCTGCGGCAATACGGAAGATAAGGGAGTAGCTGATCTGGCCGGCACCGCCGGTAATGGCAATACGTACGGGATCTTTCATCGTTGCTCCTTCGGTTGAGCCGCCGTGAGGAAAACGC
This sequence comes from Halomonas sp. MCCC 1A11062, assembly GCF_021404355.1. Classification (NCBI taxonomy): domain Bacteria; kingdom Pseudomonadati; phylum Pseudomonadota; class Gammaproteobacteria; order Oceanospirillales; family Halomonadaceae; genus Halomonas; species Halomonas sp. MCCC 1A11062. Next base: position 193,239 of record NZ_JABFTW010000002.1, read on the forward strand.
TGCTACGAATGGCTGCGCGAGCGAATCGTTCAGCATTTTCCTGAGGATGAGCCTTGCGAGCGCTTGCCCGCCCTGGCCGGGATTCGGACCGCAAGATGGTATGCTTGCATTGCACAAAACTCAATCCGACCTCCGACTAGGGAAAACCCTGCACAATCGATACCCCTCGGCGCGACTGCCACCTTTTTCGGCTTTTGCGCTATCATGCAATGCTTGATTAGCCGAGTAGGCGGCACGATTCAGCCAGCTTGGCTCCGCGCGACGCAGCACTCGCTGCACAGGCTCGTCTACCGTATTCCTGCTATCGAACCAGGGAAGGCCGCATGCTGAGACGTCCCCCTATTTCCGCGCTGCTGGCCGCTCTGGTGCTGCTGGCTCTGCTGCTGTGGCTGGCACTCGGCGACGTGCAGCGCTTCCAGCAGCAGGCGCCCACCACGGAAGCACCGCCCGCCGACACCCTGCCCCGGGTCGAATACCGTCACAGCAGCGCCGTCGCCTACCAGCCACAGCGGGTGGTGCAGGGCCAGCTGGTGGCCTTTCGCGAGGTCGAGCTGCGCACTCGCCATGCCGGCCGGGTCGTCGAATTGCCGGTCACCCAGGGCAGCGGAGTGGAAGCCGGCTCGCCTCTGCTGGCGCTGTCGCGCGATGCCCTGGAAGCACAGCTGCAGCGCGCCGAGGATCGGCTCGAACTGGCCAGGGCCGAGCTGGCCGGGGCCGACAGCTTACGTCAGCGCAACCTGATCTCTCAGCCCGAACTGCTGGGCCTGCAGAGCAGCGTCAGCGTGGCAGCGGCCGAGCTGGCCGAGCTGCGCCAGACGCTGGAGGAGACGCGTCCCACGGCCCCCTTCGACGGCGTCGTGGACCGTCTTCATGTGGAACTGGGTGAAGTGCTGCAGATCGGCGATCCCTATGCCCGCCTGATCGACGACCGCCGCCTCAAGGCCAGCGCCTGGGCAGCCCAACGCGATGCCCCCGACCTTGCCCCCGGGCTGCCCGTCGAGGCGCGACTGCTGGACGGCAGCCGCCTCACCGGCGAGCTGACCCACGTCGCCAGCCGCGCCGACGAGTCCACCCGCTCCTTCTATATCGAAGCCGAATTCGACAACGCGGACCGCCGCCGGCTGGCAGGCGCCAGCGCGACACTGGCGATCACCCTGCCTGAGCGCGAGGTACACCAGCTCTCACCCGCCCTGCTCGAGCTGGACGATGAGGGCCGGCTGCGGGTCAAGCATCTCGACGAGGAGGACCGGGTGGTGAGCACCCCGGTCAGCCTGGTCGCCGCCGACGCCACCCAAGCCCGGGTTGCCGGACTGCCCGAGACCATTCGCCTGATCACCCTGGGCAGCGGCTTCGTCGCCCAAGGCGATGAGGTCATCGCCGTACCGACGCCAAGCGAAAGCGACAACGGCACTCTCGACGAGGATGCCGCCACAGCCAGTAACAGCGAAGACGGCACGACCAGCGAACGCGCAGAGCAGGAGACCCCCTGACCATGCGCACCCTGATCGAGGCCGCACTGGACCGGTCGCGCACCACCCTGCTGTTGCTGCTGGCGCTGCTGCTGGCGGGCCTTGCCGCCTGGCAGGCGGTGCCCAAGGAAGCCAATCCCGACGTTCCCATCCCCATCATCTACGTCTCGCTGGCCCTGGAAGGGGTGACCCCCGAGGATGGCGAACGGCTGCTGGTGCGGCCCATGGAACAGGAACTGCGCACCATCGAGGGCGTGCGCAAGATGACCTCCCAGGCCAGCGAAGGTCACGCTGCGGTGACCCTGGAATTCGACGCCGGCTTCGACCCGCGCCAGGCGCTGGCCGACGTGCGCGAGCGGGTCGATATCGCCAACGCCTCGCTGCCCGACGAGGCCGAGGAGCCGCGGGTCTTCGAGGTCAACGTCGGCCTCTTCCCGGTGCTGACCCTGGGGCTCTCGGGCCCCATCGAGGAGACCCGGCGGCTGGCCATCGCCCGCCAACTGCAGGATGCCTTCGAGGGCGTGCCCGAAGTGCTCGAAGTGGAGATCGGCGGCGAGCGCGAGGAGCTGATGGAGATCGTCATCGACCCGCTGGTGCTCGACAGCTACGGCGTCGACTTCGACACCCTGTTCAACCTGATCACCCGCAACAACCGCCTGGTGGCCGCCGGCAGCCTGGATACCGGCGCCGGCCGCAGCCCGGTCAAGGTTCCCGGCATCATCGAATCGCTGGACGACGTGCTCAACATGCCGGTGAAGGTCGACGGCGACCGGGTGGTCACCTTCTCCGACGTGGGCTGGATCCACCCCACCTTCAAGGACCCAGCGGGCTTCGCCCGCATCGACGACGAGCCGGCCCTGGTACTGGAGATCTCCAAGCGTGCCGGCGCCAACCTGATCGCCACCATCGAGGGGGTGCGCGAGATCCTCGACCAGGCCGCGCCGCTGCTGCCCGAGGAGCTCTCGATCACCACCATCATGGACCAATCGGTGACCGTCGATCAGATGCTCTCGGAGCTGCTCAACAACGTGCTCACCGCCGTGGTGCTGGTACTGATCGTGATCCTGGCCGCCATGGGCGTGCGCTCGGCGCTGATGGTGGGGCTGACCATTCCCGGCGCCTTCCTCACTGGCATCCTGCTGATCTGGGCCATCGGTTACACCCTCAACATCGTGGTGCTGTTCGCCCTCATCTTGGTCGCCGGCATGCTGGTGGACGGCGCCATCGTGGTCAGCGAACTGGCCGACCGCCACCTGCGCGAAGGTCAGCCGCCGCGGCAGGCCTGGATCAACGCCGCCTCACGCATGAGCTGGCCGGTGATCGCCGCCACCGCCACCACTTTGGCGGTGTTCTTCCCGCTGCTGTTCTGGCCCGGCGTGGTGGGTGAGTTCATGAAGTACCTGCCGGCCACGGTGATCCTGTGCCTGATCGCCTCCTTGGCCATGGCGCTGATCTTCCTGCCCACCCTGGGCGGTGTGTTCAGCGTACGCGCCAGCCGGGCCGTGCACGGCGAAGAGATGATCACCGCCGGCGGACGTCTGTATCGCACCACCCTGGCCCGGCTGCTGGCCTGGCCAGGCGTGACGCTGACGATCGCCCTGCTGCTGATGGCGCTGATCTTCGTCGGTTACGGTCGCTTCAATCACGGCGTCGAGTTCTTTCCCGCCGTCGAGCCGGAAAATGCCCAGGTGATGGTACGCGCCCGCGGGGATTTCTCCGCGTTGGAGAAAGACGCCATCGTGCGTCGGGTGGAAGCGCGGCTGGCCGGCATGAGCGAGGTGCAAGCGCTCTATGCCCGCTCCTACGCCATTCCCAACGAGCAGCTCGGCAGCGACGTGATCGGCACGGTGCAGTTCCAGTTGATCGACTGGCAGGAGCGCCGCCCGGCCCAGGTGATCATGAACGAGATGGCCGAGCGCACCGCCGACCTGCCCGGGGTGGTATTGGAGTTCCGCGAGCAGGACATGGGCCCCGGCGCCGGCAAGCCGATCGTGCTGGAGGTGAGCGCCCAGCAGGAGGCCGATAGCGCGGCCACGGTGGAAACCATCCGGCGCGAAATGGAGCGCCTGGGCGGTTTCCGCGACATCGAGGACAACCGCAGCCTGCCCGGCATTGAGTGGCGGCTCAACGTCGACCGTGCCGCCGCCGCCAGGCTCGGCGCCGATGTCGCCGCCGTGGGCAGCGCCGTGCAGCTGGTCACCAACGGCCTGCAGGTGGCGAGCTACCGGCCCGCCCACGCCCCCGACGAAGTCGACATCAGCGTGCGCTTCCCCCATGACTGGCGCAGCATCGATCAGTTGGACCGGCTGACCCTCAACACCTCCCGCGGGCAGGTACCGATCTCCCACTTCGCCAGCCTCGAGCCTGCGCCACGGGTCGGCACCCTGCACCGCATCGACGGCCAGCGTGCCATCACCCTCGAGGCGGACGTGGCCGCAGGCTACCAGCCCGATGAGCGTCTGCGCGCGCTGCTGGCGGCGTTGGGCCCACCGCCGGAGGGTGTGCGCGTCAACGTGGCCGGCGAACAGGAGGACCAGGAGGAGGCCAGCCGCTTCCTGATCACCGCCTTCCTCGTGGCGATCGGGCTGATGCTGCTGATCCTCGTCACCCAGTTCAACAGCCTCTACCAGGCGCTGCTGGTGCTCTCGGCTATCGTCTTCTCCACCGCCGGCGTGCTGATGGGCCTGCTGATCAACGGCCAGCCGTTCGGCATCGTCATGGTGGGCATGGGCATCATCGCCCTGGCGGGCATCGTGGTGAACAACAACATCGTGTTGATCGACACCTACAACGAGCTGCGCCACGCGGGGCTGGCGCCCTACGACGCCGCTCTGGAGGCCGGCGGCCTGCGCCTGCGCCCGGTGCTGCTCACCGCCATCACCACCGTGCTGGGACTGATGCCGATGGTGCTGGAGATCAACGTCAACCTGTTCGCCCCGAGCCTGGGATTCGGCGCTCCCTCCACCCAATGGTGGACCCAGCTCTCCAGCGCCATCGCCGGCGGCCTGGTGTTCGCCACCGGGCTGACGCTGCTGCTGACGCCGTGCATGCTGGTGCTGTGGCAGCGCCGCTCGACGCGGGAAGCGACCGAGCCCACGGACATCGCAACGCCGAGCGCGCAGACATAAACGCCGCCCCGGGGACAAACCGGGGCGGCGTCAAAATGGGTCGGCCCGCAGGCCTGCTAGAGAACGGTTCGTAGAACCAGAACCATTCGGTAGCGCTATTCGGTTTCGGTTTCCGGGCGCGGCGTATGCGCGGCGTGCAACCTGGCGATCAGTTGGTCTTCCAGGGCGAAGCGTTCGGTCAGTCCCTTGGCGAGACGATCGAGCCATGCGGGCAAGCGCGGCAGGAAATGCTGGCAGCGCACCGGGGTCGAGAAGTCGGCGTCGAAGGCCAGCACCAGTTCGGTGGAGAGCTCCAGGCGCTCCAGCAGCTTGGCGGCGATTTCCAGCGCTTCGTGATCCTCGAAGGCGTTGGCCTCCTCACGCAGCTGCGGATAGATCTCGAAGTGACCGGCACTGATGTAATCCATCAGCAGCTCGCTGAAGCGATCGATCTGGGGCTTGCACACGGCCTCGAGCTCAGTATCGCAGGCCTCCTTGAGCTCGATGAAACTGACCAGCAGCTCACGGCGCTCGTCGAGCCAGCGGTCGATCAGCTGATGCACGCCACCCCAGCGTTCCCTGGCAGTCTTGCACTGTTCCAGCATGGAGAGCCTCCTTCCCCTGTGAAGCCGGTTGCAGCCCGGACCCTGCCGAACCCGAAACCCCAGACTCACCCTTGCCAGCCTGACTGTCAATCCTTGGCCGAGGGAAAAACGTTCTTCAACGATTTACTTCAAGCTTGAAATTTTAAGCTTGAAGTATCTCTTCGGCGGGTCTAGCCTGATATCAACTACAACAACCAAACGGTTCCGCCTCATGAGAATCGCCTGCCTGGGCGGTGGCCCCGCCGGCCTCTACTTCGCCATTAGCATGAAGTTGCACGACCCGGCGCACGAGATCGTGGTGATCGAGCGCAACCGCCCCGACGACACCTTCGGCTGGGGCGTGGTGCTCTCCGACGAGACGCTGGACAACCTGGCCGCCAACGATGCCGTCAGCGCGGCGCGCATCCGTGAGCACTTCGCCTATTGGGACGACATCGCGGTGATCCACGACGGCGTCAAGACCGTCTCCACCGGTCACGGCTTCTGCGGCATCGGCCGCCGCCAGCTGCTGTTGCTGCTGCAGGCGCGCGCCCGGGAGCTCGACATCGAGCTGCGCTTCGAGAGCGACGTCGCCGAATCCGCCATCGACGAGCTGCGCCGCGAGTTCGACCTGGTGCTGGCCGCCGACGGCCTCAACTCACGCACCCGTCAGCGCTATGCCGAGCATTTCCAGCCCGACATCGACGTGCGCGCCTGCAAGTTCGTCTGGCTCGGTACCCGTCAGACCTTCAACGACGCCTTTACCTTCATCTTCGAGAAGACCGAGCACGGCTGGGTGTGGGCTCACGCCTACCAGTTCGATGCCGACACCGCGACCTTCATCGTCGAGTGCAGCGAGGCCACCTGGCAGGCCTTCGGCTTCGGCGAGATGAGCCAGCAGGCGTCGATCGAGGTGTGCGAGCGCATCTTCGCCCGTCACCTGGGCGGCCATGCGCTGATGAGCAATGCCAACCACATTCGCGGCTCGGCGTGGATCAACTTCCCCCGCGTGCTGTGCGCGCGCTGGAGCTTCGACAACGTGGTGCTGATGGGCGATGCCGCGGCCACCGCGCACTTCTCCATCGGCTCCGGCACCAAGCTGGCGCTGGAGAGCGCCATCGCGCTGGCCGAGTACCTGCACAGCGAGCCCGACATGGCCAGCGCCTTCGCCCGCTACGAGGAGGAGCGCCGCCTGGAGGTGCTGCGCCTGCAGTCGGCGGCACGCAACTCCACCGAGTGGTTCGAACAGGTGGAGCGCTACCTGGACCTCGACCCGGTGCAGTTCAACTACTCGCTGCTGACCCGTTCCCAGCGTATCAGCCACGAGAACCTGCGCCTGCGCGATCCGGCCTGGCTCGAGAGCGCCGAACGCTGGTTCCAGACCCAGGCAGGCAACGCGGGCAGCGCACGGGCGCCGATGTTCGCCCCCTACCGGCTGCGTGACATGCAGCTCGTCAATCGGGTGGTGGTCTCGCCGATGGCCCAGTACAAGGCGGTGAACGGCAGCCCCACCGACTGGCACTTCGTGCACTACGCCGAACGCGCCAAGGGCGGCGCCGGGCTGGTCTACACCGAGATGACCTGCGTCTCGCCGGCGGGCCGTATCACCCCCGGCTGCCCGGGACTCTACACTGCCGAGCACGAGGCAGCATGGAAGCGGTTGTGCGACTTCGTCCACGCCGAGACGCCGGCCAAGCTGTGCGCCCAGATCGGCCACTCCGGACCCAAGGGCTCGACCCAGCTCGGCTGGCAGGAGATGGACGCGCCGCTCGCCGAGGGCAACTGGCCGATCATGGCGGCCTCCGCCGTGCCGTGGTCGGCGCGCAACCAGGTGCCCAGGGCCATGGTTCGCGCCGACATGGAGCGGGTGCGCGACGAGTTCGTCGCCGCCGCCCGCATGGCCGAGCGCGCCGGCTTCGACATGCTCGAGGTGCATGCCGCCCACGGTTACCTGCTCTCCTCCTTCATCACTCCGCTGACCAACCGCCGCGACGACGAGTACGGCGGTTCGCTCGAGAACCGCATGCGCTATCCGCTGGAGGTGATCCGCGCAGTGCGCGCCGCCTGGCCGGCCCACAAGCCGCTCTCGGTGCGCATCTCGGCCAACGACTGGGTCGGCGACGAGGGCGTCACCCCCGATGAGGCGGTCGAGATCGCCCGCCTGCTCCAGGCCGTCGAGGTCGACATCGTCGACGTCTCCGCCGGGCAGACCTCGACCCGGGCCAAGCCGCAGTACGGGCGCATGTTCCAGACGCCCTTCTCGGATCGCATCCGCAACGAGACCGGCATGGCCACCATGGCGGTGGGCAACATCTACCAGGCCGACCACGTCAACTCGATCCTGATGGCCGGCCGCGCCGACCTGGTGTGCCTGGCCCGCCCGCACCTGGCCGACCCCTACTGGACGCTGCATGCCGCCGCCGGCATCCAGGATGGCGAATGCGAGTGGCCGGCCCCCTATCGTGCCGGGCGCGATCAATTGCAACGCCTGGCCGAGCGCGGCGAGGGGTGGGTGTGACCATGAGCACGACCCTGCCCCCCCTCGACGGCAAGCGCGCGGTGATCACCGGCGGCGGCAGCGGCATCGGTGCCGACATGGCGCTGGCCTTCGCCGAGGCCGGCGCGAAGGTGACCATCACCGGGCGCCGTATCGCTGCGCTCGACGCCTTGGCCGAACGCCATCCCAACATCGCTACCGCTGTCGCCGACGTAACCCGCGAGGCTGACATGGTCGCCCTGTTCGAGCGCCTGGGCGAGGTCGATATCGTGATCGCCAACGCCGGGGCCGCCGAGAGCGCGCCGCTGGCCAGAACCGGGCTCGATCAGTGGCAGCGCATGCTCGACGTCAACCTGACCGGCGTGTTCCTGACCCTGCGCGAGGGCCTAAAGCACGTGCGCGACGGCGGCCGATTGATCGCCGTGGCCTCCACCGCCGGGCTCAAGGGCTACCCCTACGTGGCGCCCTACTGCGCCGCCAAGCACGGCGTGGTGGGCCTGGTACGCGCCCTGGCCCAGGAAGTGGCGGGACGCGACATCACTGTCAACGCACTGTGTCCCGGCTTCACCGAGACCCCGCTGCTGGAAGAGAGCATCGCCACCATCGTCGCCAAGACCGGGCAGACGGCGGAGCAGGCCCGCGCCCACCTGCAGTCGACCAACCCCAGCGGCCGGCTGATCCAGCCCGCCGAGGTCACCGCCACCGCGCTGTGGCTGTGCGGCCCGCACAGTAGCGCCATTCATGGCCAGGCGATCTCCATTTCGGGAGGCGAGACATGAGCGCACCAAAGGCAAAATCCGACGCCCTGAGCAAGGAGCGCCTGCGCCTGTGGCTGCGCATGCTCAGAGTGACCCGTCAGGTGGAAGCGGCGCTGCGCGAGAAGCTGCGCCTGGAGTTCGACTCCACCCTGCCGCGCTTCGACGTCATGGCCGCGCTCTATCGCGACCGCGAGGGGCTGAAGATGAACGAGCTCTCCAAGCGGCTGCGCGTCTCCAACGGCAACGTCACCGGTATCGTCGACCGCCTGGCCGAGGACGGCCTGGTGGAGCGCATCGCCATCGAAGGGGACCGCCGCGCCACCCTGGTACGCCTCACCTCCGCCGGCTGTGATGCCTTCACCGTCATGGCCGAGGCCCACGAGGGCTGGGTCGACGAACTGCTGGATGGCGTCGATGCCGAGGATGCCCACCACATCGGCGAGCTGCTGCACCGCTTGCCGGCCGACACGGGAGCACGACCATGAAACTGGCCGACCTGACGCCCAGGCATTTCCTGTGGCGCATGGAGGGCGAAGTGGCGGTGATCCGCCTCGACCGCCCCGAACGCAAGAATCCGCTTACCTTCGACAGCTACGCCGAGCTGCGCGACACCTTTCGCAATCTGGTCTATGCCGAGGACGTCAAGGCCGTGGTGTTCGCCGCCAACGGCGGCAACTTCTGCTCCGGCGGCGACGTCCACGAGATCATCGCCCCGCTGGTAGGACGTGACATGAAGGGGCTGCTCGAATTCACCCGCATGACCGGCGACCTGGTCAAGGCAATGATCCACTGCGGCAAGCCGGTGATCAGCGCGGTGGACGGCGTCTGCGTCGGCGCCGGCGCCATCATCGCCATGGCCTCGGACATTCGCTTCGCCACGCCTCGAGCCAGCACCGCCTTCCTCTTCACCCGGGTGGGCCTGGCCGGCTGCGACATGGGGGCCTGCGCCATGCTGCCGCGCATCATCGGCCAGGGCCGCGCCGCCGACCTGCTCTACAGCGGGCGCAGCATGAGCGCGGAAGAGGGCCATCAGTGGGGCTTCTACAATCGTCTGGTCGAGCCCGATGCGCTGGAAGCCGAGGCCATCGCCTACGCCACCCGTCTGGCTCAGGGCCCGACCTTTGCCCACGGCATCACCAAGACCCAGCTCAACCAGGAGTGGTCGATGAGCCTGGAGCAGGCCATCGAGGCCGAGGCCCAGGCCCAGGCGATCTGCATGCAGACCCGCGACTTCGAGCGCGCCTACCGCGCCTTCGCCGCCAAACAGAAGCCGGTCTTCGAGGGGGATTGATGAGCGATACGAGCTTTCTCGACTGGCCCTTCTTCGAGGCCCGCCATCGCGACCTGGCCAAGCGCCTGGAAGCATGGTGCCAGCGCGAGTTGCCCCGCGACCACGCCGACGTCGACGCTACCTGCATCCAGCTGGTGCGCGACCTGGGTCGGGCGGGCTTCCTCGAGGGCACTGCGGGGGACGCCATCGACGTACGCAGCCTGTGTCTGATCCGTGAAACCCTGGCCCGCCACGACGGCCTGGCCGACTTCGCCTTCGCCATGCAGGGGCTCGGCACCGGGGCCATCAGCCTGTTCGGCAGCGCCGAGCAAAAGCAGTGGCTGGACAGGACCCGCCGCGGCGAGGCGCTGGCCGCCTTCGCCCTTAGCGAGCCGCGCTCGGGCTCCGACGTGGCCCAGTTGGATACTACCGCCGAGCGCGACGGCGACGGTTACCGCATCAACGGCGAGAAGACCTGGATTTCCAACGGCGGCATCGCCGATGTGTACACCCTGTTCGCCCGCACCGGCGAGGGGCCGGGGGCCAAGGGGCTCTCCTGCTTCCTGGTGCCGGCCGACACGCCGGGGCTCGAAATCCGCGAACGGCTGGAGACCATCTCGCCCCACCCGCTGGCCCGGCTCGGCTTCGCCGACATGCGCCTGCCGGCCAGCGCCATGATCGGCCAGCCCGGCCAGGGCTTTCGCATCGCCATGGCGGTGCTCGACGTGTTCCGCTCCACGGTGGGCGCCGCCGCCCTGGGCTTCGCCCGCCGCGCGCTGGACGAGTCGCTGGACCGGGCCAGGAACCGCGAGCTGTTCGGCGCCAGCCTGGCCGACCTGCAGATGGTGCAGGGCCACCTGGCGGAGATGGCGCTGGACGTGGACGCCGCCGCGCTGCTGGTCTATCGCGCCGCCTGGACCAAAGACATGGGCGCCGAGCGGGTCACCCGCGAGGCGGCCATGGCCAAGCTCTACGCCACCGACCGCGCTCAGCAGGTGATCGACCAGGCGGTGCAGCTGCACGGCGGCGACGGCGTGCGCAAGGGCCACATCGTCGAGAGCCTGTATCGCGAGATCCGCGCGCTGCGCATCTATGAAGGCGCCTCGGACGTGCAGAAGGTGGTGATCGCCCGCAGCGCACTGGCGGAGAACCGACCGGGCACGAACTGAGCAAACGAAACAAGACCAATAACCAAAGCGACGAGACACGCCAGCCAGACCCGTATCCCCTGTCGACGCTTCGGCGCCGAACAACAACAACGACGTACGGAGAATGGTCATGAACGCACCGTCGGCTCACGCCGATACCTTTGCCCGGGACAACCTGCCTCCCGTGCATGAATGGCCCGAGCTCAGGCTCGACGGCTTCGACTATCCCGAGCGGCTCAACGCCGCGGTGGAGCTCTGCGACCGCTGGCTCGAGCGTGGCCATGGCGAACGCGTGGCGCTGATCGGCAACGGCCGACGACGCAGCTACCGCGAGCTTGCCGAGTGGAGCAACCGCCTGGCCCACGCCCTGGTGGAAGAGCTCGGCGTGCGCCCCGGCAACCGGGTGCTGATCCGCTCGGCCAACAACCCGGCCATGGTCGCCTGCTGGCTGGCCGCGACCAAGGCCGGCGCGGTGGTGGTCAACACCATGCCGATGCTGCGCGCGAGCGAACTGACCCAGATCGTCGACAAGGCCGAGATCGCTCTGGCCCTGTGCGATACCCGCCTGCTCGACGAGCTCGAGGCCTGCGCCGCCGGAAGCGCCTTCCTGAAGCGAGTGGTCGGCTTCGACGGCACGGCCAACCACGATGCCGAACTCGACCGACTGGCGCTGGACAAGCCCACCGAGTTCGAGGCGGTCGCCACCGCCGCCGACGATGTCGCCCTGCTCGGCTTCACCTCCGGCACCACCGGCCAGCCCAAGGCCACCATGCACTTCCATCGCGATCTGCTGATCATCGCCGACGGCTACGCCCGCGAGGTGCTGCAAGTGAGTGCGGACGACGTCTTCGTCGGCTCGCCACCGCTGGCCTTCACCTTCGGCCTCGGCGGGCTGGCCATCTTCCCGCTGCGCTTCGGTGCCAGCGCCGTGCTGCTGGAGAAGGCCACGCCGCCCAACATGATGGAAATCATCCGCGAGCATCGTGCCACCGTCGTATTTACTGCCCCCACCGCCTATCGCACCATGCTCGCCTCGCTCGAAAGCGGCGAGGAACTCGACAGCCTGCGCCTGGCGGTCTCGGCCGGCGAAACGTTGCCGGCACCGATCTACCATGAATGGATCGAGAAGACCGGCAAGCCGATCCTCGACGGCATCGGGGCCACGGAGATGCTGCACATCTTCATCTCCAACCATCTGGACGACCATCGCCCGGGCTGCACCGGCAAGCCGGTGGCCGGCTACGAGGCCAAGGTCGTCGATGCCGAGATGAACGAGCTGCCCCGCGGCGAAGTGGGACGCTTGGCGGTGCGCGGTCCTACGGGCTGTCGCTACCTGAACGACGTACGGCAGCTCAAATATGTTCGCGACGGCTGGAACATCACTGGCGATGCCTTCTACCAGGACGAGGAGGGTTACTTCCACTTCGCCGCGCGCAACGACGACATGATCGTCTCGGCCGGCTACAACATCGCCGGCCCCGAGGTGGAAGCCGCCCTGCTGGCCCACGAGGCGGTGGCGGAGTGTGCCGTAATCGGCGCACCGAATGGAGAGCGTGGGCAGATCGTCGAGGCCTTCGTGGTACTGTCTCCCGGGGTCGAGCCGGATGCCGAGTGCGTCGAGCGGTTGCAGCAGTTCGTCAAGCAGCGCATCGCCCCCTACAAGTATCCGCGCTCGGTGCGCTTCGTCGAGGCGTTGCCGAAGACGGCCACCGGCAAGGTGCAGCGCTTCCGGCTGCGCCAGGAGCATTATCCTGGCGATTGATGACCGAGCCAGGCGATTGATGGCCGAGCCAGGCGATTGATGGCCGGACATTGGAAGGTCCGATGGTGGATCAGACTGACGGCGGAAAACGGCCCGACAGCCATGGCTGACGGGCCAACCTAACGAGGCGCTGGACACGTTGCGCCGATGAGACAAAAACGAGAGCGAAGAGGGGTATCTTCATGAAGAAACTAGCCAGCCTTGGCCTCGGCCTGCTGATGACCGCCAGCATGACGGCAGCCCAGGCCGATGAGGTCAGAATCGGCATGATCACGACACTTTCCGGCGGCGGCTCGCATCTGGGCGTGGACGTACGCGACGGCTTCATGCTGGCCATGGAGCGCTCGGGACGTGATGACGTGCGCGTGTTGATCCAGGACGACGCCAACCGTCCCGACCTGGCGCGCAGCCTCTCCAACGAGTTCATGCAGCGCGACAACGTCGACATTCTTACCGGCATCATCTGGTCGAATCTGGCCATGGCGGTTGTGCCGGCGGCCGTGCGCCAGGGTACCTTCTACATTTCCCCCAACGCCGGGCCCTCCGACCTGGCCGGGCGCATGTGTCACGAGAACTACTTCAACGTCGCCTATCAGAACGATAACCTGCACGGGGCCATGGGCGCCTACATGCGCGAACAGGGCTTCGAGCGGCCCATCCTGCTGGCGCCCAACTACCCCGCCGGCACCGACGCCCTGGCCGGCTTCAAGCATCTCTACGAAGGTGAAGTCGTCGACGAGATCTACACCCAGATGGGACAGACCGACTACGCCGCCGAGATCGCCCGGATCCGTGCCAGCAACGCCGACAGCCTGTTCTTCTTCCTGCCCGGCGGCATGGGCATCTCGTTCATGAAGCAGTGGGAGAACTCCGGCGTCGACCTGCCGGTGTTCGGTGCCGCCTTCTCCTTCGACGAGACCATCATCAAGGCGGTGGGCAGCGCCGCCATCGGCGCCATGAATACCTCGCTGTGGGCCTACGATCTCGACAACGAGGCCAACCACGCCTTCGTCGAGGCGTTCCGTGAGGCCTACGGCCGCACGCCGACGCTGTATGCCGCCCAGGGCTACGACACCGCCAACCTGATCCTGAGCGCGCTGGAGAAGGCCCACCCGAGCGATCAGGATGCCTTCCGCGAAGCCCTGCGCGAAGCCGATTTCGACACGGTGCGCGGCAAGTTCCGTTTCGGCCCCAACCACCATCCGATCCAGGACATCTATGTACGCGAGGTGGTCGAGGGTGACGACGGCCAGCCCACCAACCGTCTGATCGGCATCGCCGTGGAGGACATCCAGGACATCTATCACGAGCAGTGCCAGATGTGATGCAACGCCAGTGCCGCCGGGCCGAGGGTTCGGCGGCGCCTTCCTTGCCTTTCACGGTTGACGCTTCATGACATTATTCATCGAACAGCTCATCAACGGCCTTCAGCTCGGTACCATGCTGTTCCTGATGGCCAGCGGCCTGACCCTGGTGTTCGGGGTCATGGGACTGATCAACCTGGCCCATGGCTCCTTCTACATGGTGGGCGCCTACGCCACGGCGCTGGTGACCGCCGCCACCGGCTCCTTCTTCGTCGGCCTGGTCGCGGGTATCGCCGTGGCCGCCGCGGTGGGCGCCCTGGTGGAGCTGATCGTGATCCGCCGGCTCTATCACCGTCCGCACCTGGACCAGGTGCTGGCCACCTTCGCCCTGATCCTGATCTTCTCGGAGGGCACGCGCTGGGTGTTCGGCTCCTCGCCGCTGTGGCTCAACCCGCCGGCCATGCTGTCGGGCTCGGTCACGCTGCCCGGCGGGCTGCGCTACCCCATCTACCGGCTGGTGATCATCGCCGTGGGCGTGGCCGTGGCGGTGGGCATGTACTTCCTGATCACCCGTACCCGGCTCGGCATGCGCATCCGTGCCGGCGAGAGCGACCGCGAGATGATCGGCGCCCTGGGCGTCAACATCGCCCGGCTCTACACCCTGGTGTTCGCCATGGGCGCGGCGCTGGCCGGCCTGGCCGGCGCGATGGTCGGTGCCCTGCAGTCGGTGCAGGTGGGCATGGGCGAACCGGTGCTGATCCTGGCCTTCGTGGTGATCGTGATCGGCGGCATCGGCTCGATCAAGGGAGCGCTGTACGGCGCCATCCTGGTCGGCGTGGTGGATACCCTGGGGCGAGTGTTCCTGCCCGCCTTCTTCCGCCAGTTCATGAGCCCCTCGGAGGCCGCCGGCGTCGGCTCGGCCATCGCCGCCATGCTCATCTACATCATGATGGCCGCCATCCTCGCCTTCAAACCCAAGGGACTGTTTGCCGCCAATGAATAAGTCCAACACCTCGACGCTCGCGCCCCAGCCGGGGCTGCCGACACCGGCGGCCAGCTGGTACGACCGCAAGGGGCTGGTGCAGATCGGCCTGCTGGCCTTCCTGCTGCTGGTGCCCCTGACGCTCTATTTCCTCGGTCACATCTACTACGTCAATCTGGCCTCGCGCATCACCCTGATCGCCATGGCCGCAGTGGGCCTCAACCTGGCCATCGGCTACGGCGGCATGATCAGCTTCGGCCACGCCGCCTACTTCGGTCTGGGCGGCTACGTGGCCGGCATCAGCGCCTATCACGCTTTCGACTTCACCCCGGTGATCGGCTGGCCCATCGCCATTCCCGGCAGCGACAGCATGCTGGTGATCTGGCTCGCGGCAATCCTGCTGTGCGGCCTGCTGGCGCTGGCCATCGGTGCCATCTCGCTGCGCACCACCGGGGTCTACTTCATCATGATCACCCTGGCCTTCGCCCAGATGATGTACTACTTCGCCAACTCCTGGCCCACCTACGGCGGTGAGGACGGCCTGCCGATCTTCCTGCGCAACGGCCTGCCGTGGGTGGATACCAACGATGCCCTGACCTTCTTTCTGATCTGCTTCGGCGGGCTCGTGCTCTCGCTCGCCCTCACCTCGCGGATCATGAAGTCGCGCTTCGGCGCCGCACTCACCATGGCGCGGCTCAACGACACGCGGCTTGCCACCGCCGGTGTCTCGCCCTACCCCATTCGCCTGGTCGCCTTCGTCATCTCGGCGATGATCACCGGGCTGGCCGGAGCACTCTACGCCGACCTCAACGGCTTCGTCAGTCCCACCATGCTGAGCTGGCACATGTCCGGCGAACTGATGGTGATCGTGATACTCGGCGGCGTGGGCCGGCTCTACGGACCGCTGGCCGGCGCGCTGCTGTTCGTGATGATGGAGACTCTGCTGGGCGGCATGACCGAGTACTGGCAGCTGTTCCTCGGCCTGGTGCTGCTGTTCGTGGTGCTGTTCGCCAAGCATGGCGTGATGGGCTGGCTGGCCGGGAGGGAGCGTCATGAGTGAAGCCGTGCTCGAACTCATCGATCTCAACAAGCGCTTCGGCGCCCTGCAGGCGACCCGCGACGTCTCGCTGGATCTGTACCCCGGCGAGATCCATGCCCTGATCGGTCCCAACGGCGCCGGCAAGTCGACCCTGATCGGCCAGATCGCCGGCAGCCTGAAACCCGACTCCGGCCGTATCGTGCTGGCCGGTCAGGAGATCACCTCACTCAGCGTGGCCCAGCGGGCCCGGCTGGGGCTGGGGCGCAGCTTTCAGGTCTCGTCGCTGGCCGAGCCGCTGTCGGTGAAGCGCAACGTGATGATCGCCGTACAGGCGCTGCAGGGCCACAGCTTCCGCTTCTGGAAACCGGTGCAGCACGACGAAAGCCTGCTGGCCCCGGCGCTGGAAGCACTGGAGCGCATGGCGCTCACCCACCGTGCCGACACCCAGGTGGCCGAACTCTCCCACGGCGAGCGCCGCCAGGTCGAGGTGGCCTGCGCGCTGGCACTCAAGCCCCGGGTACTGTTGCTCGACGAACCCATGGCCGGGCTCGGGCCGGAGGGCACGGCACACCTCACCGAGCTGCTCGAGGCGCTCAAGCTCGAGGTACCGATCCTGCTGATCGAGCACGACATGGACGCCGTGTTCCGCCTCGCCGACCGTATCTCTGTGCTGGTGGCCGGCGGTGTGATCGCCCACGGCGACAGCGCCGCGATCCGCGCCAACCCGCAAGTCCGCGAAGCCTATCTGGGAGAGGCGACATGCTGAACGTCACCGCGATCGAGACCTTCTACGGCCCCTCCCAGGCGCTGTTCGGCGTCGACCTGAGCGTTCGGGCCGGCGAGATGATGGCACTGATGGGGCGCAACGGCATGGGCAAGACCACCACCATCCGCTCCATCTTCGGCCTCACCCCGGCACGCAGCGGCAGCATCACCTTCGAGTCGCAGGATCTGCGGCGCCTGCCGTCGTATCGCATCGCCCAGGCAGGCCTCGGTCTGGTGCCCGAGGGGCGGCGCTGCTTCCCCAACCTCTCGGTGCGCGAGAACCTGGTGGTCACGGCGCGTCCCGGCTACTGGAGCCTGGCGCGGGTGGAGAAGCTCTTCCCCCGCCTGGCCGAGCGGCGCACCCAGATGGCGCGCACCCTCTCCGGCGGCGAGCAGCAGATGCTCGCCATCGGTCGCGCGTTGATGACCAACCCCAGGCTGCTGGTGCTCGACGAAGCCACCGAGGGTCTCGCCCCGGTGATCCGTCAGGAGATCTGGGCCGCCATTCGCGAGCTCAAGACCCAGGGGCAATCCACCCTGATCGTCGACAAGTCGCTGGCCGAGCTGCTGCCGGTGGCCGACCGCTGCACCATCCTGGAGAAAGGACGCACGGTGTGGACGGGAGAGCCGGCCGCACTCGACGACGGTCTGCGCGACCGTTACCTGGGCGTCTGAGAGGAAGCCGCCATGCCATTCGTCACCCAGCGCAAGGTGCGCTTCCAACACTGCGACCCGGCAGGCATCGTGTTCTATCCGCGCTACTACGAGATGCTCAACTCGGTGGTGGAGGACTATTTCGCCGAATCGGTGGGCCACGACTTCAATCGGCTCCACGTGGAGAGCCGTACCGGCGTGCCCACGGCGCATATCGAGACCGACTTCCATGCCCCCAGCCGGTTGGGCGACACGCTCACCTTCGAGCTCACGCTGCGTGACGTCGGCCGCACCAGCCTGACCCTGCGCACTGTGGCCCACTGCAACGGCGAACCGCGCCTGACCTGCCATTCCACCCTGGTATTCGTCGACCTGGACAGCGGCCGCCCCCTGCCCTGGCCCGACGACATGCGCCGGCACTTCGCCCAGGACTGCCAACAAGGATATCAAGATGAATGACGCCATCTCGCACCAGTTGCTCCACCCCTCTCACTGGAAGGCCGCCGTGGGCTACGCCAACGGCGTGCTGGCCACCGGCCGTACGATCTTCGTCGGCGGTCAGATCGGCTGGAACGGCGATCAGGTCTTCGAGAGCGACGACTTCGTCGCCCAGGTGCACCAGGCACTGACCAATATCGTCGAGGTATTGAAGGAAGCCGACGCCGGACCCCAGCACCTGGTGCGGCTGACCTGGTACGTGACCGACAAGCAGGAGTATCTGTCCCGGCTCAAGGAGGTGGGTGCCGCCTATCGCGAGGTGGTGGGCAAGCACTTCCCGGCCATGACCATGGTCCAGGTGGCCGACCTGATCGAGGATCGAGCCAAGGTGGAGATCGAAGCGACCGCCGTCATCCCCAGCGCCTGATCAGCCGCCGTGAAAGGCCGCGATACGCTGCACGAAGCGCCCGCCCGGCACGTAGTGGTCGAGAATGGTGAAGTGATCGTCGCCGGGCGAGAGCTCGGCGCTCACCCCCATGCCCTGGGCCTCGAGGTGCTCGGCGTGGGCATGCATCTGACGGGCGAACTCCGTGGACTCCTCGCCGCCCGCGACCAGATGCACCGGCGCGGCTACCCGACAGGGCTGGAACAGCGGACTGTAGTCGGTGACGTCGCGGCCGGTGAGCTGCAGCTTGGGCTGCAGCCACGACCAGGGAAAGGGCCGCAGGTCATAGAGCCCGCTGACGCACAGGGCGCCTTCGAGCAGATCGTCGGGCAGGCCGTACACGCCTTGCCAGTCGGTGGCCAGCAGCATGGCGGTCATGTGGCCGCCGGCGGAGTGGCCCGAGACGCTGAGTCGTGAAGGATCGACGCCCAGCGAGGCACCATGGCGATAGGCCCACGCCACCGCGGCGCGCGCCTGCCTCACCACTTCGCCGAACGCCACCGTGGGGCACAGCGCATAGTTCACCACAGCCACGCTGATGCCCGCCTCTAGCAGACCCTCGGCCACGAAGCCGAATTCCCGATGGCCCAGCGAGCGCCAGTAACCGCCGTGGAAGAACAGGTGCAGCGGCGCACCCTCGGCCTCGGCGTGGTAGACGTCCATGCATTCGGCCAGGGTCGGCCCGAAGGCGAGGTTCTCGGTGACGCGGCAGCGCTTGCGCAGCGCGTTGCTGCGTGCCTGCCAATCGCCAAGCAGCGCGGCCGGGTCGCGGCCGCGCATGGGATCGTACTCCCGGTCGATGGCTTCCTGGGTGGTGAAGTCCCGGTAGAGCATGCGTTTCCTTGTTCTTGTTGTGTCATTTCGCCCCGGTCACGCCGGGCGGTGGCTGCCGTTCAGGCTCGAGCGAGGCTGGCGAAAGGCGCCGAGCAGGATGCCCAGGGGCGCCACGGCCAGGATCACGAAGCCGATCAGCGTCCAGCCCGGCAGCGAGATGCCCATCAAGAGGAAATCGATCTCGGCGCACTCGCCGGAGCCGGAGAGTACCATGGCGACCACGTCACGCATGGGCAGGATGTCCATCATGTAGTCGAGACCGGGCCCGCAGCTCGGCACCTGGTCCGGCGGCAGCGACTGCAGCCACAGGTGGCGCCAGGCCACGCCGATGCCGCCCAGCACCGCGGCAAGCGACAGACCGCCGTAGAGCGCGGCGCCGACTCGCCCACGGGGGTTGTGGATGGCGGCCACGAGGAACACCGCCGCCGCCGCCAGCACGGCGACCCGCTGGAAGATGCACAGCGGACAGGGCTCGAGCCCGCCGATGTGCTCCAGGCCCAGCGCGACGCCCATCATCAAGGCGCAGAAGGCCAGCCCGGCCAGGCTCCACTGGCGCACGGAGAGGCGCCGCAAGGTATCGGGCATCATCTGCCTCCCTGACTCGCCATGGCCACCCGGGGTTCGCGGGCGCTGGCGAAGTACTCATCGAGAAATGCGTCGAAGTGCAGCGCATCGGCGTCTTCGATATCACGCTGCTGCTGATGCGAAGTACCGACCAGCTGTTCGAAGTTGGCCGCTCGTGCCGGCTCGATGGGTTCCCGACGAAACCGCTCGGCATGCTCGCCGGCGATGGCCAGGCAGGCCTCGATGAACTCCTCGCCGGTCGACTCCAGCCGCGCCAGCAGCCGGCCGGAAGGCGTCAGCGACGGGTCCTCGAGCCAGGGGGCCAGCGCCGCCACGGCGTCCACATGGGGCGTGCCCTGCTCCAGTGAATCGAGCAGTTCGGCGGCCTGAGCGATCTCGGCGAAGATCTCTCCACCCCAATCGGCCACGCTGCGCTGCCGCCCGTTCTGCATCAGCCTGAGCTCGGGGTCGCGGCCGCGCTCGACGACCAGGCGCCGGTTGTCGTCAAGCCGGTCGCATTCGTCATCCGGAATCCAGGGGCTCTCGGCCAGCAGACACCACACCAGGAAGGCGTCGATGAAGCGCAGCCGCGCCTCGTCGATGCCCAGCGGCAGGAAGGGGTCGAGATCGAGACAGCGCACCTCGATGTACTCGACGCCGCGCGCCTCCAGCGCCTGGCTGGGGGTCTCGTCGTGACGGGTGACACGCTTGGGCCGGATGTCGCTGTAGTACTCGTTCTCGATCTGCAGGATGTTGGCGTTGAGCTGCTGCCAGTCGCTGCCGCTGCGCACGCCCAGCGCCTCGTAGGCGGGCCACGGCGTCTGGATGGCATGGCGCAGGGTACCGACATAGTTGGCCAGCGAGTTGAAGCAGATCTTCAGCTGCGCCTGCACCTTGTTCTGGTAGCCGAGATCGGACATGCGCAGGCTGGTGGCATAGGGCGACACCAGGGTATCGCGCCCGTGCGCATGCAGCTTGTCGGGAATGTTGCCCTCGGGCAGGAAGCTGCGGTCGAGTGCCGGCGAGGCGCCGAACAGGTAGAGCAGCAGCCAGCTGTGACGGCGGAAATTGCGGATCAGGCCGAAATAGCGGCTGGAGCGGTAGTCGTCGAGGTCGACGTCGTGAGCCCCATCGCGCTCGCGCAGCAGCGCCCACAGCTCGTCGGGTAGCGAGACGTTGTAGTGGATCCCGGCGATGGCCTGCATGATGCGGCCATAGCGCACGTCGAGCCCTTTGCGGTAGACGTGCTTCATGGTCCCCACGTTGGAGCTGCCGTAGTCGGCGATGATCACGCTGTCGTTGCCATCGAGGCGAGCCGGCATGCTGGCCGGCCAGATCAGCTCCTCGCCCAGATGGCGGTAGCTGAAGCGGTGCAGGTCGGCGAGGAAGTCGACCGCATCGCCGGGGCGGCAGTACACAGGCGTGATGTACTCCAGCAGCGCCTCGGAATAATCCGTGGTGATGTGCGGATGCGTCAGCTTGGAGCCCAGCGCGTACGGGTGCGGCGTGGCGGCGATACGCCCCGCACCATCGACCCGCAACCCCTCCTTCTCCAGGCCGCGGCGCAGGCGCCCGAAGCGACCCTGAGCCGCCAGCTCGGTGAGGCGTGTAACGGTAGCAGTGTAATTTTCAGACAAGGCGTGGACCCCGTGTCTAGGAGGCCTTCAATGGGCCTCTCGGTCGAAGCATGTCGGCCGCCTACGACGGCCGAACACGCCAATGATGTCGAGAGTATGGCGACACAGGCGCCAGGATCAAGATTTGCCCTTTCTGGCCTTGAGCAGAGCCGCTCCCAGCGCACCCATCTGGTTGGGCTGAGACTGCTCCCGGGGCGCATTGTTGCGCGGTGCCTTGCCCTGACCGCCACGCCGTTCGCCCTGGCTGGCGCGCGACGATCTGCCGCTGCTCTTGCCACCCTCTGCCTCGCCGGGCTGATCGTCGAGACGCATCGAGAGCCCGATGCGCGCGCGTTCGAGATCCACGCTCATCACCTTGACCTTGACGATGTCGCCGGCCTTGACCACCGAGCGCGGATCCTCGACGAACTTGTCCGATAGCGCCGAGATGTGCACCAGGCCATCCTGATGCACGCCGATGTCGACGAAGGCTCCGAAGTGAGTGACGTTGGTCACGCTGCCTTCGAGAATCATGCCCGGCTCCAGGTCCTTGAGCGTCTCCACCCCCTCGCGGAACTCGGCGGCCTTGAACTCGGGGCGCGGGTCACGGCCCGGCTTGTCGAGCTCCTTGAGAATGTCGCTGATGGTCGGCACACCGAAGCGTTCGTCGGCAAACTCGGCGGGCTTGACCGTCTTCAGCGTGGAGCTGTCGCCGATCAGGCTGGCCACCGGGCGACCGCTGCGGCTGGCGATACGCTCCACCACCGGGTACGCCTCAGGGTGCACGGCGCTGGCATCGAGCGGGTTGTCGCCGTTCATGATGCGCAGGAAGCCGGCGCACTGCTCGAAGGTCTTGGGCCCCAGGCGGCTAACATCGAGCAGCTGCTTGCGGCTGGCGAAGGCGCCCTCGGCGTTGCGCCGGGCGACGATGGCCTCGGCCAGCGCCGGGTTGAGGCCGGCCACCCGCGACAGCAGCGCGCTGGAGGCGGTGTTGAGATCGACGCCGACGGCGTTCACGCAGTCCTCGATCACCGCCTCCAGACTCTTCGACAGCTGCAGCTGCGAAACGTCGTGCTGATACTGACCCACGCCGATGGACTTCGGTTCGATCTTGACCAGCTCGGCCAGCGGATCCTGCAGGCGCCGGGCGATGGAGACCGCGCCGCGGATGGTGACGTCGAGTTCGGGCAGCTCGCGGGAGGCATACTCCGACGCCGAGTAGACCGAGGCCCCGGCCTCGCTGACCATCACCTTGGAGAGCGGTTTCTTGCCAGCGAACAATTTGAGCAGGTCGCCGGCCAGCTTGTCGGTCTCGCGGCTGGCCGTGCCGTTGCCCACGGCGATCAGCGCCACGTCGTGCTTGTCCACCAGCTTGGCCAGCAGTGCCAGGGACTCGTTCCAGGCGTTGCGCGGCGCATGGGGGAAGATCGTGGCGTGCTCGAGGAACTGGCCGGTGGCGTCCACCACCGCCACCTTGCAGCCGGTGCGCAGGCCCGGGTCGATGGCCAGGGTCGCCTTTTGCCCCGCCGGGGCGGCCAGCAGCAGGTCCTTCAGGTTGGCGGCGAAGACCTCGATGGCATCGAGCTCGGCGCGTTCGCGCAGCCGCCCCATCAGTTCGGTCTCGAGGTGGGTGTAGAGCTTGACCCGCCAGGTCCAGCGCACCACGTCGGCCAGCCACTTGTCGGCAGCACGCCCCTCGTCATGGATATCGCAATGCCTGGCGATGGCCACCTGGGCCGGGTGAATCGGCGCCTCGTCCTCGCCGGGCAGGCGGATGGCCAGGGTCAGCACGCCCTCGTTGCGCCCGCGGAACATCGCCAGCGCGCGATGCGACGGCGTCTTGGCCAGCGCCTCGTCGTGCTCGAAGTAATCGGAGAACTTGGCGCCCTCGCGCTCCTTGCCGGCAATCACCCGAGCGCTGAGCTCGCCTTCGCTCCACAGCCGCTCGCGCAGCGAACCGACCAGCTCGGGATCCTCGGCAAAACGCTCCATGAGGATCTGGCGCGCGCCGTCCAGCGCCGCCTTGGCGTCCTCGATGGCCGGAATGTCGCCCTCGGCGGGGCGCAGGTAGTTGGCGGCCTCGCTCTCGGGGTCGAGGGTGGGATCGGCCAGCAGCGCATCGGCCAGCGGCTCGAGACCTGCCTCGCGGGCGATCTGGGCCTTGGTACGGCGCTTCTTCTTGTAAGGCAGGTAGAGGTCTTCCAGGCGCTGCTTGGTATCGGCGGCCTGGATCTGTCCCGCCAGCTCCGGCGTCAGCTTGCCCTGTTCATCGATGGCGGCGAGTACGGCGACACGGCGCTCCTCCAGCTCACGCAGATAACGCAGGCGCTCGTCGAGATTGCGCAGCTGGGTGTCGTCGAGGCCGCCGGTGACCTCCTTGCGGTAACGGGCGATGAAGGGCACGGTAGCGCCGCCATCGAGCAGTTCCACGGTAGCGGAGACCTGCTGCGGGCGAACGGCGAGTTCCTCGGCGAGGCGCGAAATGATCCGGGTCGTGGCGTCCATGACTTCCTTGGTATTGCGACAGCGAAAGATCGCGCCAAGGTACCACAAACGCCACGCCCTCGCCGCCAGGATCAGCGTCGCCAGCCGATGTCGTCCCAGAAGTGACGGCGGGCCTCGCGAGCCGCCTCGTGCCGGGTCAGGCCGATGTCGCGCAACTGGTGGTCGCTGAGTTCGAGCAGTTGGCTGCGCTCGTGGCGCAGCTGCACCAGGCGATCCATGCGCCGCGCCCAGCGCCACAGCTCGACGATGAAGCGCAAACGTCCGCGGGTGCGAGGTACGCAGTGGGGTGAGGCATGCTCACAGTCTATCGCTGCCTTCATGTTCATGCGGTGCTTCCTCCTTCCGATGATGCGATGGAGAAAGTCTCGACGAGGCGCTAGAATCAATCCAACGAATAGTTATTATGCCCATCATCACACTGCTTGATGAAACAACCTGCGAAACTGCTGGGAAGAACGGCCATGCTCCACACCATCGACCATGAACTGCTGCGCACCTTCGTCGCCATCGTCGACCACGGCGGTTTCACCCGCGCGGCCCAGGCGGTCAATCGCACCCAGTCCGCCGTCAGCATGCAGATCAAGCGGCTCGAGGAGGACGTGATCCAGCGACCGCTGTTCGAGCGTCAGGGGCGCCAGATGCATCTGACCAGCGAAGGTACCACGCTGCTTGGCTACGCCCGCCGCATCCTCGCCCTGCAGGGCGAGGCGCTCAACATGCTGCGTGAGCCGGACATGGTCGGACGGGTGCGTATCGGCGTGCCCGACGACTTCGTCATGCGCTTCCTGCCGGGCATTCTGAAATCGTTTTCGCAGACCTGGCCGCTGGTGGACGTCGAAGTGCAGTGCGCCCCCTCCTCGGAACTGCTCGGGCGCCAGCAGGGCAGTCTGGATCTGAGCATCGTGACCCGTGAAGTGGGTCAGGAGATCGGCACCATCCTGCGCCGTGAGGAGACGGTCTGGGTGGTGGCGGAGAGCCACCCGGTGCACCGCCAGTCGCCGCTGCCCCTGGCGCTGTTCGAGGAGCCCTGCTTCTGTCGCCGGCACGCCTGCAACGCCCTGACCCGCGCCGGGCGTCAGTATCGCATCGCCTACTCCAGCCCCAGCCTGGCCACGCTGCAGGCGGTAGTGGGTGCCGGGCTTGCCGTCTCCGCACTGATGAAGAGTCTGGTTACGCCCGGGATGCGGGTGCTCGACGAGGCGGACGGTCTGCCCCCGCTGCCGGACGGTTCCATCGTGCTGATGCGCTCGCCCGAGGCCAGCTCACCGGCAGTGGATGGGCTGGCGCAGCACATCGTCGAGGGCTTCAGGTAGCCGCCGGCACGAAGGTCAGCGCCAGGCCGTTGTTGCACCAGCGCAGGCCGGTGGGCTCGGGGCCGTCGCTGAACACATGGCCCTGATGCCCGCCGCAGCGAGCGCAGTGATATTCGCGCCGCGGCCAGATCAGGCTGAAATCGAGCTGGCTGAGCAGATGCCCCTCGATGTGATCGAAGAAGCTCGGCCAGCCGGTGCCGGAGTCGTACTTCATGGCGCTCTCGAACAGCGGCAGATCGCAGCCGGCGCAGCGGTACTCCCCATCGCGCCACTCCTTGTCGAGCGGACTCGAAAACGGCGGCTCGGTACCGTGGTCACGCAGGATCTCGAACTGCTCAGGCGTGAGGCGCTCGCGCCATTCGTCGCGTGACAGCTCGATTCGCTCCAGGCCCGGCGCCGGCTCGAGGCTGAGCCTCGGGAACCCCCAGCCAACCCCCGGCAGCAGCCAGGCGGCACCACCCGCACCCAGCGCGCCGAGAAAGTGACGACGTTTCATTGTTCTCCCCCAGCGCCGCTGCGCGACGCCACCAGACATGAGTGAGTGCCCTTTACGCTCAGACCCGCGACGTATTGAGCGGTTCGCTATTGGCCGGACCTCGCTTCTCGTCTAGAGTCGAACGTCTCTCACAAGGCGCCGTGGGCTCGATCGTGCACCGATTCATGACACGCTGGCACTCCCTGATGGCCTGTCTCGGCCTGCTGGCCCTGACGCTGGCTATCGGCGGGCCATTGCTGAGCCAGACCCAGCGCCTGCTCGAAGCCCAATCGGCGCCTCATCCCACGCATCATCAGACCGCACATCACCACCACGCCACCACAGCAGCTCATGCCAATGCGCACTCGCATGGGCACGCCACCGCCGCAAACGGCCATGACGATCACCTGGCGGCCTGCGGTTACTGTCCGCTCTTCCTGCACATGCCGGGGATGCTGGTACAGGACGCCGTCACTCTTGCCCGGCCCGCTGTTTCCCCCGCTCCCCTTGGCGCCGGCATTTATCGCCCGCACACAGGCCAGCGGTATCGGCTCTATCATGGCCGCGCTCCACCGCTTCGCTCCCTCGTTTGATCTTCGGTTCGTCGCGAGGACTCCCAGCTCTGGGCAGCTCTCGTGACCGTTCGTCCCCTGATCAGGAGCGTTTCTCCATGTCTCGACAACCGGCGACGGCTCCCCGTCGCACCGGCAGGCTACTGCTTGCCTTGGTAACCCGGCTGCACGCCTATATCGGCCTCTTCGTTGCCCCCTTCATGCTGGTGGCGGCACTCTCCGGCATTGCCTACGTCCTGACGCCCTCGCTCGAGGCCTGGCTCTACCGCGATGCATTGAATGGTGTACAGGGCGGGACGGCACAGCCGCTTGCCCTGCAGGTCGAAGTGGCACAGCGTGCGCTGAGCACGGGCGACATGCCGGCAGTCGTCCGACCGGCGCCGCATCCGGGCGGAACCACTCGGGTCATGTTCGCGTCAGCCGAGCTCGGTCCCTCGCAGCATCGTGCCCTCTTCATAGATCCAGTAAGCCTCGAGATCAAGGGCGACATGCCGGTGTATGGCACCAGCGGCGTGCTGCCTCTGCGCACTACCATCGACCTGTTCCACCGTGAGCTGCTGATGGGCGACATCGGCCGGTACTACAGCGAACTCGCCGCCTCCTGGCTGTGGGTAGCTGCCTTCGGCGGGCTGGCCCTGTGGCTGCAGCGCCGCCGAGCGCTACGAGCCCAGCAAGGGCCGGCGGCCCTGCGCCGCCGGCATGCCACCCTGGGCATGGTGGCAGCACTAGGGCTGGTGTTCTTCTCAATTACCGGCCTGACCTGGTCGCAGTGGGCGGGCGGCAACATCGCCGAGCTGCGCCACGCCTGGGGCTGGGGTACGCCTAGCGTAACCACACAGCTCCCCGAGGCGGTGCCCCAGGCGCACGACGCTCATGGCGAGCACGGTGAGCACAGCCATGCTCAAGCGCCGGATGCGGGGGTGAGCCTGGCGGACTTCGATCTCGCCCTGAGCGCTGCCCGCACGGCCGGCATCGATGCAGCACTGCTGCAGATCGAGCCGCCACGCAGCGCAGACAGAGCCTGGCGAGTGGTGGAGATCGATCGCAGTTGGCCAACCCAGGTGGATCAGGTCGCCCTGCATCCACAGACCATGGCCGTCATCGACCGTACCGATTTCACCACCTTCCCCCTGGCCGCCAAGCTCACCCGCTGGGGCATCGACCTACACATGGGTGTGCTCTTCGGCCTGCCCAACCAGTTGGCCCTGGCGGCGATGGCCGGCTGCCTGGTGGTGCTGGTGTGCTGGGGCTATACGATGTGGTGGCGACGTCTGCGAGCAGCCCGGCACAGAAGCCGGGAAACGCTGAGTGAGATCTTCGTGGCGCTGCCTTGGGGCGCTCGGCTGGGCGTGCTGATGACGGCCGTGGCGCTGGGCCTGGCGCTACCGGTACTGGGCGCGAGCCTGGCCCTGTTCGCGGTGGTGGATGTGCTGCGCTGGCGGTCGGACCGGCGACGAGAGCCTCGGCTCGCCTAATCCCGATAACGCAACGGGGGAGAGGCTAGCGCCTCTCCCCCGTTGTCAACGCCAGAGCTTTCGGCTTCAGGTCAGGCTGGGCCCGGCCTTGACGATGGCTTCGCTGACGCCGTCGAACTTCTTGAAGTTGTCGACGAACTTGGCGGCCAGGTCACGCAGCTTGCGGTCATAGGCGGCCTGGTCTTCCCAGGTCTCGCGCGGGTCGAGCAGGCTCGAGTCGACGCCGGGCACTGCAACCGGCACGTCCAGGTTGAGGCCCTCGATGCGCTTGGTCTCGACTTCGCGCAGCACGCCGGACTGGATGGCGCTGATGATCGCGCGAGTGGTCGGGATGGAGAAGCGCGAACCGCCTTCACCGTACGAACCGCCGGTCCAGCCGGTATTGACCAGGTAGACCTGGGCGTCCTTGGCCTCGACGCGCTTGATCAGCAGGTCGGCGTAGACACGTGCCGGGCGCGGGAAGAACGGCGCACCGAAGCAGGTGGAGAAGGTCGCCGCCAGGCCTTCGGAAGAGCCCATCTCGGTGGAGCCCACCTTGGCGGTGTAGCCGGAGAGGAAGTGGTAGGCCGCCGCCTCCTTGGAGAGCACCGACACCGGCGGCAGCACGCCGGACATGTCGCAGGTCAGGAAGATGATGGCATTGGGCTCGCCGGCACGGTTCTCCGGCACGCGCTTCTCCACGTGCTCCAGCGGATAGGCGGCGCGGGAGTTCTGGGTCAGGCTGTCGTCGGTGTAATCGGGCTCGCGACGGTCGTCGAGTACCACGTTCTCGAGCACGGTGCCGAACTTGATGGCACTCCAGATCACCGGTTCGTTCTTCTCGGAGAGGTCGATGCACTTGGCGTAGCAGCCGCCCTCTACGTTGAACACGGTGCCGGGGCCCCAGCCGTGCTCGTCGTCGCCAATCAGGTAACGCGCCGGGTCGGCGGAAAGCGTGGTCTTGCCGGTGCCGGAAAGGCCGAAGAACAGCGCCGTATTGCCGTCTTCGCCGACGTTGGCCGAGCAGTGCATCGGCAGCACGTCGGAGGCCGGCAGCAGGAAGTTCTGTACCGAGAACATCGCCTTCTTCATCTCTCCGGCGTAGCGCATACCGGCGATCAGCACCTTCTTCTGCGCGAAGTTGATGATCACGGTGCCGTCGGAGTTGGTGCCGTCACGGTTCGGATCGCACTCGAAGTGAGGCGCGTTGAGGATGGTCCACTCCTCTTTCGCCGCAGGGTTGTAGCCCTCGGGGCGCACGAACATGGTACGACCGAAGAGGTTGTGCCAGGCCGTCTCGGTGGTCACCCGCACCGGCAGGTAGTGGGTCGGGTCGCTGCCCACGTGGAGTTCGGAAACGAAGCGGTCGCCGCTGTTCAGGTAGTCCTCGACACGCGCCCAGAGAGCATCGAACTTGGCGGCATCGAAGGGACGGTTGACGCTGCCCCAGTCGATATCACTGCTGGTCGAAGGCTCGTCGACGATGAAGCGATCCTTGGGCGAACGGCCGGTGCGCAGGCCAGTGTTCACCACCAAGGCGCCATTTGCGGCCAGGTGGCCCTCTCCGCGTGCCACGGCACGCTCGATGAGCTCGGCGCTGCTGAGATTGACGTGTGCTTGAGGAGCGGCTTGGGATGTGGTCATGTCGTTTCCTGGGCCTTGCGGCCGGTTCTCTCTCGTGTGCCAGGCGTCGATACGCCGTTGCGTTGCGTTTCCGATCGTCCCTGTGCGGATGCATGCCGTCTTGTAATGAGGCGATCGGCCATTAAGCGGGCGCCATTATGGCAAAAAGGAAGCCATCGGGAAACGAGAACTTTGACCGAAGTTCTTGTAGTTTTACTACTACATCGAGACATATCGCCGCAGGTTGACGACACCCGAACTTGTGCATTGCAGCATCGTCAGGCGAACGAACGAGACGCCCCTCGAGACACCTCGTTCGTCGTGACCAGCAGGGGGATCAGTGCAGCGTGGGAGCAGCGCCACCCTGCTCGTGCAGCAGCGCCTCGATTTCACTCTCGCCGAAGCGGTAATGGGTGTGGCAGAAGTGGCACTGGGTCTCGATCTCGCCCTGCTCGGCCAGCACGTTGCGTAACTCTTCGCCCCCCAGGGTCAGCAGCGCTTCCGCAATGCGTTCCCGCGAGCAGGTGCAGCCGAAACGCAGCGCCTTGGGCTCGAACACCCTCACCGTCTCTTCGTGGTAGAGCCGGTGCAGCAGCTCGCGCTGTTCTAGCCCCAGCAGTTCGTCGGTTTTCAGGGTCTTGGCCAGTTGCACGGTGCGTTCCCAGGCGTCCTCGTCCTGGTTCTGCGACTCATCCGGCAGGCGCTGCAGCAGCAGCCCGGCGGCACGTTGACCGTCGGCACGCAGCCACAGCTGGGTAGGCAGCTGCTCGGACTGCGAGAAGTAGGCCTCGAGACAGCCGGCCAGGCTGTCGTGATCCAGCGCCACGATACCCTGGTAGCGATTGCCCTCGCGGGGGTCGAGAGTGATGACAATATGGCCATCGCCAACCAGCTCGCGGAAAGCCGCCTCGCCCTCCGGCAGGCTGGCATCTTCGGCCAGGCGCGCGATGGCGCGCAGCTCACCACCCGGGTTGGACTCCGCCATCAGCAGCGACAGCTCTCCCTGCCCGCGCACCTCGATGCTGAGGATCCCGTCGAGCTTGACGGTGTCGGTGAGCAACGCCACCGCCGCCAGCAGCTCACCCAACAGGCGGTTGACGGCAGGCGGATAGCCGTGCCGCTCGAGCACTTCGCCGTAGGCCCGCTCCAGCGTGACGATCTCGCCACGGACATTGGTGCGTTCGAAAAGAAAGCGCTGGATCTGATCGGTCATCATCGGTTCCGGAAAAGTCATTCGTCATGCTGGCGCTGAAAGCGCTGAATGTCCCGACGCTGCTTCTTGTCGGGTCGTTTGAGCGGATGCTGCATGGCCTGATTGGTCAGGCGTCTGCCTTCGGCCTCACGCGCACGGCGCTCGACGCTCTCATCGGTCTCGCGGTAGAGTTCGCGGGCTTCGGGGGCGCCGCGGCGCTGGTCGGAGAGCGCCAGGACTTCCACTTCCCAGACGTCCCAGCCCTGAGGGACGCGAATCAGCGCCCCCACTTCCACGTTCTTGCTGGTCTTGGCGCGGCCGCCATTGTAATGCACCTTGCCGCCCTCGATGGCCTTCTTGGCCAGAGCCCGGGTCTTGAAGAAGCGGGCAGCCCACAGCCACTTGTCGAGTCTTACGTTATCCACCGACGCCTCCTGTCTCGCCAGGCTTGCCCTTGTCGCCACGTACCTTGTCGCCACGTACCTTGTCGCCACGTACTTTGTCGGCACGTACTTCAGAGGGTAGCGCTTCAGGCAGGATCGTGGCGAAGCGGTCCAGGGCAATGAACTCCTTGAGCTCCTTTTCCGGCTGCGTGCTGTCAGGCTGCTTGATACCCAGCAGATGGCGGATGCCGAACTCCCGGGCGCTCTCCAGCACCTCGGGATTGTCATCGATGAACAAGGTACGAGTCGGGTCGAAGGGCTCAACGTCCTGCAGCGCGAACCAGAACTCCTGGGCCTCCTTGGGCACGCCGAGATCAGCCGAGGAGACGATGGCATCCAGGTACTCTTCGAGGCCGGTGAGGGGCAGCTTGAGCTCGAGGCTCTCGCGATCGGCGTTGGTGGCCAACACCACCCTGGGATGCGCCTGCTTGAGCCATTTGAGGAAATCCAAAGCGTCGCTGCGCAGGCCGATCAGGTGCTGGATCTCGCGTTTGAGCGCCACGATGTCCACACCCAGCTCCCGGCTCCAGTAGGCCAGGCTGTACCAGTTCAAGGTGCCTTTCTCGCGAATGATACGCGAGCGCAGCTGCTCTTGCGTGGCCTCGTCGAGGCGATGCAGCTCGACGTAGCGGCGAGGAAGATGCTCCAGCCAGAAGTGGCTGTCGAAGTGAAGGTCGAGCAGTGTGCCGTCCATGTCCAGCAGAACGGTATCGATGGCGCGCCAGTCGATCATGGCGACTCCCGGTAGCATCTGAGCGGTGGAAGGCGTGGTATTGTACCCAATGGATAATGGCGGCGCATTCCCGGCAGGACGCCATGCCGACGGTCACCCGCACGAAACGGAGCCTTCATGTCAGACAAGCAGCCCCTGCGCAAACCCCAGGTACTCTCTCGCCAGTCGGTGGCACGCAGCCGCCTGTTCCACATCGAGTCGCTGGAGCTGCGTTTCGCCAACGGTGCCGAACGCACCTTCGAGCGTTTGACCGGCAGCGACCAGGGCGCGGTGATGATCATCGCCATGCCCGACCCCGATCATGTCCTACTGATTCGCGAGTACGCAGCGGGCTTCGAGGACTACGTGCTGACGCTGCCCAAGGGGCTGGTCGACCCGGGCGAGGACATCGTCACCGCCGCCAATCGCGAACTGATGGAAGAGTGCGGCTTCGGCGCCCGACGCATCGAGCCGCTGGTGGAGCTGTCGCTGGCCCCCAACTACATGCGTCATCGCATGCAGGTGTTGCTGGCCACCGAACTCTATCCCAAACGCTTGCCGGGCGACGAGCCGGAGCCGTTGGTGGTCGAAACCCATGCTCTTGAGGAGCTGCCGGCCCTGCTGATGCGCGACGACTTCCACGAGGCCAGGGCCATCGCCGCGCTGTACATCGCCCGGGACACCCTGCGCCAGCGCCGCTACGACGAACCGCGCCTGGGCTGGTAGCACCTGCAAATGGGCGATGGCGGCGCTATTCAGCGTCGCGCTCAGCCGTGGCGATGCAGGTGAGGTAGCGTGGCGCCATTCTCCTTGAAGCGTATCCAGCGACTCTGACGATAGCTGTCGAGTCCGGCCTCCAGCAGGGTCATGACCTCGATCGCCTCTTCCACGCTGACTGGCGGCAGGCCACCACCATCGAGCGCTTCGACGATGCCTGTGTAGTAAGCCAGATAATCTCCCGGCAGGCCGCCGTGCTCACGACGCACCATGCCCCCCTCGCCGCTTTCGTCGACCAGCGTCAGTTGGCCCGGACGCGGATCGATGCCCCAGTCGCGGGTCGGCGTACGCCCCTCACGCAGCCAGTTCTCCTGCGGGTCGCGGCCATACTTGACGAAGCTTCCGCGGGTGCCGTGCAGCGCCAATTGAGGCGTCGGCTCCGCCACCAGTGAGCTGGCGCGCAGGGTGACCCGCAGCCCGTCGTAATCGAGCAGAGCGTGAAAGTCGTCGTCCACCTCGGCGCCGTCGCGGGCCGCCATCAGGTCGAGCAGTATCGCCCGCGGCATGCCGAACAGCGTGCGGGCCTGATCGAGCAGGTGCGAGCCGAGGTCGTACCAGATACCGCTGCCGGGCTTGTGCTGCTCGCGCCAACGCTCGGCGACTTGCGGGCGAAATCGGTCGAAGCGCAGCTCCAGCGACACCGGCCGGCCGACGCCCTCTTCCTTCACCAACGCCTGCAGCGTGCGGAAGTCGCTGTCCCAGCGGCGGTTGTGGAACACGCTGACCAGCCGCTCGGCCTTGTCGGCCTCGGCCTTGAGCAGCCGCGCCTCGGAGAGCGACACCGTGAACGGCTTGTCGATCACCACATGCTTGCCGCCAGCGAGCGCTGCCTTGCCCAGGGCGAAGTGGGTCTCGTTGGGGCTGGCGATCACCACCAGATCGATGTCTGGCCGGCTCAGCAACGCCGCCGCCTTGGGCAGCACTTCGACGTCGGGCAGTACGGCATGCACACGCTCGGGCGCACTGCTGACCACGGCCAACAGTTCGAGGCCCGGTGTGGCCTGGATCAGCGGGGCATGAAAGAAGCGGCCGGCGGTGCCGAAGCCGATCAGGCCGACGCCGAAGGTCTGCTTGCGCATGTCGTCGTTCCTTCTTGCTGAGGGAGAGCCCAAAGCCGACGAACCGGGCCTGGGCCCGGTTCGTCGCATACGTCAGTCGAGCTTGCTGAGGTCGCGCACCGCCCCCTTGTCGGCGGAGGTGGCCAACAGCGCATAGGCCTTGAGCGCGGCCGAGACCTTGCGCACGCGCTGGATGCTGGGCTTCCAGGCCTGACTTCCGCGTGCCTCTTCCGCCTCGCGCCGTGCCGCCAGCTCGCTGTCGGAGAGCTGCACGTCGATACGGCGGTTGGGAATGTCGATGCGGATGATGTCGCCCGACTGCACCAGGCCGATGGCGCCGCCGGCAGCCGCCTCAGGCGAGACGTGACCGATGGAGAGCCCCGAGGTGCCGCCGGAGAAGCGACCGTCGGTCAGCAGCGCGCAGGCTTTGCCCAGCCCCTTCGATTTGAGGTACGAGGTGGGATAGAGCATCTCTTGCATGCCCGGACCACCCTTCGGCCCCTCGTAGCGAATGACGACGACCTCGCCCTCCTTCACCTTGCCGGCCAGGATGTGCTCCACCGCCTGGTCCTGGGACTCGACCACGTGGGCCGGCCCTTCGAACACCAGAATGGAATCGTCGACGCCGGCGGTCTTTACCACGCAACCGTCCACGGCAATGTTGCCGGAGAGCACCGCAAGACCGCCCTCTCTGGAGAAGGCGTGTTCGAGGTCACGGATACAGCCGTTGGCCCGGTCGCCGTCAAGGGTGGGCCAACGCGCGCTTTGGGAGAAGGCCACCTGGGTCGGCACCCCGCCGGGGCCGGCCTTGAAGAACTCCACCACCTCGGGTGACGGATTGCGCATGATGTCCCACTCATCCAGCGCCTCCTTGAGGCTCTCGCCGTAGACGGTGGGTACACGGGTATCGAGCACTCCGGCACGATCCAGCTCGCCGAGGATCGCCATGATGCCGCCGGCGCGATGCACGTCCTCGATGTGATACTTCTGGGTGTTGGGCGCCACCTTGCATAGCTGCGGCACCTCACGCGACAGCCGGTCGATGTCGGCCATGCCGAAATCGATCTCCGCCTCCTGGGCAGCGGCCAGCAGGTGCAGGATGGTGTTGGTGGAACCGCCCATGGCGATGTCCAGGGTCATGGCGTTCTTGAACGCCGCCTTGGAGCCGATGGCGCGCGGTAGCAGGTGCGCTTCGTCGCCCTCGTAGTAGCGCTTGGCCAGCTCGACGATGCGGTGACCGGCGGTCTCGAACAGGCGGCGGCGGTCGGCATGGGTAGCCAGCACCGTGCCGTTGCCCGGCAGCGCCAGGCCCAGCGCCTCGGTCAGACAGTTCATCGAGTTGGCGGTAAACATGCCGGAGCAGCTGCCGCAGGTGGGGCAAGCGCTGCGCTCCACCTCGGCCAGGGTCTCGTCGTCCACCGAATCGTCGGCGGCCATGACCATGGCGTCGACCAGATCGAGACCGTGATCGAGCAGCTTGGTCTTGCCGGCCTCCATGGGACCGCCGGAAACGAAGATCACCGGAATGTTGAGGCGCATGGCTGCCATCAGCATGCCGGGAGTGATCTTGTCACAGTTGGAGATACACACCAGGGCGTCGGCACAGTGGGCATTGACCATGTACTCGACGCTGTCTGCGATGATGTCACGGCTCGGCAGCGAATAGAGCATACCGTCGTGGCCCATGGCGATGCCGTCGTCCACGGCGATGGTGTTGAACTCCTTGGCCACCCCACCGGCCTTCTCGATCTCCCGCGCTACCAGTTGGCCCATGTCCTTGAGGTGCACGTGCCCGGGCACGAACTGGGTAAAGGAGTTGGCCACGGCGATGATCGGCTTGTGGAAGTCCTCGTCCTTCATGCCGGTGGCGCGCCACAGGGCGCGGGCGCCGGCCATGTTGCGGCCAGCGGTGGTGGTACGGGAGCGATATTCGGGCATGGTGTCCTCTTCGTGCGCATTGCGCTATACGGTTGACGCCGTCTTTGCCATCCAGGGATGGCGACGATCTAGGCCATGATTCTGTCATGCACGAGCCGAGGCGGCTAGACCACGAGGGGATGAGCGTCTGAAAGCGGCTCGGTGCCATACAGTACCCAGACGTCCAGCGCCGGGCCCAGCTCCTCGACCAGGCGCAGCTTGTCCGGATGGGCTTCCAGGGTCTGGCGGGCGCAGATGCCCGCCTCGAAGCGCCCTTCCAGCAGCCCCTCGGCCACCGCCACCGTGGTGGGTGCGTCGATCTCTTCGGCAAAACCCGAAAGGTCAGTGTAGTAGCGGGTGGCCGGCTGACGTGCCACCTGGCGCGGCGTGGCGATGTCGCGCTGCGCCAGCAGCACCAGCGGATGGCTGCCGGCGACGAAGACATCCACCGGAAAGACGCGGTGCATGTATCGTCCCACGCAGTCGGCGTGGCTGAAGTGGGCCGTGCACTGCAGCACCCGGTCAACCTCGCCCGCTACCAGCGCCGCGAAGGCCGTCGGGAAATCGTCGAAAAACCTCACCTCGGCATCGGCCAGACCGCGAGTCGCGAGATAGCGGCCCAGCACCAGCACATGGTTGTTCCCATCAGGCCCCAGCGTGGCAACGATCATGACATGACTCCTCAGTCAGCGATGCAAAAGGTCAGCGGCTCAAAAGGCGAAGATCACCAGCGCCCCGACAATCACCAGCACCACCCTCAGCCAGGCCGCACGCCGTGCGATCACGCCGTAGGAAATCGCCATCAGGCCCAGCGCGATCTTCACTGCATCGAAGATGGCGCCGAACGGGTCGAAGGCCAGACGAATCACGTCGGGATTGGCGACCATGGCCAGCGGGATGATGTAGAGCCCGATGCCCAGCGCCATGGCCTTCAGCGCCACCTTGAGCCAGTTCTCCCCGACCATGCCGGCGGCGATGAACACCCCGCCGCAGACCGGCGGCGTGATGGTCGAGAGCAGCGCGAACCAGAACACGAACAGGTGCGCCAGCAGCGGCTCGAGGCCCAGCGCGGTGAGTGCGGGCCCCGCCACCGAGACGCAGATCACGTAGGCTGCCGTGGTCGGCACCTCCATGCCCAGCACCAGGCAGGCCAGCGCCGTGAGCAGCAGCGCCGGCCACAGCATCTCGTTGGAAAGCGACAGGATGCCCGAGGTGATCTTGACCCCGAGACCGGTGAGCGACAGCACACCGATCACCAGCGAAGCGCAGATGATGATGGCACCGATCACCGCCACCTGACGTCCCGCGGTGACCATCGCCTCGGCCATTCGCGAGGCGAAGCCGCGCAGGGAGAAGGTCAGCGTCACGTCGAAGAACAGCAACAGCATACCGGCAAAGATGGCGATGCTGGCGGCGTACTGCGGCGTGTAGCCGCCGAGGAAGATGCGCTCGAGCAGCAGCACGAAGGGCACGGCGAAGAACAGCGAGGTGATCGCCACCTCCTTGCCGCTGGCGCGGTCCTCCGCTGCCATGGGGCGCAGGTCGTGACGGGTGGCGTAGGCGTTGATGCCCATCCACACGGTAGCGAAGTAGAGGATCGCCGGCAGCAGCGCCGCCGCCATGATCTGGGTGTAGGGCGTGCCGGTGAGCTCCACCATGACGAAGGCGCCCGCCCCCATCAACGGCGGCATGATCTGCCCGCCCGAGGAGGCCACCGCCTCGACCCCGCCGGCCAAGGTGCGCGGATAGCCCAGGCGCACCATGGTGGGAATGGTGATGGCGCCGGTAGAAGCCACGTTGGCCGAGGCGGAGCCGGAGATGGAGCCCATCAGCGCCGAGGAGATCACCGAGACCTTGGCCGCGCCGCCGGTCAGGCGTCCGGCGAAGGCGCTGGCCATGTTCATGAAGCCGCGCCCCGCCTCGCCGGCGTTGAGCACCGCACCGAAGATGACGAAGATTGCCACCACGCCGACGCTGACCCCGGTGAGCGAGCCCCACAGGCCACTCTCGGCGATGGTCAGGGTGCCGACGAAGCTCTGCATCGGCAGACCAGGATGGCCGAACTGGCCAGGAATGTGCTCACCGAATACCGCGTAGGCCAGCGCCGCCACCGCTACCAGCGGCAGCGGCCAGCCGATCGCCCGACGCGCAGTCTCCAGAGTCAGCACGATCAGGAAGACCCCTAGCGCCATCTGAAAATTGTTGTCGATGAAGCCGTACTGGTTGGCCAGCGCCTCCTCGTTGAAGGCGATGTAGCCGCAGGCGGCGATACCGAGCACGGTCAGCAGCCAGCCGCTCCAGCGCTCGAAGGGGGTGCGGGCGGCCAGGATGAGTATCCACGGCAGCGCCAGCGCCAGGTGAATGGGCCGGCTGACCAGGGCCGGCGTCAGGCCGTAGAAGATCAGCCCGAGATGAAAGCAGACCGTTACAGTGCCGAGCACCACCCAGGCGGGGTGCAGGCGAGGTACGCCCTCGGCGTCGCTGCCCGTCGTTGAAGAAGAGAGTGTCGATAACATGAAAATGGGGATGCCTTGCGACCGCAGCGGGGGCATCCTTGCCCGCGCCGCCAGCCTTGGTTAACGCAGCTCGTCGGGAATCTCGATGCCGGCTTCGTCGTAATAGCGCACGGCACCGGGATGCAGGGTGCCGGCAATGTTGCCGATCATGTCGTGGGTGATGCTGCCCCACCAGGCGGTCTCGTCCGCCATGGCATCGCGACGCTCCCAGAAGGTCTTGGTCAGCGTGTAGGCGGTGTCATCGTCCATGCCGGTAGTGGTATAGGCGATCACCGGCAGCGAGGTGGTCTCCACATCCTGATCGACGCCGGAGTAGGTGCCGGCGGGGATGGTCTGGCGTGCCGCACCGGTCTGCTCGATCTGCTCGTCGGTGAGGCTGACCAGGCTGATCGGCATGCTGGCGGCAGTTTCGATCACGTTGGGCGTGGGAAAGGAGCTGGCGGTGACGAAGGCATCGATCTGACCGTTCTTCAGCGCATCGGGGCCGCTGCCGATCTCGGCGTTGGCCACACGCACCTTGTCCAGCATGCCGAACAGCTCGAGATAGCGCTCTGCCTCACGCGCGCCGAAGGTGCCGCGCCCGATCAGGACATGCTTGCCTTCGAGATCCTCGAGCCCGATCACGCCCTCATCGCCTGCCGCCACGAAATGCATGGTGATGGAGGGAATGGGGAACAGGCCGCGAATCTCCTGGAAGCGCGGGCTCTGACGCTCGGCGAACGGTCCCTCGCCGGCCATGGCCTGTTCGACCAGACCGGGCGGCGTGGTGAACACATAGTTGCCCTGGCGCGCCATCACTTCCATGACGTTCTGCACCGAGCCCTGGCTCTCCTCAAGGGTCAGCACGACTTCGCCTCCGGTACCCCGGCGAATCGACTCGGACAGCTCGACCCCCATCTGATAGTAGGCGGTACCCGCCGACGCAGACTTGTAGGTGACCCGGGTTTCGGCCTGGGCGGAAAGCGCAGTGGCACCCAAGAGTACGGCCGTGGCCGAAGCCAGCAGAGTGCGGGTGAAGGTGAGCTTGCGGTTTGACATCTGTCTCTCCCTTATGGCGTCCAGCATCGCTGCGCGATGGCGTGCGTTTGTTGTAGTGGTCGATTCGTTATAAAGAAATGTCGTGCAAACGTCTATAATGCCGATTTTTTCAGACGAAGAATACCTAGGACATAGGATGCGAATCACGGCTGTACTGGGCGCCACCGGGGGAATCGGCAGCGCCGTCGTCACAAAGCTGATGGAAGCGGGCGATTTCGTCTTTCTGCTCGACCACGAACGGGCAGAAGCCCGGGCCAGCGCGCTGCTGACAAGATGGCCGGAGCAAGGCGCCTTCCTTGCCTGCGACCTGGCCGAACCGGCCAGCATCGAGGCGGCCTTCGCCCATATCGCGGCCCATGGCGCGGGCCTCGACGCCTGTATCAACGCCGCGGGCACGATTCGTCGGGGGCGCTTCGTCGAGGTGCCGAGGGAAGAACTCGGGGAGATGCTGCAGGTCAACGTCGGCGGTGCCTATCTGGCGCTGCAGGCCGCCGCCAGGCTGATGATGGTGGGTAACGGCGGACGCCTGGTCATCCTTGCCTCGGCCCATGGCTTGCGCACCACCTCCGAGCGCTCGACCTACGCCATGTGCAAGGGTGCCATGCTGGCGCTCGCCCGGGCGCTGGCGGTGGAACTCGGCCCCCACGGCATTCTGGTCAACGCCGTGGCACCCGGTCCGGTGAGCGCCGGCATGCAGGACGCCGAGTCCGAGTCACGGCGCCGCTGGCAAGCGGCCACGCCGCTCGGCCGGGTGGCCACCGCCAACGAGGTGGCCGCGGCCGTGGCCTTCCTGGCCTCAGCCGAGAACACTTTCGTCAGCGGCGAAACCCTGGTGGTAGACGGCGGCGCCAACGTTGCCATGTGAGGAGTGTCGGCGCCGCGCCGTCAGATACCGAAGGCAACCCTGGCCACGTCCTTGTAGCGCTTGGCGAAGTGCACCGTCATACCCTCCTTGAGGAAGTCGGGCAGTTCGTCATAGTCGCGGCGGTTGGCCTCAGGCAGGATCACCTCGAAGATCTTGCTGCGCCGCGCGGCGATGATCTTCTCGCGAATGCCGCCCACCGGCAGCACCTGGCCGGTCAGGGTCAGCTCACCGGTCATTGCCAGCGGCCGGTCGATGCCCTGGTGCCGCGCCAGCGACAGCAGCGCCGTGGTCATGGTCACCCCCGCCGAGGGGCCATCCTTGGGCGTGGCCCCTTCCGGCACGTGCAGATGCACAAAGGCCGAATCGAAGAAGTCGGCATCGACGCCATTCTCGGCGAGGTGGCCCAGGGTGTAGCTGTAGGCAATGTTGGCCGACTCCTGCATCACCTCGCCGAGCTTGCCGGTGAGCTTGAAGCCGCGGGTCAGCGAGTGCACTTTGCCCGCCTCGATGGGCAGCGTGGCGCCGCCCATCGAGGTCCAGGCCAGCCCGGTGACCACCCCTTCCCCCTTGAGCACCTGCTCCTGACGGAACAGCGGTGCGCCGAGGAACTCCTCGAGGTTCTTGACCGAGATACGCACCGAATCTCGATCGCCCTCCAGCAGCTTGACCGCCGACTTGCGGACGATGCTGTGCAGCTGCTTCTCTAGCTGACGCACGCCGGCCTCGCGGGCATAACCCTCTATCACCTGGCGCAGGGCGGCATCGGTGAGATTGATACGCTTGCGCGGGATCTTGTCGCGCTCGAGCAGTTTGGGCCATAGGTGGTGCTTGGCGATGGCCACCTTCTCCTCGGCGATGTAGCCCGAGAGGCGGATCTGCTCCATGCGGTCGAGCAGCGGCCCCGGGATCGAATCGAGAGTGTTGGCGGTACACACGAACAGCACCTTGGAGAGGTCCAGGCGGACGTCGAGATAGTGGTCGAGGAAGTCGACGTTCTGCTCGGGGTCGAGCACCTCGAGCAGGGCCGAAGCCGGGTCGCCCTGGAACGACTTACCCAGCTTGTCAATCTCGTCGAGCATGATCACCGGGTTCTCGACCTCGACCTCCTTGAGCGCCTGCACCAGCTTGCCCGGCATGGCACCGATGTAGGTGCGCCGATGGCCCTTGATCTCGGCCTCGTCACGCATGCCGCCCACCGAGAAGCGGTAGAACTCCCGGCCCAGCGCTTCGGCGATGGAGCGGCCGACGGAGGTCTTGCCCACCCCGGGCGGGCCGACCAGCAGCAGAATGGAGCCCCCCACGTCGCCCTTGAAGGTGCCCTCGGCGAGGAACTCGATGATGCGCTCCTTGACGTCCTTGAGACCGTCGTGGTCGCGGTCGAGCACCGTCCGGGCATGGGTCAGGTCGAGCTGGTCCTGGCTGCGCACGCCCCACGGCATCGAGGTGAGCCAGTCGAGGTAGTTGCGGGTGGTGCCGTACTCCGGTGAGCCGGTCTCCAGCACCGAGAGCTTGTCGAGCTCCTCCTCGATCCGGGTCAGCACCTTGGGCGGCACCACCAGCCCTTCGAGGCGGTCGCGGAAGGTATCGACGTCATTCTCGCGGTCATCCTTGGAGATGCCCAGCTCGCGCTGGATCACCTTGAGCTGCTCGCGCAGGAAGAACTCACGCTGACGCTCCTGCATCTGGGCGTTGACCTGCTCGCTGATCTCGGTCTGCAACTGGGCGACGTCAATCTCCTTGCGCAGCAGCGGCAGCACCTTCTCCATGCGCGCCTGCACCGGCAGAGTCTCCAGCACGGTCTGCAGCTCACGCCCCTTGGCCGAGGTGATGGCGGCGGCGAAGTCTGTCAGCGGCCCCGGCTCATGGGGGCTGAAGCGGTTGAGATAGTGCTTGAGCTCCTCACCGTAGAGCGGGTTGATCGGCAGCAGCTCCTTGATGCCGTTGATGATCGCCATGGCATAGGCGCGGGTCTCGTCCTCGTCGGCCTTGACCGGCTCGCGAGGGTAGCTGACCTCGACCAGATAGGGCGGCTTCTTCGACAGCCAGCGCTGGATGCGGAAGCGGCGCAGGCCCTGGGCAATGAACTGCAGCTGCCCCTCCTCGCCGTGCATCTTGTGCACCTTGACGGCGGTGCCGATCTCGGGGAAATGATCGTGGCCGAGCTCATCGACCGAGGTGTCGCCGACGAAGGCAACGCCCAGGGTGTGGTGAGGCGTATTGCCGACCCGGCGCATGGTCTCCTCCCAGCGCTCACGGTTGATCACCAGCGGCTGGACCTGGGCAGGAAAGAACGGGCGGTTGTGGATCGGCAGCAGATAGATACGTTCGGGCAGATAGTCGCTCGCCGGCACCACGGCGTGGTTGGCGACCTCGTCCACTTCGCCGTCGGAGCCCAGCGCCTCGTCGGATTCCCTTCGCGCCTGCCAGCTGTGCTCGTCCTGATCGTGTTCGCTCATGAAGACCTCGTCCTGAAGCTGTTGAAGCCGATTGTTCACTGCCCTGTGGAATGCGGGCAGCAGAGTCGAACTTCAAGTCGGCTCATGCAACGAGATGGTCGGGAGTCACCGCCAAAGCGGGGGCAATGGACGACTATTGACCCGCACCTGCCCACGGCCGACGTCGACTTCCAGCGTGCGCGTGTCCAGCGGCAAACCGAGCCACAGCGCCACCACGGTAGGCAGCTCGTACCAGGTGAAGTCGCCATCCAGGCGCCGTCGCCAGCGCGCCTTGACGGTGGGCTCGTCGAGGCCGACCAGGCTCAGCTCTTCGAGCCGGCGACCGTCGAAAAACAGAGATCCGTCGACCCGGGCCGATAGCCCCAGCATCGGGCTGTCCA
The DNA here is from genome assembly GCF_021404355.1 of Halomonas sp. MCCC 1A11062. Taxonomy (NCBI): domain Bacteria; kingdom Pseudomonadati; phylum Pseudomonadota; class Gammaproteobacteria; order Oceanospirillales; family Halomonadaceae; genus Halomonas; species Halomonas sp. MCCC 1A11062. Next base: position 235,771 of record NZ_JABFTW010000002.1, read on the forward strand.
GCTCCAGGCGCTGCAGGTCGAGACGCGGCGAGTCCTGCAGTACTGCCAGCAGATTGGGTTCGAGTTCACCCAGCAGTGCCTTTTGCTTCATGCCGTGGTGCCCACTGGCCGCCAGCTTGCGCAAACGCAGCATGCTGCTGCGAATCGCATCGGCGTTGAAGCGCGAAAGCTCCACATCCACCTGACCGGTCAACAGTACCTGTTCCGCGGTATGGATCTCGCCCAGGTCCAGCGCCAGCTGCATCCTCAGCTCCTGCTCGTCCAGCGAGGTGCGGTTCGACAGACGGATACCGTTTCCATCGAGTCTGAGCTGGGGCTGATGCCAGGTGAAGGATTCGATCTGCAGGCGGTCTTCCTGGGTGAAGGTGTGCGCGTCTTCGGTATAGGCATACTGGCTGTTGAGAATGGCCGGCCCCACCTCCAGGCGAGCCGCGCCGTCACTCAGCGACCAGGCGTCGAGATGGGCACGCATCCGCCAGTTGCCCTGCTCGCCGCTGAAGCGCAGCCTGCCGCCGCCGAAGACGAGCTCCCGCTCCTGCTGGGTGATGCGCAGCGGCGCCAGCTGCAGCCCGCCTTCCAGGGTGCCGGTCAGGGAGTGATAGCTGGCCTCCCACAGGGGCGGAGAGGTGGCCAGGGAGTCGCCGAAGAGATGCACGGCATTGGGGCCGTGGCGCAGCATGGCCTCGCCGTCCAGGTGAGTGCTGAGCACCCCATGGCGGGCACGATAGGTCAGCTCCAGTTGCCACAGGTGACCGAACAACGGCGCCAGGTAGATGCGTCCGGAAGAGGACCACCAGCCCTGCTCCACCTCGACCCGTTCGATGTCGATCTCCCCCCGCGCCTCGAGATCGGCGAGGGTACGCGCCATCTCGCGCTCGAACAGCCAGCTCGATACTGCCTGCGCGCTCAACCAGGCGAGCAACAGCACGACCAGCAGCGGGACGATGAGACGTTCCTTGCGCATAGCTTCGCCTCCCTGTGGTGATACATGCGCCAGACCGGTTAACCGTACCGGATGTAAACTAGTGCAACCAGAGCCACAGGTGCATAGTACTCCAGGCGTAGATACCGGCCAGAACGTCATCGATCATGATGCCGAACCCGCCCGCCACGCGCCTGTCGGCCCAGCGGATCGGCCACGGTTTGAAGACGTCGAAGATACGGAACAGCACGAACCCCCACAGCGCCGCCTCCCAGGAGAACGGTACCGCTGCCATGGTGATCCAGTAGCCGACGAATTCGTCCCACACGATGCCGGAATGGTCGTGAACGCCGAGATCCCGCGAGGTCTTGTCGCACAGCCAGACGCCCACCACGAAGGCGACCGCCACCAGCGTCAGGTACCAGCCCAGCGGCAGTTCGGAGAGCAGCCAGTAGAAGGGAATCGCGGCCAGGGTGCCGAAGGTGCCCGGTGCCCAGGGCACGCCGCCGCTGCCCAGGCCGAAGGCGAAGAAGTGAACGGGGCGCCGCCAGACGCTCGGTGGACAGCGGTTCATGGCTCGCCTCCCGGGAAGTGCTGCCAGCCGTGGGCACCGCCGACATCGACACCTCTCACGCCCGGCTCGGCGCTGACCGTGCCGATCGGAGTCAGTGCCAGCCCCTGCTCCGCCAGACGTCGACGTGCCTCGGCGAGGCTCTCGCCGGGCAGGCTGACCAGCAGCTCGTAGTCGTCGCCGCCGCACAGCGCGGCGCGATAGGCGCCTTCTTCACCCAGCGCCTCGCGCAATCCTGTCGCCAAGGGCAGTGCCTCGGGCTCGAGCCGCGCCCCGACGCCGGAAGCTGCCAGCACGTGTTCGAGGTCGGCCAGCAGCCCGTCGGAAACATCGATGGCGGCATGCGCCAGGTCACGCAGCGCCATACCGGCCACGAGCCGCGGTGTCGGCTTGAGATAGCGGGCCAGTAGCGGGTGGCCGAGGTCGCGCTCACCGCGCTGCCACAGTGCCAGCCCCCCGGCTCCGCCGCCCAGGGCGCCGGTCACGGCCAGGGTGTCGCCGGGACGCGCACCGGCGCGGGTCAACGCCTCGCCTGCCGCCACTTCGCCCATCACCGTCACGCCGATGGCCAGCTGTCCCCGCGTCACGTCACCGCCCACCAGGGCGGTATTGCTGGCCTCGCACAGCGCATGAAACCCTCGAGCGAACTGCGCCAGCCAGGCTTCGTCGTTGTGCTCGAGCGCCAGCGCCATGAGACACCAGCGCGGCTCCGCGCCCATCGCCGCCAGGTCGCTGAGACTCACCGCCAACGCTCTATAGCCGATCGACTCGGCCGGGGCATCGGCGGGAAAGTGTACGTTCGCCACCGAGGTGTCGACGCTTACCGCCAGCTGCCGCCCCGGGCGCGGGGCGAGCAGCGCGCAGTCGTCACCCACACCCAGCGGCACGCCGGCATCGGGGCCGGGTGCAGCGGGAGTGAAATGGCGGGCGATCAGTTCGAATTCACTGGCCACCGGGGCACCTTCAGCCGCGACGGGCCCTGACCTCGGCGCTACGCAACCGGGCGGCCAGCTTGTCGAGGATGCCATTGACGTACTTGTGGCCATCGGTGGCGCCGAAGGACTTGGCCAGCTCGACGCCTTCGTTGATCGCCACGCGATAAGGTACGTCCAGTCGGCGACTCAGCTCGTAGGCGCCCAGGCGCAGAATGGCCAGCTCGATGGGGTCGAGTTCCACCAGACGGCGATCGAGCAGCGGTGCGATGGCGGCGTCCAGGTCCTCGCGGAAGCGCACCACGTTGTGCAGCAGTTCATGGAACAGAGCCAGATCGGCGATCTGCATCACCTTGGCCCAGTTCTCATGATCCTCGAGATCGTCATCGGGCTGCTGGCTGCGGAACTCGGCCTCGATGGCGGTGGTCGACTTGCCGGTCATGTGCCACTGATAGAGCCCCTGAACCGCCAGCTCACGGGCCGCTCGCCGCGCTTGCTGGCCCGCGGATGGGGGGCGTTGCGGGCGCGATGCACTCATGAAGCGTCTCCGTTCTCGCCGCTGTCGCCGAAGCCGCGCAGCAGAGAGACCATTTCCATGGCGGCCATGGCCGCTTCGGCGCCCTTGTTGCCGGCCTTGGTGCCGGAGCGCTCGATGGCCTGTTCGATGGTGTTGACCGTCAGCACGCCGTTAGCGATGGGTGTATCGAACTCGAGCTGCAGATTGCCCAGCGCTGCATTGCAACCGCCCGCCACGTACTCGAAGTGGGGCGTGCCGCCACGGATCACCGCTCCCAGGGCGATCACCGCGTCGGGGCGCGCCACCTGCAGGGCACGCTTGACGGCCAGCGGCAGTTCCCAGGCGCCGGGTACGTGGACGATATCGATGTTCTCGGCGTCCACACCATGGCGCACCAGGCTGTCCACGGCGCCCTCGACGAGGCTGTCGACCACATGATGGTTGAAACGGCCTACCACGATCACGTAGCGACCATCGACGTCGACGAAGTTGCCTTCCAGTTGAGACAGGGTATGCATTGCTAGTTCCTGATGAAAATGGTCCTGCTGGATACGGTATCAATCCCGCTGAAGCCGAGCGAGCCGGTGAAAGCGAACACCCCACCGGCCCTTTGTTTTTTGGCGCGCCGCTCAGCCTTCGGCGTCGATTTCCCGCTCGCCCGGCGCGATAAGCTCGACCACTTCCAGGTCGAAGCCGGAGAGTGCCGAGAACTTCCACGGCGAGCTGAGCAGACGCATGCGCCCCACACCGAGATGGCGCAGGATCTGCGAGCCGGTACCGATGGTAAGGTAATTGCCGGCACCATCGGAGTCGCTGGTGCGCGGCAGACGCCGGCGCTCCAGGAAGACGTCGAACTGATCGCGAAAGTCCTGGTGCGGGCGGCCATCGTCGAGCAGCACGAACACGCCGTGCTCGACTCGGGCGATCTCCTCCAGCGCACTGTGGGTCGTCCAGTTGCGGCTCTCGCTCTTCTGCAGCCCCAGCAGATCGCGCATGGTATCGGCCAGGTGTACCCGTACCGTGGTCAGGGTTTCCGGCGTCGGATGTCCCTTCACCAGCGCCACGTGGTGAGCGTTCTGGATGCGGTCGTGGAAGACGTGCAGGGTCAGCTTGCCCACTGCCGTGTCGACCAGGGTGGACTCCACCGGCTCGACGGTCTGCTCGTTGTGGATGCGGTAGTGGATCAGATCGGCGATGGTGCCCATCTTGAGGCCGTGCTCAGCGGCGAAGCGCTCCAGCTCCGGGCGCCGCGCCATGCTGCCGTCGTCGTTCATGATCTCGCAGATCACGCCGCTGGGGTCGAAGCCGGCCAGGGCGGCGAGGTCGCAGGCCGCTTCGGTATGACCGGCACGGCGCAGCACGCCGCCTGGTTCGGCCATCAGCGGGAAGATGTGGCCGGGCTGCACGATATCCTCGGCACGGGCATTGCGCGCGGCGGCGACCTGCACGGTGCGCGCGCGGTCGGCAGCGGAGATGCCGGTGGTGACGCCTTCCGCGGCCTCGATGGAGAGCGTGAACTTGGTGCCGAAACCGGAGCCGTTGTCGCTCACCATCAGCGGCAGCTTGAGCCGCTCGCAGCGTTCACGGGTCATAGGCATGCAGATCAGGCCGCGCGCATGGCGCGCCATGAAGTTGATATGCTCGGCCTCGACCTTCTCCGCGGCCATGATGATATCGCCTTCATTCTCGCGATCCTCATCATCCATGAGGATCACCATCTTGCCCTGACGAATGTCCTCGATCAGGTCTTCGATGGGAGCCAGGCCCGTATGGGAAGATTGCACGCTGGAATCTCCGAATGTTCGAACGACTTCATGGGCGATACTGCACCGCAACAGAACATTGCCGTCAAATCGCACCACGTTGAATGGGCGTCAGAGTACATTGGCGCGGCTTCGGGCGCCAGTAGTGAGCACATTGGCGCGGCTTCGGGCGCCAGTAGTGAGCACATTGGCGCGGCTTCGGGCGCCAGTAGTGAGCACATTGGCGCCCCCCACATGTGGACAGCTCCGGGACGAGGCCGCCGGGGAGGCGCTGTGAATCCTTCCCTGGACGCTATTTTTTCCATCCATGGAAAAAAACCTCCCCTGCGCCCTGCCCCGAAGCTGATGATGCAGAAGCTGATCCTCAGTCTTGCCTGCGCTCCGGCCGCGCAGTGATCCGCCAATCGCGGCCCACCGCGCGCATGTCGAGAATCTCCAGCGGACGCTGCTGGGCCATGCGCGTCAGTCCCGGCAGGGCGAACAGCGGACGCGCCTCGCCGCCCAGCAGGGTCGGCGCGACGAACAGCTGCATCTCGTCGACCAGGCCGGCATCGAGCATGGCGCCGGCGAGCGTGGCTCCGGTTTCCAACAGCAGCTCGTTGACCAGCTCCTGCTCGGACAGGTAGCGCAGCAGCGCAGCCAGATCGACACGACCGTCGTCACCGGTAGGCAACACCAGCACTTCGGCGCCGGCCGCCTCGAGCCGCGAGCGGCGCTCGGGATCATATCCCGATACGGTAGCCACCAGGGTGCGTCCCGGCTCACGCAGGCAGGCGGCTGCCTGGGGCAGCCTCAGCTGGGTATCGACCACCACGCGCAGTGGCTGACGTTCGGCGATGACCTCGGCATCGTCGAGGCCGAGCTGCGCCGCCCGCACCGTGAGCCGCGAATTGTCGAAGATGATCGAGTCGACGCCGGTCATGATCGCGCTGGCGCTGGCCCGCAGCCGCTGCACTTCCGCTCGCGCGTGGGGGCCGGTGATCCACTGGGACTCTCCCGACTGCATGGCGGTGCGGCCATCCAGGCTCATGGCCATTTTCAGGCGCACGAAGGGCCGCCGACGGGTCATGCGCGAGATGAAGCCGGGGTTGAGCGCTTGCGCTTCGGCTTCGAGCAGACCCACCGTCACCTCGATGCCCGCCTCGCGCAGCATGGCGATACCCCGCCCCGCCACTTCGGGATTGGGGTCCTGCATGGCCACCACCACCCGCTTGACGCCGGCCTCGGTCAGTGCCACGGCACAGGGGCCGGTTCGGCCATGATGGGAGCAAGGTTCCAGAGTCACGTAGGCGGTGGCACCGCGAGCGGCCGCCTGCGCCATGTTCAGCGCGTGCACCTCGGCATGAGGTTCCCCGGCACGCTCGTGCCAGCCCTCACCGACCATCTTCCTGTTCTTGACCAGAACGCAGCCCACCCGCGGGTTGGGGTGGGTGGTGTAGCGTCCGCGGCGGGCGAGTTGCAGCGCTCGTGCCATCCATGCGGCATCGGTCGGCTTGGCCATGCTCTCCTCGTTCAACTGGGCAGGTTGGCTATGCTCGGCGGCAGGCAGCTTGGAGATAAAGCCTATTCTTCGGCGGTACCCGGCGGAAACCCCGGCTCCTGGGCCAGCCGATCGATCTCGGCCCGAAATTCGTCGATATCCTGGAAGCGACGGTAGACCGAGGCGAAACGAATGTAGGCGACCTGATCGAGGCGCTTGAGCGCCTGCATTACGGCCTCGCCGATGTCGCGGGCCTGGATCTCGCGCTCGCCGCTCGCCCTCAGCCGATGGCGTATGCGCTCGACGGCGGCCTCGATGGCCTCGGCGCTGACGGGGCGCTTCTCCAGCGCACGCAGCATGCCGGCGCGCAGCTTGTGCTCGTCGAAGGTCTCGCGGGAACCGTCGGATTTCACCACCCGAGGCATGACCAGCTCAGCGGTCTCATAGGTGGTGAAGCGCTCACCACAGTCGGTGCACTGGCGGCGACGGCGCACCTGGTCGCCGTCAGCCACCAGGCGGGAGTCGGTCACGCGGGTATCATGGGCGCCGCAGAAAGGGCAATGCATGGTATCGATCCGAACGTGAAGCGGGGCGACACGAGGTCGCGCGTGAGTCACAAATGTGAGCCAATTGACCCGATATTGTACCCACTCCCCCGCTGATCGCCCAGCACACAGGTCAAGCCGGCATGCCGGGCGCTCGATTCGGCGTCAGTGACGGTGCCCTTCTCCATGATCATGGTCATGGTCGTGGTCGTGGTCGTGGTCGTGGTCGTGGTCGTGAGCATCACCATGGCCGTGATGCCCCTCAGCACTCACCTCGATACGCTTGACGGGCGCCGTGATCTGCTGGGACTCACCCGTGTCGAAGCGCAGCTCGATCTCGACGGGCTCCCCCTCCACCAGCGGAGCAGTCAGCCCGATCAGCATCAGGTGCAAGCCACCGGGTGCCAGCGCGACCGACTCGCCGGCAGGCACGACGATCTCGGTGACCTTGCGCATCTGCATCACACCATCGACGTCTTCGTGGTTGTGCAGCTCCATGACCTCGGCAGCGGGCGAGTCTGCCTCGACCAGGGTCACGTCCTGCTCCCCTGGGTTACGCAGCGTCATGAAGGCAGCCGAGGCCTGCGAGCCGGGGGGCACGGCGCGTACCTGGGCCTCTTCGACGAGCAGCGACTCGGCAAGGGCCGTCAATGACACCAGCGACAGGCCGGCAGTGAGCAAGAGTGAACGGACCAGCACCATGATGAAACTCCTTGTTGTATCGTTGGCGTGCGCCAGGGAATCAGGCAAACAGCTTACTACGATGTCGTGCGTCAGGAGACCGGATGCGTCAACCCGACACGCTCGGCTTTCCAGCGGCAAGATGAACCTGCGCTCGTTGCGGGAGTCCATCGCAGAGACGCTTCATCCGAAGTAAATTCACCCAAGGAACCCCACATGGCACTTCGCTTCACGCTGCTCATGGCCACCCTGTCCCCCCTGGCTGTCGTTTCGGCAGCGCATGCCGACGAATGGCCGGGCCCGGTTCAGGCCCTGGTCGAGGAAGGACTCGAGATTCACGGCGAATTCGAGGCGCCCGGCGGGCTGGTCGGTTACGCCGCTAGCCATCAGGGTCGCGAGATGACCGTCTACGTCACGGCCGACGGCCAATATGCCATCGTCGGCACCATGATCGATGCCGAGGGCAACGACCTCTCCGAGGCCCCCCTCGACGAGTTGGTGAGAGCCCCTCAGGAGGAGCAGGTCTGGCAGCAGCTGGAACAGAGCCACTGGATTCAGGACGGTCAGGAAGACGCGCCTCGCGTGCTGTACACCTTCACCGACCCCAACTGTCCCTACTGCCGGCAGTTCTGGGAGCAGGCCCGCCCCTGGGTCGAGGCCGGTGAGGTTCAGCTGCGCCACGTCATGGTGGGTATCCTGCAACCGGACAGCCCGGCCAAGGCTTCCGCCCTGCTGGGCGCCGAGGATCCCGTGGCCGCCTTGCACGACCACAGCGGCGGCGACAGCGTGGCTCCCTCGGCCCAGCCCCGCCATATCGAGGATAAGGTGTATCGCAACAATCAGCTGTTCGACGAGCTCGGGCTTTATGCCACCCCGACCACGCTCTATCGCCACGAGGGGCGGCTGCAGCGTGTAGACGGCATGCCGAATGAGGCGAGGTTGCACGAGATGATGGGCGGCGAGGCCCCCTAAACCATTGCGACGACAGGACGACCCCGCTGACGCAGCGCGGGGTCGCCACTTGAATCACCCTCGAGCGGGTAGCGCCCGGGCCAGGAACCAGCCCGCTACCATGGCCACGAGCATGGCGAACAGCGGCGCGGTGAGCCCGGCAATGGAGGCGATAGCCGGCCCGGGGCAGTAGCCGGAAAGCCCCCAGCCGACGCCGAACAGGGTAGCACCACCGATCAGCCGCGCATCCAGATCCTGACGAGTCGGCAGTTGGAATGTCTCGCCGAGCATCGGCCGCTCCCGGCGAAACACCAGCCGGTAGCCGATGAAGGTCGTCACCACGGCGCCCCCTAGTACGAACATCAGGGTCGCGTCCCAGGCACCGAAGATATCGAGGAAACCGAGCACGCGGGCGGGGTCGGTCATGCCGGCAAGCGCCAGGCCCAGGCCGAACAGCAGCCCGGCGATATAACCCATGACGGTTTTCATGCGCCGCCTCCCAGCACGTGCCGTACGATATAGACGGTGACGATGGCGCAGACCAGGAAGGTCAGCGTAGCCACCAGCGAGCGCGGCGACAGCCGAGCCAGGCCGCAAACACCGTGACCGCTGGTGCAGCCACTGCCTAACCCGGTTCCCATCCCCACCAGCAGCCCCGCCACCAGCATCAGCCCCACACCACCGGCGGGCGGACCGACCACTTCTCCGGGCGCACCGGCCACATTGCCCAGCCCACCTCCCGACAGCATGAGCAGCAGTGGGCCGCTGATCAGTCCTAGCACGAAGGCCACGCGCCAGGCGCTGTCACCCTTCGGAAGCGTCGTCACCAGGCTCCCGACGATACCGCTGATGCCGGCGATGCGGCCCAGCGTTGCCATCAGCCATACGGCCGATAGGCCGATCAGCACACCCCCTGCCAGCCCCTGCAGGCCTGCCGTCCAATCCATCTCTAGCTCCTTCGTGTGTCGTCGTTGATCAATGGCTTGGGTTGTCCTGCGCTCACCTGACCGACGCTGCCACAGGAGAGCCCCGGCACAGCGTCTCCACCGCGCAGCGAGCGCCAGGCGTCAAAAGTGCTCAGGTAAACCTGACCGGTCAACTCACGACAGAAGCGGGTATGCTGCAGTCGATCCATCACCGGCCCCTTCACCTCCGCCAGATGCAGCCTGACCTCGGCATCGCGCAGGCGGGCATTGATCACCTCGAGACTTTCCAGGGCCGAGGCGTCGATGACGTTCACTGCCTGACAGGTCAGCACGATATGCCGCAGCCCAGGCTGACGTGCCGCCAGCGCCATGACCGTGTCCTCGAGGTAGCGCGAGTTGGCGAAATAGAGACTCTCGTCGACCCGCAGAATGGCCAACTCAGCGTCGGTTTCGACCTGATGCCGTTCCACGTTGCGGAAGTGCTCGGTACCCGGAACGCGTCCTACCACGGCACTGTGAGGACGGCTCGTATAGTAGAGATGCAGCGCCAGCGAGAGCCCCACGCCTGCCAGGATGCCTGTCTCGACCCCCACACCAAGCGTCAAGCCGATGGTGACGAGCATAGCCATGGCATCGCAGCGGGAGTACTCCCAGTTCCTGCGAATGGCGGCAACGTCGACCAGAGACAGCACTGCCACGATGATGGTAGCCGCCAGGGTCGCAATCGGCAGATGAGCGATCAGCGGCGTCAACAGCAATGCCGCCGCGGCGATGCCTAACGCCGTGAAAGCGCCTGCCGCGGGCGTCTGGGCGCCGGCGTCGAAATTCACGACCGAACGGGCGAAGCCGCCGGTAACAGGCATACCGCCGGTGAAGGAAGCGGCGATGTTCGAGGTTCCCAACCCGATGAGCTCCTGGTCGGGGTCGATACGCTGCCGCCGCTTGGCGGCAAGGGTCTGACCCACCGATACCGACTCGACGAAGCCGATGATGCTGATCAACAGCGCCGCCACCCACAACTGACTCCACAGACCGCTATCGAAAGCCGGCAGGGTCAGCGGCGGCAGGCCCGCAGGTACCGTGCCCACCACGGCAACGCCCTTGGCATTCAGCCCCAGCCACCAGCTCGCCAGTGTCGTTACCGCCACGGCGATGATTGGCGCGGCCTTGGTCAACGTCTCCGCCGGTCGCGGCGGCATGCCTGCACGCTCGAGGCTCGGCTTGAGCCAACGCCTGGCGGCATATAGGAATACCAGCACGGAAAAGCCGACTGTCAGCGTTGGCAGGTGTAGGTCGCCGAGACCAACGGCCAGGCTGTTCAGCCAGTCGAGCAGATTGTGTCCTTTGGCCGCCACGCCCAGCACGTGCCCCAGCTGACTGGCCGCAATGAGCAGACCGGTGGCGGTGATGAACCCCGAGATCACAGGGTGGCTCAAGAAGTTGGCCAGAAAGCCTAACCTGGCCACCCCCATCAGGGTCAGGACGAGCCCCGACATCAGTGCCAGCACCAGAGCAGCACCGAGATACTCCGGCGTGCCCTGGGGGGCCACCTGCCCCACCGCCGCTGCCGTCATCAGCGACACCACCGCTACCGGCCCCACCGCCAGGGTGCGGCTGGTGCCGAAGACGGCGTAGATCACCAGCGGCGCGATGCTGGCATAGAGCCCCACCTCCGGCGGCAGTCCGGCCAGCATGGCGTAGGCCAGCGACTGCGGGATCAACATGACGGTGACGATCACCGCCGCCAGCAGGTCGCTGCCCAAGGTCGCCCGACCGTAGCCGGGCAACCACTGCAGGATGGGAAGGTAGCGCTTGGGATTCACGCGACGCGCCTCAGAACTTGTCGATCGGCACCTTGAGATAGACCTGGCCGTTGTCCTCCGGGGGCGGCATGTGACCGGCACGCATGTTGACCTGAACCGAGGGCAGGATCAGGCGCGGCATGTCGAGGGTGGCGTCACGCTCGGTGCGCATGTGGACGAACGCTTCCTCGCTGATCCCCTCACGCACGTGAACGTTATGCGCACGCTGCTCGGCCACCGTGGTCTCGTGCTGATACTGCTCGCGATCCGGCGTCTTGTAGTCATGGCAGAGAAAGAGGCGCGTTTCGTCCGGCAGCGCCAGCACCTTCTGGATCGAGCGATAAAGGGTGCGGGCATCGCCACCGGGAAAGTCACAGCGGGCGGTGCCATAGTCGGGCATGAACAGGGTGTCGCCGACGAAGGCGGCATCGCCGATCACATAGGTGAGGCAAGCCGGCGTATGGCCCGGCGTATGCAGTACTCGTCCTTCCAGGCTGCCGATGGCAAAGGTATCGCCTTCCTCGAAGAGGCGGTCGAACTGACTGCCGTCGCGGGCGAACTCGGTGCCGGCGTTGAAGACCTTGCCGAAGACCTCCTGCACCACGGTGATCCTGGCACCGATACCGGTCTTGCCGCCAAGCTTTTCATGCAGGTAGGGAGCAGCGGAGAGATGGTCGGCGTGAACGTGGGTCTCGAGGATCCATTCCACCCTCAGCCCTTCGCGCCGGATGAAGGCGATAATGGCGTCTGCCGAGCGGGTATCGGTGCGTCCCGCGGCGTAATCGAAGTCGAGCACCGAATCGATGATGGCACAGGCGCTGCTGCCTGGCTCCCTCACCACATAGCTGAAAGTGTTGGTGGGCTCGTCGAAGAAGTGGGTCACGATCGGCTTGGACATGGGGCCATTCCTCCGCTGTACGTCATTGCCGGGTATGATGACAGCATACATCAAATTTAGTTATATTCTTAGGCTTTTTTGTTATATAAAGCCTGCGACACAAAATCCATGACGATCAGCGATGCAGACACCCAAGCGAGGCCAAACGCTGACGCGATGGACCTCGCCATGAGCGTGTCGATGGCGTCACTTCTTCAGCTTGCAGGTATTGATGCCAAGCAGTTGGTAGGCCGGGCAGAAATTGAACAACCCGGTTGCCAACGGCACCACGCCAATCCAACCCCAGGCGCCGATGCTCCCGGTCAAGGCCAGACCGATCAGCACCGCACCGACGACGATGCGCGCCACCTTGTCGATACCGCCAACGTTGCTCTTCATGTCTTCACCTCACTGTCATGGTTCAGAAGCTGAATACCGGAATACTCAAGTCACGCATCATTTCGGCAATGCGGCCTGGAGCCGCCACGCCGATGCCTTCGCGCAGGTCGCTTTGGGCATAGTCGCTGTTGGGCAGGTAGATGGCGCATACATCGACCTGGGCCCCCTGATTGACCAGCATTTGCAGCATCCCCTCCGGGGTCACCTGTCCCGCCGGGTTCTCTGGTGGGGTATTGATCGGCGCGGAGCTGGCGTAGCTCCTGACCGCAAGGTCGCCGGCAGCATCGCAGAGCAGAAGCGACAACTCGGTGCCTTGCTGCTGCATGGCATTGGCAAGAATCATTGCCATGCCTTGGGTTTGCAGGGACTCGCTGGTAAGGATCACCAAGGCTCGATCGGCGGCAGCACCATGCTCAGCGTCAGCCCCGCTGGAACCGTCGGCCGACACTGCACCAGACAACCCGATCAAGGCTCCTGCGGCCAGGAAGAAGCTCGTTCTGATCATCGCTCGCCTCAAATTTTTAATAATAAAATGGAATATTTTAATAACCAATATTCAATCAAAGCGTAGCCTAAATAGCTTCATCTCTTAAGAGGAAAGAGAGGGATAATTGACCCATATCAATTTTTTACTGACTCCCGGCCTTGCCATGCCGTACTGACAGCGCCTTCAGCAGAACGAAAAAAGGCCGCACGCAGCGGCCTGGTAATGGAAATATGCAGTGAACTGGGAAAGCGCTTTCCTAGAGCTGAATACGGTCGCCGTAGCCCGGCACTTGCGCTTCGATACCGCTCTCCTCCAAGGCGTGCTTGAGCACCTGCTGGGTTTCAGGCTCGCCATGCACCAGGTAGAAACGTGGCTTGTCGCGGAAGGCACCGGCCCAGCCGATCAGTTGGCTCTGCCCAGCATGGGCGGAGAAGCCGCCAATGGTGTGCACCTTCGCCTTCACCGCAAGCTCCTGCCCGAGAACACGCACCTTCTCGGCTCCGTCTACGAGCTGGCGCCCCAGCGTGCCGGCCGCCTGGAAGCCGACGATCACCAGGCGGGTGTTGGGTTTTTCGAGGTTGTAGCGGAAATGATGAACGATACGTCCACCGGTGCACATACCCGCCCCGGCAATGATGATCGCCCCGCCGTGAATGCGGTTGATCGCCATGGACTCCTCCACCGTGCGCGTCATGCGTAGGATCGGCAGGTAACGGCCGGTATCGCCGCTGGCTGCGATGTTGAGGACCTTGAGGTCTTCGGCATCAAGACTCTTGCGGGCACGGTGGTAGAGTTCGGTGACCTTGATCGCCATGGGGCTATCGAGGAACACCATCTGCTGACGCAATCGGCCCGCGTGGTAGAGCACACTGAGGTGATAGAGGATCTCCTGGGTTCGGCCCACGGCGAAAGCGGGAATGAGTACGTTACCTCCGCTGGCGTGGGCCTCCTCCAGCACTTGGGCAAACTCTTCGAGCGTCTCTTCCAGGGGGCGGTGGTCGCGATCGCCGTAGGTGCTCTCCATCAGCACCACATCGGCTTCGAAGAGCTTTTCCGGCTCCTTCATGAGTACCGAGCTCGGGTTTCCCAGGTCGCCGGAAAAGACGATCCGCTTGGTCTGCCCGCCGGATGGCACCGCCAGCTCGACGATCGCCGAACCGAGGATATGACCGGCATCGCGAAATATCAGCGTCGCTCCACCCGGCAACGGGATGGGCTGGCCATACCCATGAGACTTGCACTGCTGCAGTGTGCGCTCCACGTCCGCCAACTCGTACAGCGGCTCGAGCAGCGGCTTGTCGTTGCGCTTACGCCACTTGTTTTCCCACTCGACGTCCTTGGCCATGATGAAGGCGGCATCCTCGAGCATGATCTCGAGCAGGTCCCGCGTACCGCGTGTGCAGTGAATAGGGCCGCTGTAGCCTTCCCGCACCAGTTTGGGCAGCAGCCCAGCATGATCCAGATGGCCGTGGGACAGTACCACGGCATCGAGCTGCCTCGCCAGGCTGCCGAATGGCTTGGCATTGGCCTCGTCGGCACTCTTGCCGCCCTGGTGCAGCCCACACTCCAGCAACACACGATAGGAACGGTCGGTCCCTTCCATCTCGATGAGATACCGGGAACCGGTGACTTCACCGACAGCCCCTTGAAACGTCAACGTCGACATAAGCGTATGGTCCACCAAAGTTCATTGCTTGCTTCAAGCATAACGGAAGGCGAGCCCGCCGGCTGAACCGAAACACCGGCCCAGGTCAGGCTACATGAACGGTCTTCAACTTGACCTCGGGTTTTTCATGCCCTGAAAACACATGGATTTTCTAGGCATCGCCGCATCGGATCTTTGAGGTGGTCACCTTGGCATCGGGCTCTCTACGCTTTTGAAGCGGGGCTCGCACATGGCTTCAGGAGGGAAGCTGTCATGACCAGTTCGGTGCTCCCGGAAGCGCAAGAAGCGCTCTCCGGTCAAACGGCATTTGGCGATCCGAATGCATCGAATGTCGTGCAGTTCCAGCACGGTCTCGATGGCTATGCTGGCGTCGTCGACACCTATCTGCACGAATCGTTTCCCGACACCGGTCGAGCGGCGTCGAAGTCTCTCACCGTAGACAGCGTCGACAAGAAAGGCGAGGTGCAGACGCTGCTACGTTTCGAGCATATATTTGGCAACGAACCCGGGCAGATCCCGCTCGGCGCCACCATTCTTTCGGCCACGCTGGAACTCAACACGACCAGCAAGGGCGATGGCGCACGCCTGCATCGCATGGTGATGCCCTGGAGCGATGATGATACCTGGAACAGCCTGGGCAACGGCATCCAGGCCGACGGGCAGGAAGCTGCGTTGCAGTACGACCTCATAACCGGTTTCGTACCGGCCGGCATCACCCAACTGGACGTGACGACAAGCCTGCAGGCCTGGGCCGACGGCCAGCCCAACTTCGGCTGGGCTTTCCTGCCGCTGGGTCCCGACGGTTGGGGTTTCACCTCGGCAGAAGGTCGCATCACTCCCAAGCTGATCGTCGAGTACCGCCTCGACGGCGGCGGGGAGCCGCCGGTGAATCGCCCACCCGTGGCAAACGATGACAGCGCCACCACCATGGCAGGCATCGCCGTAGAAATCGCCGTGCTGGCCAACGACAGCGACCCGGACGGCGATCCGCTGACAGTAGCCAGCTTCACCCAGCCCGCGAATGGCAGCGTTGCACTCAACCCGAACGGGACGCTGACCTATTCACCGGCGCCCGGCTTCGTCGGTGACGACATCTTCACCTACAGCGCCTGGGACGGCGCCTTGGCCAGCGAGCCCGCCACGGTTCATGTCGCCGTCAGCGCAGCCGAGCCGCCACCGCCCGCCACCGGCAGCCTTCACTTCCAGCACGGCGTGGGTGGATATGCCGGGGTGGTGGACACCTATCTGCATCAGACCTCGCCCGACACCAGCCGAGCGACCTCGAAGTCGCTCACCGTCGACAGCGTGGACAAGAAAGGTGAGGTGCAGACGCTGCTGCGCTTCGAACACATCTTCGGCAGCGAAGCCGGACAGATCCCGCTCGGCGCCACCATCCTCTCGGCCACCCTGGAGCTCAATACGACCGGCAAGGGCGACGGCGCCCGCCTGCACCGCATGGTGATGCCCTGGAACGACAGCGATACCTGGAACAGTCTGGGCAACGGCATCCAGGCCGACGGGCAGGAGGCCGCGCTGCAGTACGACCTCGTCACCGGCTTCGTGCCGGTGGGCACCACCCGCCTGGACGTGACGGCGAGCCTGCAGGCCTGGGCCGACGGTCAGCCCAACTACGGCTGGGCCTTTCTGCCGCTGGGTCCCGATGGCTGGGATTTCGCCTCGGCGGAGGGCGGCGTACCGCCCAAGCTGATCGTCGAGTACCACCTCGACGGCGGCGGAGAGCCGCCGGTGAACCGCCCACCCGTGGCCAACGACGACAGCGCCACGACCACCGAGGGTGTGGCCGTGGAGATCGCCGTGCTGGCCAACGACAGCGACCCGGACGGCGACCCGCTGACGGTGGGCAGCTTCACCCAGCCCACCAACGGCACCGTCACGCTCAACCCGACAGGCACCATGACCTACTCACCGAACACGGGCTTCATCGGCAGCGACAGCTTCACCTACCGCGCTTCCGACGGCAGCCTGCAGAGCGCAGCCGCTACGGTCATCGTCTCCGTCACCCACAACGTGCCGCCACCTCTGCCGCTGGAGACGAGCTATATCGCAACGGCCTTCAACACCAGCGATCGCCGCAACTTCGAACACAACAACGCCAACAAGAGCTTCTTCCATGACGGCAAATGGTGGGCCGTGCTGCCCGAGCAGAGCGGCTGGCACGTCTACCGTTTCGACGGCACCCTGCCCGAGCCCGGCACGCAGGGCGGCTGGAGCAGCGCCAGCCCGACCCTGCTCACCAGCGGTCGACGCGCCGACATCGCCTGGCACGACGCGAGCGACACGCTCTACGTGCTCAACTTCGGCCCCACCGAGACGAAACCCAGGCTCTATCAAATGAGCTACGACCAGCAGCAGCAGACGTTCGCCATCGAGAAGGACGTGCAGTTGGCGGGCTCGGGCGGCAAGCTGGCAGGGGCCGAGTGGGAACAGAACACGGAAATGGCGCTCGGCCTGGATCAGAACGGCATACCGGTGGTGGCCATGATAGGCCCTTCGGCTTCAGGCGGTTCGGCAGGCCTCAAGCTGGCCTACCCCACCTCTTC
The DNA here is from genome assembly GCF_021404355.1 of Halomonas sp. MCCC 1A11062. Classification (NCBI taxonomy): domain Bacteria; kingdom Pseudomonadati; phylum Pseudomonadota; class Gammaproteobacteria; order Oceanospirillales; family Halomonadaceae; genus Halomonas; species Halomonas sp. MCCC 1A11062. Next base: position 252,851 of record NZ_JABFTW010000002.1, read on the forward strand.
CAGTCTTGCCACCTGGGCCACGGTGACCATCGACAGCGGCCCCAGCACCATCTCCGGCAGCAACGGCGACAACAAGGTCGACTTCGTCGCCTTCACGCTCAACGGCATCGACCATGTCGGTCTCGTCTATGGCGACGACGCCACGGGTCTGTGGAAATTCGCCTACCAGGCCACACCCAGCTCTCCCGCCGGCTATGCCTCCGGCTGGGTGATCGAGACGATTACCGGTGCTGTCGTGCTGGACAACCACCTTGCCGTGCTGTGGGACGGCAGCAGCATCATCATGACCGTCAAGGACGACAAGAACGCCATCTGGGCCATCAAGGGCATGCCGGGCGAATGGGAAGCGCCGGTGCTGGTACATTCCGCTTCCCAGAACGGCAGCCGTCCGACGCTGGTCTACGACGAGGACAACGAGCAGATCTACGTTTTCTATCAGGAGAACACCAACCGGCCCTATGGCGACATCCACTTCAAGGTTTCCTCGGCCGCGGAACTGAGCTTCGATGCCTCGAGTCCGGGAACGAAGATCATGACCAGCAGCCGCGACGGAGAGAACATGAGCGACCCCCAGACCCCGGTGCATGCGGTAGGTGCCGCCACCGACGGCATGTTCTTTCTCTTCGCGCGCAACCAGGAAGCCAGGGAGATCTGGTACAACGACTTTCAGCTCAACGACGATGCTTTCCTGGCCTGACGGCGGCCGAGCCCGCAGGCTCACTCCTCCCGTGCCGCTCTAACGAACATGTCGGCGAGTGGCTTGAGCAGATAGCTGGCGAAGGTGCGCTCGCCGGTATGGATCATGACCTCCGCCGGCATGCCCGCCAACAGCTGCATGTGCCCATCGAGGGCCTGCCGTTCGCTATCCGACACCCGCAGGCGCACGCGATAGTACCTGGCTCCGGTTGCCTCATCGTGCTGGCTGTCCGCACTGACGTAGACGATCTGGGCCGGGCTGGTGTGGGTGCGCCGCTGATTGAAGGCGGAAAAGCGTATCTCGGCCGTCTGACCGGTATAGAGCCGGTCGATGTCCCGTCCCGGCACACGCGCCTCGATGAGAAAGCCCTCTCCCACCGGCACCAGATCCAGTAGCGACTCCCCGGGGCGCACCACGTCGCCGACCGAATGCACACGACGATCCACCACGGTGCCCTCCACCGGCGCCTTGATCACGGTACGCAGGAGCTGGTCCGACAGCGAGATCATGCGCTCTTCGGCCTCTGCCACGCGCGCCTGGGCGTCCCGCAGCTGCTCTGCGATCTCCTTGTGGAACTCCTGGACGCGTATCTCACGCTGCAGGCGGTTCTCGCTCAGCAGCGAACCGAGGCGACCGATCTCGGCGCGACGGGCGGCAACTTCCCCCTCGATCAGCAAAAGATCGCGCTCGACCTCCCGCAGTCTGAGGTTATTGACCAATCCCCTCTCGAACAAACCCCGCAGATCGCGCTCCTCGGCACGCAGCGAGGCGAGATGACGCTCGCCCAGGCGCACCAGCTCCTCCAAACCCTCGACCTGACGGCGCATCTGTATCACCTGCTCATCCAGTGCTTCCAGCGAGCCCAGGTGGGACTGGCGCCTGGCCACGAACAGCGCCTGCTGCAAGGCCATCACCTCCTGAGCTCTGGGCAAGTCGCCTTGCGTGAATTCTTCCGGCATGGCCAACGCCTCGCTTCCCTGCTGCTCGGCCAGTAGCCGCAGCTCAGTGGCCCGGTAGGCAAGGTAGTGGGAGCGCAGGATCTGAAGCTGGCTGCGGGCCTGGATGTCATCGATCACGACCAGAGGCTGACCGGCCACGACCAGATCGCCATCCGCCACCAGAATCTCCCTCACGATTCCCCCCTCCAGATGCTGGACCGAACGCCGGAAGGACTCGACCGCCACATGACCGGGCGCGACCACCGACACGGCGAGCTCAGCGAAGGAGGCCCAGCCAACGAAGCCGCCCAGGCCCAGCAGCAGCACCAGCAGACCGAAGCCGTGGTAGCGACGCTCATCCAGAGGCACCTCACACGACACCAGCTCCGACAGTGCCTCGTCGCCACCTTGCCTACGCGGCTCCGTGGGTTCATGCGCAATGTTCATTGCCGCCTCCCACAGGCGTTCCCATCGCCCTTGAGGCGAACGAACGCGCCTCCGCCGTGGCCGCGGGTACCGGCTTGATGGCCAGGCCGGCCATGACCTCCTCACGCAGACCGAAGCGCTGCACTTCTCCGTCGCGCAGCAGCAGGAGCCGGTCCATGTCTTTCAGTACGCTGATCCGATGGCTGATGACGCACAGCGTGACGCCCTCCCGTTTCAGCGTCTGCATGGCCTCGTTCAGAGCTTGCTCGCCGCGGTCATCGAGATTGGCATTCGGCTCGTCCAGCATTACCACCACGGGATCGCCATAAAGGGCCCGCGCCAGGGCAATGCGCTGACGCTGGCCACCGGAAAGACCGCTGCCGGAAGCGATGACGGTGTCGTAGCCTTCGGGCAAGGAGAGGATCATCTCATGGACCCCCGCCTTGCGGGCCGCCGCCACGACCCGCTTCGAGTCGACCTCGCCGAAGCGAGCGATGTTCTCGGCCACAGTGCCGTCGCAGAGTTCGATGTCCTGGGGCAAATAGCCGATACAAGGCCCCAGCAAGTCACGTTTCCAGGTGGCGATGTCGGCACCGTCGAGACGCACCGCACCGCTCGTCACCGGCCAGATGCCCAACATGACTCTGATCAATGAAGATTTTCCGGCAGCGCTGGGGCCTATGATGCCAAGATGCTCACCGGCAGCGAGTTCGAAGCTCACGTTGTGCAACACCGGCTGTCGCCCACCCGGTACGCATGCCGAAACGCTTTCGAGGCGAAGCTCTCCCCTGGGCCGAGGCAGGGCCATGCGCTCAGGCTCTTGCGGCACCCGCTGCAGCAGCTCTTCGAGGCGGCGATAGGCCCCACGGGCGGAGACGAAGCCCCGCCAGCTACCGATCATGCGATCGATGGGTGCCAGCGCCCGCCCCATGACAATGGAGCCGGCGATCATCATGCCCGCCGTCAGCTCCGCCCTTAGCACCAACCAGGCGCCGAGTCCCAGAATCAGCGACTGGGCCAGCAAGCGCAGGATTCGTGCGCTGCTGGCCAGCGCTTCCCCCCGGTCGCAGGCCAGCGACTGCCCGGCCAGATAGCGCCGGTGCCGCTGCAACCAGCGGGCCCGCACCCCCGCTTGCATACCCATGGCATGGAACGCCTCGGCGTTGCGCAGATTGGCTTCCACCAGCTCGTTGGCCCTGATCTGCTCGGCTGCAGCATCGCTCAGCAGCGGCTGGGTGATCTTCTCGCCGATCAGGGTAAGCGCCACCAGCAGCAAGCCTGCGGCAGTGGCGAACAGACCGAGCCAGGGATGAAAAAGGAAGAGCACCGCCAGGTAGATCGGTACCCAGGGCGCATCGAAGAAGACCAGCAGCCCGTTGCCGGAGAGGAACTGCCGCAGCGTGGAGAGATCGGTAAGCGGCTGTGCGGATTGCTGGCTGCCCGTGAGCAGGCCACCACCGAACATGGCCTGGAAGAGTCTGCCATTGAGCCCAAGATCGAAGCGGTTGCCCAAGCGCACCAGGATGCGATAACGCACCAGTTCGAGCAGCCCCATGACGAGAAACAGGAAAACGACCACCAGGGTGAGCATCAGCAGTGTCTCGCCGCTCATCGTGACGAGAACGCGATCGTAGACCTGCAGCATGTAAATGGCCGGCACCAGCATCAGCAGGTTGATGAACAAGCTGAACAGCCCCACCGAAACGAAGGCAGCCCGGCAGGCATGCAGCGCATGCTCAAGCTCCGAGGCATCCTGTTTCCTGCCCATCGAGGGTCACCTGCAGATCTGGCGTTGGCACGGAACCCATTTACGCAACGATACAAGCCGTTTCAAATATGGTAGCACGCCGGGTACACCGCATGAGGCGGTGCTCAGAAAAATGCAAGCAACGGCTGAGCGACGCGCTGACCGACATGCGAAAAAAGGCTCACAGCACCAACCCTTTTTTCCTAGCATTGCCGATTGGATAAATCGTCGACTCCCATTCCCCATGACCCCGCTGGCTGGCTAGGCAGCCAGCGCAGCACAAACGCAGAGCCCCGCGCCGTCTTGGACGGCGCGGGGCTCTACTATCCGAAAAGGTCGTTCAGCGTATCAGCGATAGACCGGGAAGCGCGCGCAGACGGCCTCCACCTTGCCCTTCACCTCGCCTTCGATGGCGGCGGTATCCTCACCCTTGGCCATGACGTCGAGGATGTCGCAGATCCAGCCGGCCAGCTCGCGGCATTCGCCTTCACCGAAGCCGCGGGTAGTCACGGCCGGGGTGCCGATGCGCAGACCGGAGGTCACGAACGGGCTCTGCGGATCGCCAGGCACCGCATTCTTGTTGACGGTGATGTGGGCGCGGCCCAGGGCAGCGTCAGCATCCTTGCCGGTCAGGCCCTGCTTGATAAGCGAGAGCAGGAACAGGTGATCCTCGGTGCCACCGGAAACGATGTCGTAGCCGCGCTCGATAAACACACCGGCCATGGTCTGGGCGTTCTTGACCACCTGCTGCTGATAGCTCTTGAAGCCGGGCTCCATGGCCTCCTTGAAACACACCGCCTTGGCCGCGATGACGTGCTCCAGCGGGCCACCCTGACCGCCGGGGAACACGGCCGACTGCAGCTTCTTCTCGATCTCTTCGTTGCCTTCGGCGGAAAGGATCAGGCCACCGCGCGGGCCGCGCAGGGTCTTGTGGGTGGTGGTAGTGACCACATGGGCGTGGGGCAGCGGGCTCGGATAGACCCCGGCCGCCACCAGGCCGGCGATGTGGGCCATGTCGACCAGAAGGAAGGCGCCCACTTCATCGGCAATCTCGCGGAACTTGGCCCAGTCGATGATCTGGGAGTAGGCGGAGAAGCCGGCGATGATCATCTTGGGCTGGTGCTCACGGGCCAGACGCGCCACTTCCTCGTAATCGATGCGGCCGCTGCCGTCGATGCCGTACTGCACGGCGTTGTAGTGCTTGCCGGAGAAATTCGGCTTGGCGCCGTGGGTCAGGTGACCGCCGGCATCGAGGCTCATGCCCAGTACGGTGTCGCCCGGCTTGACCAGCGCCTGGAACACGGCGCTGTTGGCTTGGGAGCCGGAGTGGGGCTGAACGTTGGCGTAGCTGGCAGCGAACAGCTGCTTGGCGTAGTCGATGGCCAGTTGCTCGACGATGTCGACGTACTCGCAGCCGCCGTAGTAGCGCTTGCCGGGGTAGCCTTCCGCGTACTTGTTGGTCAGCTGGCTGCCCTGGGCTTCCAGAACGCGCGGGCTGGCGTAGTTCTCGGAGGCGATCAGCTCGATGTGTGCTTCCTGGCGTGCGACCTCCTTCTGCATCGCATCGAACAGGGCATCATCGAAACCGGCAATCGTCATGTCACGGCTGAACATCGGCGGCAAACCTCGCATGGGGAAATCGGGATGCGCCATGATACCCCAGCCCATGGCGGCTTTCACTTGAAAGGCCGTCATGGGCTGGTGCAGAAATTCTCATGCTGGGTTTAGTGAGAAGAGCTGGATCAACGAGTTTCGACTTTAACACTGAGCTTCCCCGGCACCCCCAACGGGTCGCTCATATAGCTGGTCACGGTGCTTTGTGCCGGCAGGGTCACACGCACGTCGAGGTGCTGCGCACTGCCCTCCAGCAGGTCGACCAATCCCACCAGGATGGCCTGGATCTCGGGGCCGAACATCATGCCGAAGCCCTGGGCCTGGGTGCGCACCTGCTCGACGTACAGCGCCTCGGTCACGCCCTCCATGGCCGCCCCCAGCGTGGCCAGGCGCGAGAACAGGCCCTGGTTGGCCAGGCTCAGGTGAATGTTACCGCCCAGCAGGGTGGCGTCTTCGAGCCACTCCATGTTGCTGAAGGCATCGCTGGGTGTCACCTCGTGCGGTAGCAGCAGCGGCAGATTGATGTCGAGCAGCAGGCTCAAGGCATCGTGTATGTCGATCTGGCTGTCGCTGATCAGCACGCTGTGTTCATCCTTCTCCTGCCAGCTGCCAAGCAAGGCGGCATCGAGGCGCAGCTCGCCGCTGCCGCCGGTCAGTACGTTGCTGACCATGCGCAGTTGGGTGCGCTCATCCTCGGGAGCGAGCTCGATCATGCGCGCCAGATCCATGTGCAACCCCTCGAGACGCACTCCACCCTTGCCGTCGTCGAAGTTGCCGTCGAGATCGAACAGGGCCAGACGAGCGACCAGCTCGGGAGACTCCACGGCCAGATCACGCAGCACCAGCGAGGCCAATTTCTCCTCGCCCTCTTTATCGATCCCGGTCAGCCCCTCCAGGCGCAGCGAACGCAGCGTGAACGACCCGGAGCCGAGCTCTTCCAGTTCATCGAAAACGCCAGCCATGCCGGAGATCTCCAGCATGCCGATCGCCTCATGGGAGAGCGACTCGCCGCGCAGCTTGTCGATGGTCATGCGACCATGGCCGCTGCTGAGCGGCGTGTCGAAGAAGATCTCCTCGGCAAGCTCGATCACGATGCCGTCGATGGCAAGGCTACCCAGGCGCACCTGCTCGGGCGTCAGCGCATCATCATGCAGCGGAAACACCGCCTGCGACGGCTCACCGAGCACGATGCGCTCGACACTCATCAGGGTCAGTTCGGTGAGGCTGTCCTCGATACGCAGGCCTTCGAGCGTGACATCGGTGGGGGCGTCGTAGTCCCCACTGACGATATAACGGTCGATCAGCAGCCGCTCGCCCTCCTCGGCCTCGAACACGATATCCTCGGCGGTGAGCCGTGAACGCAGCATGGCGCTCGAGACATCGCCGATGGAAAGCGTTCCGCCTTCGCTGAACAGCGCGCGCAGGTCGGCTTCGAAGCGCTCTGCGTCCGCCATCGCGACACCATGGGCGCCGAAGAGCGCAACGAAGACAAGGGCCTGCTTCAGGCCGATCGATCGGGGTCGGTAAAGCTTCATCGATGCCACCTCCTGTGCACTGCATCGGTCGGATAGGAAGGTGGCAAGGCACGCCGCACCACATTCGCGTTTACATAGTGTAACCGCATTCATGCAGTGCAGCGCTCAAACATCGCCGCGGGCGTTTCAACGTCGCGGCGGAGGCATCAGGCCTCTCCCAGCAGCCCCAGGCTTGCCGCCGGGGCCTGCTTGCGCAGGCCCCGCGACAGGACATGCCCGATGGCACCGATCAGCGCCGCGCCACCCAAGGGCAGCACGATCCAAAGCCATAGGTGAAGGCGCGGTGCCAGATCGAACCAGGCGATATAGATGCCGGCAGTAGCCAGCTCGGCCAGCAGCGCGCCCATCAGCCCGCTGGCCAAGCCGAGAATGGCGAACTCGGCTCCCTGCACACGGGAAATCAGGCTCTGGCCGGCGCCGAACACCCGCAGCAGGCCGCTTTCGTGAGCCCGCGCCGGACGACTGGCCGTCAAGGAGGCGTAGAGCACGCTCACCCCGGCCAGCAGCACGAAGGCCAGCACCAGCTCCACCGCCCGGGTCACCTGGGCAACGACGTCACGCACCTGGGCCAGGATGGCGTCGATGTTGAGCAGCGACACTCCGGGGAAGCGCTGCACCAGTTGGCGCAGCGTCTCGCCCTGCCCCGCCTCCAGATGGAATGCGGTGATGAAGCTGTGGCCGAAGCGCTCCAGCACCCCGGGTGGGAAGATGACGAAGAAGTTGGGCCGGAAGCTGTCCCAGTCCAGGTTGCGCAGGCTCGCCACCTCACCGACGATCTCCTCGCCGCCGATGGTGAAGGTCAGGCGATCGCCCAGCGACAGGCCCAGGCGCTCGGCCAGCCCATCCTCCAGCGAGATCGGCACCACGCTCTGCGCCGGCTCGGCATCCACCTCGCCCAGCCAGCCGTTGGGTGAGGCCTCCGCAAGCGTATCGAACCACTGGCCGGCTACCATCCGGTTGCCCTCGGGCAGCTCGGCCTGCCAGGTGAGATTGAGTTCACGACGCAGCGAGCCGTCACCGCGGGACTCCACCGGCACGGCGTCACGGGCCGACTCACCGTTGATCTCGGTAAGCCGCCCACGCACCATCGGGTAGAGCGCGGTGCGGTCGTCGGCGTTGGCCTCAAGGGCCTCGATGAATGCCTCGCGCTCGGCGGGCTGGATGTTGATGGCGAAGTAGTTGGGTGCATCCTCGGGCAACTGGTCCTGCCAGGTGGTGAGCAGGTCGCCCCGCACCATGGCGATCATGGCCATGGCGAAGAAGGTCACCGAGAAGGCGAGCAGTTGCCCCAGGCTGGCGGAACGCCGCCGCGCCAGCTGGCGCCCGCCCAGGCGCAGGGCCTGGCTCAACTCCGCTCCCTTGCCGCCCCCCTGGGGCAGACGTGCGGCAACGCGCAGTACCAGGCCGAGCAACAGACCGCCCAGACTCCACAGCACCACCAGCATGACCAGCCCGCCGACCAGCAGCGAAGCCGCCAGGCCGAAGTCGCCGGAGTAGAGCCACAGCAGACCGCCGAACACCAGGCTGGCCACCAGCACCACCAGCCAGGCTGCGGCCGGCAGCGGGTCGAGCTCGCGGCGCAGCACCTTGAGCGCGCTGACCCGTTTCAAGCGCAGCAGCGTGGGGCCGGCAAAGCCGACCAGCACCGCCAGCGCCGTCAGCACACCGAGCCACAGCGGCAGCCAGCCCGGCGGCGGCAGAGTCAGCGGCAGGAAGGCCGTGAGCAGCGCCAGCAGCGCGGCCTGACCGACCAGGCCCAGCAGCGCCCCGAGCAGCGATGCCGCCAGCGCCAGCCACAGCAGCTGCAGGGCGAAGAGCCAGGTGAGATCGCGCTGAGTGGCCCCGAAGCAGCGCAGCAGCGCCGCGGTATCCAGATGCCGCTCCACATAGCGGCGCGTGGCCATGGCCACCGCCACCCCGGCCAGCAGCACCGCGGCAAGACCGGCCAGGCTCAGGTAGCGCTCGGCACGCTCCAGGGCGTTGCCGAGGCCCGGTCGGTCGCGGCGCACGTCACGCACCTCGACGCCGTCACGACGCAGGCGCTCGAGCAGCGGCGCCAGTTGATCCAGCGCCTGGGGCGGGCCGGCGGCAAGCAGCTCGAATTCCACCCGCGCTCCCGGCTGCACCAGGTTGGTGGCCTCGAGGTCGTCGAGATGGACCATCAACCGCGGGTTGAAGTTGCCGAAGCCGGCGGACTGGTCCGGCTCGCGCTCGACCAGTCCGGTCAACGTCAGCTCGCCCTCGCCCACTTGAATGCGGTCGCCCAGCTCCGCCTCCAGCAGCAGCGCCAGGCGCGGCGCCACCCAGGCTTCCCCCGGAGCGGGGCCGTGGCCGACCGTCTCGAGACCCTCGCCGCGGTCGACGTAGACCTCGCCGTAGTGGGGGTAGATGCTGTCCACGGCCTTGAGACTGGCCGGCTGGAAGGCGTCGCCGAAGCTGACCATGGTCACCATGTCGACCTGGTCGCTCAGCGTCATGCCGGCCTCTTCCAGGGTCTGGCGCAGCTCCTGGCTGAAGGGGCGGCCCTGCTCGAGTACCAGATCGCCGCCCAGCAGCTGACCGGCCTGACGGGTCAAACCACGGTCGAGGCGGTCGAGAAAGAAGCCGATCATGGTCGAGGCGGCCACCGCCAGCGCCAGAGCGACGAACAGCGCACGCACGTCGCTGGCGCGCAGATCGCGCAGCAGGCCGCGGGCGGAGAGGCGCAGCAGGTTGGCGCCCTCGGCCTGGGTAGAGGCTCGGCTCATGCGCCCACCTCTTCATCGCGCAATAGTTCGATCAGCTGCCCCTCCTCCAGACGCAGGCTACGATCGCAGCGCGCCGCCAGCGCATGGTCGTGAGTCACCAGTACCAGGGTGGTGCCGGCTTCGCGGTTGAGCTGGAACAGCAGGTCGATGATGCGCGCCCCGGTGGCTTGATCCAGGTTGCCCGTGGGTTCGTCGGCGAACACCAGCTCGGCGCCGGTGACAAAGGCCCGGGCCAGCGCAACCCGCTGCTGTTCGCCGCCGGAAAGCTGCTTGGGCAGATGCTCCATGCGCTCACCCAGACCGACGCGGGTGAGCCAATCGCGGGCCCGGGCCCCGGCGTCGGGAAGCGGCGAGAGCTCCAATGGCAGCAGCACGTTCTCCAGCGCCGTCAAGGTCGGCAGCAGCTGGAAGTTCTGGAACACGAAGCCGACCCGGCCGGCACGCAGCCGGGCGCGGCCATCTTCATCGAGCTTGCCGAGCGTCTCGCCGAATAGTTCGAGCTCGCCGCCGCTCGGCTCGTCCAACCCCGCCAGCAGGCCAAGCAGGGTCGACTTGCCTGCGCCACTCTGGCCGAGGATCGCCACGCTCTCGCCGGGGAACACTTCGAGCTCCAGACCACTCAGAATGGTGAGCCGCCGTTCGCCACTCGTCACCTGCTTGCTCAGCTGACGAGCATGTAGAATCGGTTTGGCGTCACGCCCGGAAGCGGCGGCAAGCGAAACAGCATCTCGAGTCAAGGAGTCGGTCATGGTGAAAGTCTTTCCCTTTGGTCTGGTAGGCGTCTGGCTGGCGCGCTGGCGTTCCTGCGGCGCTGGCCTTGCCGGTAGCGCGCTGTTCGCCCTGGCACTGGTCACTGCTCCGGCCCTGGCAGCCGAGCGTCCGGTCCTGCTGGTAATAGGTGACAGCCTGAGCACAGCCTATGGCTTCGAGCAGGAGGCCGGCTGGGTCACCCTGCTCGAGGAGCGGCTCGACGGCAGCGCGCGGGTCGTCAATGCCAGCATCAGCGGAGAGACCAGCGGCGGCGGTGCCAGCCGGCTCCCCGAGCTACTCGGACAGCACGACCCGGACATCGTTCTGCTCGAGCTGGGCGGCAACGACGGTCTGCGCGGCCTGCCGCCGACCCAGATGGAGGCCAATCTGGCCGGCATGATCGAGGCCAGCCAGGCCGCCGGCGCCGAAGTGCTGCTGCTCGGCATCGACATTCCGCCCAACTACGGGCAGGCCTACCGCCGCGCCTTCACCGACGTCTTCAGCCGTCTGGCCGATACCTACGATACCCCACTGGTGCCTTTCCTGCTGGAAGGCGTGGCGCTGGAAGATGGCCTGATGCAGAGCGACGGCATCCACCCCACCGCCGAGGCCCAACCCATCATACTCGACAACGTCTGGCCCGCCCTCGAACCGATGCTGGAAAACAACGGCGTGCAGCTGGCCGAAGTGGCAGCGGAATGAGCGACTAGCCGGCGGTCCATTTGCGGACTATTCTTGGACCACCATCATGTTATCAGGAGTGCACTCATGCGCACCGAGACCATCAGCTACCTCAAGCAGAATGCGGCCACACTCGACGTGGAGGAGCCCTTGGTCATCACGCAAAAGGGCAAGCCTACCTACGTGGTGGAGTCCTACGCCGCCCACGAGCGCCGCGAGCAGGCTATTGCCTTGCTCAAGCTGCTGAGCCTGGGCGAGAAGAGCCGTGAGGAAGGCAAGACCATGAGCGCCGAGGAGTTCATGGCGCGGCTCGAGACCAGGCACGAGGCACGCCGTGGCGAATCATTATGACAACGCCGCTGCGAGTGGTCTTCGAAGCCACGGCAGAACTCAGCCTGGAAACCTGCGAGAACTTCCTGCTCGACAAACTCGAGCTCCCGTTGCCGCGTGTCGAGACAATTTCACGAAACCTCGTCACGACCTGTCTCGAACGGCTCTCGACCCATCCCCATACCTATCCTGTCTGCTGCCTGGCCCTGGAGCTGGGCATCGGCCACTACCGTGAGCTGCTGATCGACGGCTACCGGGTCATCTATCGCTTCTGGCCCGAGCAGGAGCAGGTGTCAGTCTATCTCTTCGCCCATCAGCGCCAGGACTTCAAGCAACTGCTGTTCGAATATCAGCTGCTCTCCTGAGCCGCTGCCCGCGGTGCCTTCTGCCATTGCTGTAACCCCAGGCCACCGAGGATCAGCACCAGCCCGACCAGAGTGGAGAGCAGGATCGGCTCGCCCACCACCAAATAGAGCAGCAGCAGAGAGACCGGCGGCGACAGGAAGATCAGGTTGGAGACCCGCGCCGTACGCGACACCCGATGCATGGCCAGCTGCCACAGCACGAAGGCGATGCCCATCTCGAACAGGCCGACGTAGACCCCGGCGCCCAGCGCCGCCCAGCCGTGCCAGGTGAAGCCGGGCCCCAGCAGCATCAGCAGCGTGAGCACCGGCAGGCCGACGCTGAAGTTCTGCCACTGGGCCACCAGCGGTGGGCGGGCGTCGCGCACGTTGAGCAGCCAGTAAAGCGCCCACAACAGCGTCGAGCCCAGCGCCAGCCCCACGCCCAGCGGATCGGCAAAGGCCACGTCGAGCACCTGCCCTCGCGTGGCGATCACCCACACCCCAGCATAGGCTATCAGCCCTGCCGCCACGTCGGTGCGGGTCAGCCGCTGGCCGAGGATGGGTACGGCGAGAAAGGCCATGGCCAACGCCCAGGTGTAGTTGAGCGCCATGGCCTCCTGGCCCGGCAGGCGGGCATAGGCACCGAACAGCACCAGATAGTAGGCCACCGGGTTCATCAACCCGGCCCAGGCGGCGGTGCGCCAGCCGCGGCGCAGGGCCTGGCCGAGCAGCCCCTGACGCATCACCAGCACGCCCATCAGCAACCACGACACTGCAGATGCCAGCCACATCAGCTCCAGCGGCGACATGTAGCCCAGCGCCACCTTGAAGGCGGTGGCCACCGTCGACCACAGCGCCACGGCGCCCAGGCCGAACAGAATCGCCTGGCGGTCCTGATTCGGCATTGCCGCACTGGCCATGGTTTTCATCTATCGATATGCCCCAGGTCCCGCCCGGGGTCGAGTCTGTCGCGTACCCGCTGCTTGAGCTGCTTGCTGTCGGGGAAGCCGCCGTCGCGCTTGCGCTCCCAAAGCGACTCGTCATCAAAGAAGATCTCGAAATAGCCCCCGTGGGAGGGCACAAGGGCGACCTCTTCCAGCTCCTCGCCAAAGGTGGAGAGCAGCTCCTGGGCCAGCCAGGCGCTGCGCAGCAGCCACTGGCATTGGGTGCAGTAATGGATGCGGATGCGTGACATGCGGACCACCCTGTCGCAACAATGGAACCGGAATGATAGCAGCCGAGGAGCCGGAATGAGCGAGCGCGAGATCAGCCAGTCGCGACTGTACGAGTGGTTGACGGGCGATGAAGACAGCCGCATGTGCAAGGACATCGCCGACGAGGCCTGCGACGAGCAGCCACGCAATTTTTTCCTGCACCTGTTCGCCTCCTTGGGCAACAAGCTGGCAGACGAACTCTCCAGCGCCCGCCTGGTGCTACCCTGGCTGCTCGGCGTGATCGGCGCCCCGCTGTGGATGGTCGGGCTGCTGGTGCCGATCCGCGAAGCGGGGGCCCTGCTGCCGCAGCTGTTCGTCGCCGGCTTCATTCGTCTCAAGCCGCAGCGCAAGTGGGCCTGGGTCGTCGGCGGCTGCCTCCAGGCCTTGGCGGCGGTGACACTCGCGCTGCTCGCCCTGTTCGGCCAGGGCGGGCTCGGCGGCGCCCTGGTACTGATCACGCTGGTGGCACTTTCGCTGGCCCGCGGGCTCTCGTCCATCGCCACCAAGGACGTGCTGGGCAAGACCATCGCCAAGCAGCGCCGCGGCAACCTGCTGGGCTGGAGCGGCAGCGTGGCCGGGGCCGTCACCCTGGCTGCCGGCGGCGTGTTGATGCTGTTCGAAGATCGCCCCGGCGAACTGGCCCTGGCGGCACTGCTAGGCGTCGCCGCGCTGGGCTGGGCCGTCAATGCCCTGTGCGCGGCCCGCATCGCCGAGGTGCCGGGCGCCGTGGAGGGCGGCGAGAACGCCTGGAGCAGCATCAAACTGGGGCTGCATCTGATGCGTGAGGACCGCAACTTCCTGCACTTCAATATCTCACGTGCGCTGCTGCTGGCCAGCGCCCTGGCACTGCCCTATGTAGCGTTGCTCGGTCAGCAGCAGAGCGGCGCCGAGCTTGGCGGGCTGGGCCTGCTGATCGTGGTCTCGGGCCTCGCCGGCATGCTGGCAAGCCCGGTGTGGGGCAAGCGCTCCGACACCTCCAGTCGCAGCGTGCTGCGCGACACCGGCCTGGGCGCTGCGGCCTGCTGTCTGCTCGGCGCCGGCATCGCCTGGCTGCCGGGAGAGTGGACCACCCAGGTATGGCCCTATGCCCTGGTTTATGCTCTGCTTGTCGTCGTCCACGCCGGGGTGCGCCTGGGCCGCAAGACCTACCTGGTCGACATGGCAGGCCAGGACAAACGGGCACTCTACGTCGCGCTTTCCAATACCATCACCGGTGTGCTGATGCTTTTTGTCGGTGGCATGACGGGTGTGCTGGCCCAGTGGCTGGGTACCGACTGGCTGCTGGTGGTACTGGCCGTGATGGCGCTGGGAGCCGCCACCTCCGCTGCACGCCTGCCGGATGTCGAGTAAAGTTCAGTAGACGTTGTCAATCTGGCGCCGGCTGGCCATGGTGTAGCATAGTGACATTTGGTAATAGACACGATCGGTAACCGCCAAGCCCGAGACAGGAATGCCTGGAATGAAACGAACCCCATTGATCAGCCCCGAACTGCTCGAGCGAATCGTCGACGCCTCCGAGGACGGCATCGTGGTCGCCGAACAGGAAGGTGACGAGAACATTCTCATTTACGTCAACAAGGGCTTCGAGCGGCTCACCGGCTACAGCGCGGACGAGATCCTGTACCAGGACTGCCGCTTCCTGCAGAACGACGACCGCGACCAGCCGGCGCTGGACAACATCCGCAAAGCGCTGGCCGAGGGCCGGCCGTGCCGGGAGGTGCTGCGCAACTACCGCAAGGACGGCACCCTGTTCTGGAACGAGCTGTCGATCACCCCCGTCTACGATGCCGACGACAACCTGACCTACTACATCGGTGTACAGAAGGACGTCACGGAGCGCGTCGAGGCGCAGCGGGAGTTGGAACGAATCAAGGCCGAGCACGGCCTCTCGTAACCTGCAGGCGCAAAGAAAAAAATCGCGATTAAGCTTGCTCTCGGCTCCTTCCGGATATATATAGCCGTCAGGTGCCGATCTTTGGCACCGATGGCGCTTCAGGTCCGTCGCTTCGGACGCGAAGCGGATGTGCGATACGTCGATCGCAGCGCGGTCGACACTGGGCCATGGGAGGACTTCGCATGAGCCATGAACCCCTTGTCAACGACACTCACGACGACGACGACTTCCTCGAAGCGGTGAACGACGACGACTATGTGCGTCCTCGCGCCTCCAGCCGTGCCGATACCCTGCGTGCCCGACGCCGCGTCGAGGCCCTGTTGGAAGAGCGCCGCCTCAAGCGCGTCATCGAAGACGACTGGATGCTGCTCGACGAGGAAGAAGAAGAGTAGACACCCCCATCGCAGCGACACTGGCCTTTGCCCTGCCCGACCACTATCATCGTGGCCACTGAACCCCTCAACTCCAGTGGAATTCCATGGCGCAATACGTCTTCACCATGAATCGGGTGGGCAAGGTCGTTCCGCCCAAGAAGCAGATCCTCAAGGACATCTCCCTATCCTTCTTCCCGGGCGCCAAGATCGGCGTGCTGGGCCTGAACGGTGCCGGCAAATCGACCCTGCTGCGCATCATGGCCGGAGTAGACAAGGAGCATGAAGGCGAAGCGCGCCCCATGCCCGGCATCAACATCGGCTATCTGCCCCAGGAGCCCCAGCTCGACGACGACAAGAGCGTGCGCGAGACCGTGGAGGAGGCGCTGGGCGAGATCAAGGAGGCGCAGACCAAGCTGGACGCCGTTTACGCCGCCTACGCCGAGCCGGATGCCGACTTCGATGCCCTGGCCGCCGAGCAGGCGCGCCTGGAGAACATCATCGAGGCTGCCGACGCGCACAACCTCGAGCGCAAGCTGGAAGTCGCCGCCGAGGCGCTGCGCCTGCCGCCCTGGGACGCCCGTGTCGGCCACCTCTCTGGTGGTGAGCGCCGTCGCGTGGCCCTGTGCCGGTTGCTACTCTCCAGCCCCGATATGCTGCTGCTCGACGAGCCCACCAACCACCTGGACGCCGAATCGGTCGCCTGGCTCGAGCGCTTCCTGCACGATTACCCCGGTACCGTGGTAGCCATCACCCACGACCGCTACTTCCTCGACAACGTGGCCGGCTGGATTCTCGAGCTCGACCGCGGCCACGGCATCCCCTTCGAGGGCAACTACTCCCAGTGGCTGGAATCGAAGGAGAAGCGACTGGAGCAGGAGGCCAAGCAGGAAGCCTCACGCCAGAAGGCGATCAAGCACGAGCTGGAGTGGGTGCGCAGCAACGCCAAGGGGCGTCAGGCCAAGAGCAAGGCGCGCCTCAACCGCTTCGAGGAGATGCAGTCGGGCGACTTCCAGAAGCGCAACGAGACCAATGAGATCTACATTCCGCCCGGCCCGCGCCTGGGCGACAAGGTGATCGAGTTCCACGGCGTGTCCAAGCGCTTCGAGGACAAGCTGCTCTACGAGGATCTCACCTTCACCGTACCCAAGGGGGCCATCGTCGGCATCATCGGCGGCAACGGCGCCGGCAAATCGACCCTGTTCAAGCTGATTACCGGCAAGGAGCAGCCCGATAGCGGCGAGGTGGTGATCGGCGAGACCGTCGACATCGCCTACGTGGAACAGCTGCGCGACGCCCTCGAAGACAAGCAGACGGTGTGGGAAGCGGTCTCCGACGGCCAGGACATCCTCAACATCAATGGCTACGAGGTCTCCTCACGCGCCTATGTTGGCCGCTTCAACTTCAAGGGCAACGACCAGCAGAAGTTCCTGAAGGACCTCTCCGGCGGTGAACGCGGCCGTCTGCAGCTGGCCCAGACCCTGAAGCAGGGCGCCAACGTACTGCTGCTCGACGAACCGTCCAACGATCTCGACATCGAGACCCTGCGCGCACTGGAAGAGGCGCTGCTCGCCTTCCCCGGCTGCGCTCTGGTGATCTCCCACGATCGCTGGTTCCTCGACCGCATCGCCACCCACATTCTGGCGTTCGAGGGCGACTCCCACGTGGAGTTCTTCGAGGGCAACTACACCGACTACGAAGCGGATCACCGCAAGCGGGTCGGTAACGACACCCCGCACAGGATGAAGTACAAGCGCATCGACGCCTGATCTCGCCGGATGCCACAAACGCAACGAGGCCCCGCCATGCGGGGCCTCGTTGCGTTTGCCAAGATGGCAAGGCTACGGTTTTCGCCCGGTGATCAGCGAGACGATGAACAACACGATGAACAGGAAGAACAGGATCTGAGCGATGGTCGTCGCCGCACCGGCGATGCCGGTGAAACCCAGCACCCCCGCAATGATGGCGATGATCAGAAACAGCATGGCATTGCCGAGCATATGGACCTCCTTGACTCGTTTAGCGCCAATTTCCTTCGGCGCAGTTTCCCTATCAGGTGCCTTTAAGCCTTGCGTGAACTCACCGAAGCGTCAAGTTACCACCGGTGACGCCTTGTTATGGTTCTGCTACATCACCGTACGAAACTGCCGCTTGTCGGCTCGTGCCTGCCGGGCTCAGTAGAGCTCCGGCTCGCCCTCCGGGCGCGTCTTGAAACGCCGATGCAGCCACATGTACTGCTCCGGGTGCTTGCCGATCGCCCGCTCGATGAAGGCGTTGACCTGCCTGGCATCACGCACTTCATCGCCACTGGGGAAATCCTCCAGCGCCGGGTGGCACTCGATGGTATAGGTGCGATCATCCGGGTTGCGGTGAAACATTAGCGGCACCACCGGCGCTCCGGTCATTCGCGCGATCTTGGCGGTCAGGCGAATGGTTGCCGCTTCGATGCCGAAAAGCGGAGCGAACACGCTGACGTCGCGGCCGAAATCCTGGTCCGGCGAATACCACACGATGTGCCCGGCCTTGATGCGCCGTACTACCCCGCGCAGGTCATGGCGATCGATGGCTTCGCCGAAGATGCGACTGCGCGCGCGGGTCATGAAACGATCGAACAGCGGGTTGTTGTGCGGCCGGTAGACCACGTCGGAAGGGAAGTAGAGCGAGTGCAGCGCACCGCCCAGGTCCAGCGTCGAGAAGTGGATGCCCACCACCAGCACGCCCTTGCCCTTGGCGTAGGCCGCATCCAGATGATGGCGGCCCTTGTAGGTCACACGATGGCGCAGATGCTTGGGGTCGCGACACCAGCCCGTTGCGGTCTCGAGAATGCCGATGCCATTGGCCTCGAAGGTCTCACGCACCAGCTTGGCACGCTCGGCATCGCCAAGCTCGGGGAAACAGAGCTTCAGGTTGGTGTCGACGATATGGCGACGGCGCGGCACTGCGGCCCAGGCCAATAGACCGAGCGCCCTGCCGATGGCGAGCTTGAGCCGCCATGGCAGCCAGGCCCCCACCCGCATGGCACCGATGGCCAGCCATGCAGGCCAGAAGCGGGGATGGGCGTAGGAGTCGGGCCAGTTGCGTTTGGACATGCAGGATTCCGTTCAGTCGAGCCGCGAATAGCGCCGGGGAACTCGCGGCAGAATACCGGTCAACAGCGTATAGCTGATGGTATCGCAATAGCGAGCCACCTCATCGACGCCGAGCACCGCACCATGACGGGAGCGCCCCCACAGTACCACCTCGGTGCCGATGTCGGCCTCGGGGATGTCGGTCACGTCCACCGTCAGCATGTCCATCGACACCTTGCCGGCAATCGTCGTGCGCTGTCCGGCCACCAGCACCGGCGTACCGTCGACCGCATGCCGATCGTAACCGTCGCCATAGCCGCAGGCCACCACCGCGATGCGTGATGGTCGCGGCGCCCGCCATCGCCCGGCGTAGCCCACCGGCTCCCCCACTGCCAGGTCGCGCACGGCAATGATCTCGGAGCGCAGCGTCATCACCGGCTGCAGCTGGCGGCTGGCCTCGCTGGGTCGTTCCAGCGGATCGCTGCCGTAAAGCATGACCCCAGGGCGAACCCAGCTGCCATGGGACTGCGGCCAGGCCAGGGTGGCCGGGGAGTTGGCCAGACACAGCGGTGCCTTCAGGCGCTGCGCCAGGTCGCGCATGCATTCCAGTTGGGTCTCGAAGTAGCCGGCATCGACGGCATCGGCGGTAGCGAAATGACTCATCAGCTGCAGGCCGGTGGCACACCCAGGGGCTGACGCCAGGCGCTGCCATACCGACTCCACCTGCTCGGGGGCAAAGCCCAGCCGGTGCATACCGGAGTCGACCTTGACCCAGACTGGAATCGGCCGGGCCGGACGATGCTCCAGCAAGGCTCGGAGCTGCCATTCGCTGTGCACCGCCATCCACAGGTCGAGCGCCTCGACGCGGGCCAGCTCCGCCGCCTCGAAAATACCTTCGAGCAGCACGATGGGCGACTCGATGCCACCCAGGCGCAAGGCCTCGGCCTCCTCTAGGCAGGCCACGGCAAAGGCGGGCGGACGCTTGCCTTCGGGCAGCGACTCGAGCGCGCGGGCACACGCCACGGCGCCATGGCCGTAGGCATCGGCCTTGATCACCGCCAGAGCCCGGCTCTCCCCGGCCAGTTCACGAGCCAGGGCATAATTGTGACGCAGGGCGTCAAGATCGATGTCTGCGACCAGGGGCCTGGCCATGGCAACCTCCGCTGATAGGGAACAGCGCAGTATTATCTTTCATAACTCAAGCCGCTTCACGAAAGAAACCACCGATTACTCGGTGGTTCTCGGTGATTATCTACGTTTTTTGGCGGCAATTTCGAGATTTTTCACGAAGGCGCCTGAGGCCGCTCACCGATGTTCATGACCGGATTGTCGTTGGCCTCATCCGGCAGCTCCAGCGAGACGCGCTCCTCCTCGGACAGCCAGGCGTTGACTGCCTGGATAGAATCCGCCCCGAGGATGCCTGCCTGCAGCTGCAGTTGGAGCAACCCCAGCACATAGTCGTAGCGCGCCTCGGCGTGCTCGGCGATGGCGTTGAACAGGTTCTGCTCGGCGTTGAGCACGTCGACGATGTTGCGCGTACCCACCTCGTAGCCCGAACGCGTCGCTTCCAGAGCGCTCTGATTGGAGATGATCGCCTGGCGGCGCGCCTCGACGGTCTCGACGTCGTTGTTCACCCGGGTGAACAGGGAGCGGACCTGCTGGATGGTGTCGCGTCGCTGCGCCTCGAAGTCGTACTGCGTGGCCTCGAGCAGGAAGCCGCTCTGACGAATCTGCGCCTGGGTCGAACCGCCGGTGTAGAGCGGCAGGCTGGCACGCAGCCCGACCTGGCTCTCCGACTGATGCGCCGTACCGCTGCGGTCGGTATCCGCCCAACCGTAGTTGGCGAATGCCGACACCACCGGACGCTGGCCGGCACGGGAGACCTCGAGAGTGCTTCTGGCCACCTCGATACCCGCTTCGGCCATCAACACCATGGGGCTGTTGGCCATGGCCAGCGCCACCCACTCCTCGCGGTCGGCCGGCTGTGGCGAGGCAATGGGCACCTCTTCGTCGAGGGCATCGATGCTGTCATAGCGGTGGCCGGTCAGCCGCTCCAGCGCCTCGAAGCTGACCTGCATGGCCCCTTCCGCGGCGATGCGCTGAGCCCGCGCCAGGTCAAAGCGAGCCTGGGCCTCATGCACGTCGGTAATGGCGATCAAGCCGACTTCGAAGCGCTCCCGAGCCTGCTCGAGCTGGCGGCTGATGGCGGTTTCCTGAGCGCGGCGGGCGCTGAGGATATCGTGCGCTCGCAGTATCTCGAAGTAGGCGTTGGCCACGTTGTAGAGCAGCTGCTGCTGGGTCGCTTCCAGCCCCAGAGCGTCACGATCGATCTCTCTCTCGGCACGCTGCAGTTGGGCACGGCGGGTCGGGTCGTAGAGCGCCTGCTCGGCATCGAGGCTGATCCCTACACTGTTCACCGTATCGTCCTGGTCGAAGGCGGCAGCACCGGCCCCCAGCTCCTCGGCGCCCTCCTGTACCCTGCCGGCCGCCCCTTGTGCGGGGCTCGAATAGGTACGTGTGTGACTGACGCTGCCGCCGAGGCCGATCTGCGGTAGCAAGGTGCCGCGCTGTACGTCCCGCGCCGCCTCGGTGGCCTGAAAACCGGAGCGGGTCGAAGCCAGCTCGGCATCGTTGGCCAGCGCATCCTGGGCAATGGTCCACAGATCGGCAGCATGCACGTTGCCTGCCATGGCGAGACCGACGATTGCCGCAAGACCACGGCGCTGAAATCGCCTAGTGAATGGTGAGCGATGCATTGATCGTTTCCTTGTTCATCCCTGCATGATGAGGGTGCTAATGATAGCGCATCAGCATGCAGAAAATATGCAGCCGACCCGAAGGTCGGCTGTTTCTGCTCTATCTGCCGTTACTCGTTGAAGATGTTGTCCATCGAGAGGCCCTGCTTCTCGAGTACGCGACGCAGCTTCTTGAGCGCTTCGACCTGGATCTGGCGTACCCGCTCGCGGGTCAGGCCGATTTCGTCGCCGACCTCCTCCAGGGTCGCCGCCTCGTGGCCTCGCAGGCCGAAACGGCGGATGACCACTTCCATCTGCTTCTCGGTCAGCTCTGCAAGCCACTCATCGACATGTTGCTTGACGTCGATGTCGACCAGCGACGACTCGGGACCCTGCTCGTTGTCGTCGGCCAGAGTCTCGATCAGCGGCTTGTCGCTCTCGCCACCCATGGGATAGTCCACCGAGGAGACACGCTCGTTGAGCCCCATCATCTTCTTCACCGACTCGACCGGCTTGTCGAGATAGTCGGCGATCTCCTCCGGTGTGGCTTCGTGATCCAGCTTCTGGGTCAGCTCACGGGCCGCACGCAGGTAGATATTGAGTTCCTTGACGACGTGGATCGGCAGACGAATGGTGCGGGTCTGATTCATCAGCGCCCGCTCGATGGTCTGGCGAATCCACCAGGTAGCGTAGGTGGAGAAGCGGAAGCCGCGCTCGGGATCGAACTTCTCCACCGCCCGAATCAGCCCGAGGTTGCCCTCCTCGATCAGGTCGAGCAACGTCAGGCCGCGATTGAGATAGCGGCGGGCAATCTTGACCACCAGCCGCAGGTTGGACTCGATCATTCTCGCCCGCCCCGCCGGGTCGCCCTTCTGGGCCAGGCGGCCGTAATAGACCTCCTCCTCCGGTGTCAGCAGGGGCGAGAAGCCGATCTCGTTGAGATAGATCTGGGTGGCGTCGAGACTATGGTGATAGTGCTTGTCTTCGCGACTCAGCGCCTTCTCGAAGGCGGTATCGTCGTCGCTGTCGCTAGCCGAGCTGTCCGACTCCGTACTGAGCTCTTCATCAGACTCGGTGACGTCGTCGAGATCAACATCCTGAAGGTCCCGTTCAAGCATGCTCATCGGTTGCTACCCCGTGGTTTCGTCCTGAAATGTCGTTATCTCTTGCATGATCCGCATGCAGAGCTCTTTTGTTATTGACTCCTCATGGCACCGGTGGGTACCTATGACCACCTTGCCACCCCAGCGACAGCCACTACCAACTGACTACTGACTCGACTATCGCTGCGGCAGGTACTTAAGAGGGTCCTGAGGCTGGCCATCCTTGCGCACCTCGAAATGCAGCCTGACGTTTTCGGCATCGCTGTCGCCCATGGTGGCGATCACCTGACCGGCCTCGACCACATCGTTCTCCGTCACTCGGAGGCTGTCATTGTGGGCGTAGGCGCTCAGGTACTGGTCGTTATGCTTGAGCAGGATGAGGTTGCCGTAGCCCCGCACCCCGCTGCCGGCATAGACCACGATACCGGGACCGGCTGCTCTGACAGGTTGCCCCTTTTGTCCGGCAATATCAATGCCGGCCGTTATGCTTCCACCTTCACCGAAACGACCGACCAGCTCACCGTCCGCAGGCCACTGCCAGGGCACCTCATCTACCGGTGTATAGGTACGACCAGCACTTGCGGGCTGACGTTCCGGCTCACCCGCCACTTGCGTGCCGGCATCCGGTTCGGGCTGTGCCGCCGGCTGGGGTTCGGGCTGGGGTTCCGGCTGCTGCTGGGGTTCCGGTTGCTGCTGAGAGGCAACGGCCGCTTCGGCATCCACGCGGGCTTCGGCCGTGCGCTCCGGCTCCGCGGTGGGAGCCGGCTCGGCGACCCGCTCCGCACTGGCCAACGCCGTCTCGCTGGGGGCGCTCGCCTGACCGCCGAGAGGCTCTACGGTGAGGCGCCGGTTACGCTCGATGCGCTCTTCGTCAGGCATCAGCCAATCGCTGTCGCCGGCCTGGGCGGTGGTGCCGCCGCCCAGTGCGGTAGCCGTTGCCACCTGGGAGTCGCCCAGCTCACGCGAGGGCTCCTGGCGCGCCGGCGCGCCGGCGCCATCGCTCAGGCGCAGCTGTTGGCCGGGCTGGATGCGATATGGCGGCCCGATCTGGTTGAGTCGCGCCAGGTCGCGATAATCCATGTCATGCCGCCAGGCGATGCCGTACAGGGTATCGCCCTGCTCGACCGTGTAATGGCTTGCCGGAGCACGCTCGCGACTCACCGAGAGATCGCGAACCTGAGGAGTGCCATAATCCTGCTGTGCGGCACAGCCGGCCACGGCCAGAGCGATGGCCGAGACGAGAAAAACCTTACGCATTGGAGCCCTCCTTGTCAGGCGAATTGTGAGAGCCGTTTGCCGCCCGGCCGGGCGCGCTGCCGCCCGAGCCGCGAGCCACCCCGAGCACCAGTGCCGCCCCGAACAACATGGCAATCACCACGGGCAGCATCAGGCCGGATTCTCCGGTCAAAATGGCGTAATCGCCCGGTGTCAGATAGCGGTAGTCGAGCGGAATCATCTGCCCCTCGGGACCGAGCTGATAGCGAACCAGCTCGCGCCAGGGCCAGAGCACGGGCAGCGAGCCGACGATGAAACCGATCAACAGCTGCAGTGTGGCCGTATGATAGCGGCGAAGCAGCCAGGAGAGCAGCCGTGAAAAGCCGAACAGGCCGATCAGGCAGCCTACCGCGAAAGTCGAGAGCAGTGCCAGATCGAAGCTGCGTATGCCCTGCATCACAGTGCCGTAGAGCCCCATGGTCAACAGCAGGAAGCTGCCTGAGACGCCGGGCAACAGCAGTGCGCTGATGGCGATGGCACCGCCCACGATCAACACCAGCGAGGGAACGCCCAGTTGGGTGACCAGCGGCATCAGCGACGGCAGCCCATGCGCCAGCAGCAGACCGACGATCAACGGCACGAGATGCCACAGCTTCCAATCGGCAGGATGCCGGCTGACCACGATGGCGGACGCCGCCACCAGGCCGAAGAAGAAGCCGTTGAGCAGCAGCGGATGATCGTCCATGAGCCACACCACCAGGTGCGCCACGCTGACCAGACTGACGCCGATGCCCAGCAGCAGCGGCAAGGCGAAGGCCAGGTTGAGATGATGATAGAGCCCGGCCAGCCCGCCGCGACGCCATGCCGGGTAGGCGCTGGGGCCGAACTGCTTGATGGTGTGGATGAGTTCCTCGTAGATGCCGGTGACGAAGGCAATGGTGCCGCCGGAAACCCCGGGCACGGCATCGGCCGCTCCCATGCCGGCCCCCTTGAGGAAGACACTGAGTTGTCGCTTCAACGAATCACTCCTTGCAGCAACGGCACGAAGCGCACGCGCTCGAGCCGCTGTACTTCTGTTTGATGGCCCACGCGGCGTACCCGAGTAAGCCACTGGTCGCCGCCCGGATCGGCCAAGGGCAGTATCATCACGCCGCCTTCGGCGAGCTGGTCGATCAGCACCTGAGGCAGCTCATGGGCGCAGGCGGTGAGCAATACCACGTCGAACGGCGCCACCTCCTGCCAGCCGTGGCCGCCATCCGCCAGACGCAAGCGAACGTTGTGCGCCCGCAGCAGGCGCAGCCGCTTCGCTGCCCGGTGATGCAAGGCATTGATCCGCTCCACCGACCAGAGTTCCGGCACCAGACGCGAGAGAATCAACGTTTGATAGCCGGAACCGGTGCCGATCTCCAGCACGCGCTGGGGCGCCTCCTGCATCACCAGCTCGGTCATGCGCGCGACCATCCATGGCTGCGACAGGGTCTGGCCGTGGCCGATGGGCAGCGAGGTATCCTCATAGGCACGATGGGCCAAGGCCTCGTCGAGGAAGAGGTGGCGTGGCTCTTCGGCCATCACCCGCAGCACCCGCTCATCGACGATGCCCTGTGCGGCCAGACGTGCCGCCATGCGGTCTCGGGTACGCTGCGACGTCATGCCGACGCCGCGCAGCAGTTCCGGCAATCGTTCAGGTGAATGCATCCAACCAGCCTTGCACATCGTCGAGCGCTGCATGCCGGGTGAGATCGGTCTGCAGCGGTGTTATCGATACGTATCCCGCCTCGATGGCGGCAAAATCGGTGTCATCGCCATCATCGGCGCTCTGCCCCACGGCCGCAATCCAGTAGCGTAAACGGCCCCGGGGATCACGCACCTCCATTGGCCGCTCCGCCGGCCCACGATAGCCCATGCGGGTCACTCGGAAGCCCTGGATCTCTTCCCAGGGCAGGTCCGGCACGTTGACGTTGAGCAGGCTGCGGGGCGGCAGCGAAAGCTGATCGGCGGCACCGACCAGGGTTGCCGCCACCCGACCGGCGGTGTCGAAGTGGCGCGAGCCCACCAGCGACATGGCAATGGCCGGCATGCCAAGGTTACGCCCCTCCATGGCCGCGGCCACGGTGCCCGAATAGAGTACGTCGTCACCCAGGTTGCCGCCGTGGTTGATGCCGGATATCACCAGATCGGGGCGCTCGTCCCAGATGCCGTTCACGCCCAGGTAGACGCAGTCGGCGGGCGTGCCGTCGACACAGTGAAAGCCGTTGTCCAGCGCCGTCAAGGCCAGGGGACGATTGAGGGTCAACGAGTTGCTGGCGCCACTGCGGTCGCGGTCGGGGGCCACCACGCGCAGCCGGGCATGGAGCTCCAGGGCGTCGTAGAGGGCACGCAGGCCCGGCGCATGCACACCGTCGTCGTTGGATAGCAGCAGTCTGCGCATTCGATAAAGCCTCCAGGTTCAGCCGGGCTCATGCCCAGGCGCCGTGCGTTCGGCGAAAGAGGTCAAGGTGGGATGGTCGAGCAGTTCGCGCAGCACCGCCGTGGCAAAGCCACCGCGCGGCAGATGAAAGTCGAGCCGCGCCACGTCCGCCGACACCTCGAGTCGAGGCTGGTCCAGGCGCATGCGCAGGGCGCGGCGCGCCACGCGCACGCCGGCACGCTCCAGCCCCTGGCACAGGGTGGCATGGCGCTCGCACAGAGCCTGCTCGTAGCGCACCGCCTCGCCCTCGGCGAGGGAATTGCCCACTCCCCACAGCACCCCGCTAGGGTGCAGGTCGAGCCGCTCGGCGCGCTCTGCCAGTTCGCCGTCGAGGGCTTCCACGACGAACTGGCTGGCGCTGCCGTCGAGTATCGCCACGTCGCCCGTCAGCAGCCGCTGCCAGCTGCCGTCGTCCAGACGCATGGCGAGCTGCTCGTTGAACAGGTAGCTGCGCGCGGCGGAGAGCAGCATGCCCTCCTTGTCGTCGCGCTTGCGCCAGCCGCGGGCCAGTAGCGCCCGGGAACGCGCCAGGTTGCGTCCCTCGGGTCCGAAGCGCTGCGGGCCGAACAGGTTGGGTACGCCATGATGACAGAGCCAGGCCCAGCGCGCCTCGAGCTGCGCATTCACCGCCGCCCCGGTGATGCGCAGCGTAAAGCGATTGGCCCGGTGCACCCCACGCTTGAGCTTGCGCGGATGGCGCGCCTGCTCAAGCACTCTCACACCACAGGCCGCCAGCCGCTCGACCAGATCGTCCGGCGCCGGCTGCCCCGGCAGTTGCACGGAGAGCCACTGCCGGGTCACGGCAATTTTGTCCTTCATGCCGGAGTAGCCCACCGCCCGCGGCGACACCTGGCAGGCCCGCGCCAGATGCCGCACCGCATCCAGCGTGGTGAGGCCGCGCTTCTCGATCCACAGCCAGAGGTGTTCGCCGTGCCCCTCGGGGGCAAAGCCGAGCACCTCCTCGACCACGAAGTCCTCCGGCGCGGCGCGGTAGTCGCCGGCCTGCGGCGGGCCGAATTCGGCGTCGGTGGCGCGGGGCCAGTCGCCCTGCCGTCGCGTCTCAGACACTCGTCGCTCCCTCGCGGGTCAGCAGCACCACGGCCTCGGCGGCAATGCCTTCACCGCGACCGGTGAAGCCCAAGCGCTCGCTGGTAGTGGCCTTGACGTTCACCGCATCCAGGGTGAGCTCGAGATCTTCGGCGACATGCGTGCACATGGCGGCGATATGTGGCGCCAGCTTGGGCGCCTGGGCGATCACCGTGGCATCCACGTTGCCGACCCGGTAGCCGGCCTCGCGCACCAGGCCATATACGTGGCGCAGCAGGGCACGACTGTCGGCGCCGGCCCAGGCCGCATCGGTATCGGGAAAATGACGGCCGATGTCCCCCAGCGCACAGGCCCCCAGCAGCGCATCGCTGATGGCGTGCAGCAGGACATCGCCATCGGAATGAGCCACGAAGCCGTGATCGAAAGGAATGGCGACGCCACCGATCATGAGATGGTCGCCTTCGCCGAAGCGGTGGACGTCGAAGCCATGGCCGATCCGTAGCATTCAGTCAGTCTCCTTTGAAGCATGATTGGCATGCCCAGCGCACCCCTGCCCGGCATGGAGCGCGCGCCCTTCCCGCTGGGCGGCCAGCACATGGGCGGCCAGGGCCAGATCCTCCGGATGGGTGATCTTGAGGTTGTCGCGTCGGCCGGGCACCAGCCGCGGCGAGAGCCCCAGCGCCTCCACCGCCGAGGCCTCGTCGGTGACCCCGACGCCGCCGGCCGCGGCCTGCTCCAGCGCCCGACGCAGCAGGCCGTAGCGGAAGCCCTGGGGGGTCTGGGCCTGCCACAGGCCGTCTCTGGGCTCGGTGCTGGCGATGCGCGCCTGGCCGTCGTCGCGCTTGATGGTGTCGGCCACCGGCGTGGCGAGCAGCGCCCCCACGGGGTCTTCACGCAGCGCGCTCAGCAATGTCATGAGATCGGCCACGGTGACGCAGGGTCGCGCCACGTCGTGGACCAGCACCAGATCGTCGTCGCCGGCCTCGTCGGCCAGCGCTGCCAGGGCCTGGCGCACCGAGTCGGCCCGCTCGGCCCCACCGGGGCTGCGCCGCCATTGGGCAAAGGGCACCCAGGCCGGATCGAAGCGGTCGTCGTCGGGGTCGAGGCACAGGCACAGCTGCGCCTGTGGAAAGGCCTGGTACAGTCGCTCCAGCGTATGCGCCAGCACCGGACGCCCTTCCAGGGGCAGGTACTGCTTGGGCCGATCGGCGCCCATGCGCCGCCCGCGACCCGCGGCGGGAACCACAAGCCAGAGCCGCCCGGATGCACCGTCCTCACTCACCGGTCGCTCCCGCCCGTGGGCTGCCCGCCGTCGGCTCCGGGTTGCCGACAGGACCGACGCTCGCCTCGATCACCACGCCAGGTACCCAGTAGAACTGCTCGTCGGTACGCACCATGCCGATGTCGCTGCGGGCCCGCTCCTCGATGGCATCAAGGCCGGTCTGGAGATCGATGACCTCGGCGGCGAGGCGCTGGTTGCGGTCGCGCAGCGGCTTGTTGTCGGCGTCGAACATGGCCACGCGCTCGCGAATCTCGCGCAATTCATGAATACCGCCGTCACCGAGCCACAGGCGATACTGCAGCAACGCCAGCAACAGCAGCAAAGCGATGGCGAGCCACTTGAGCATCGGTAGTTGACCTCATGGTTCTGAATGGCCGGCATTATGCCACCAACGACCGCCCGGCTCACGCCCTGAAAAGCTCACTCCTTGAAGGGCAGTGCCTCAACGGCGGCACGACAGTAGGCCTCGACGTGTCGACGCTCCTCGTCGCAGAAGCGCGTCACGGCGGCACGCAGCCCGGGGTCGGCGAGATGATGCAGCGAACGCAGCCGCCTGGGGGCGAACCCCCTCACCAGCTTGTGCTCGCCCTGGGTGCCGGGGTCGAAGCAGGTCAGTCCGTTGGCCAGGCAGTGTTCGATGCCCTGGTAATAGCACGCCTCGAAGTGCAGACAGTCGGCCAGCACCTCGCTGCCCCAATAGCGGCCGTATAGCGTGCGACTACCCTGCAGGCAGAGCGCAGCGGCCACCGGTTGCTCGTCGAGACGCGCCTGAATGAGCAGCAGCGCCTCTGGCATGGTACGCCGCAGCCGGCGGAAGAAATCGAGGTTGAGATAGCCGTGGCGACCGCGTTCGAGATAGGTAATCTCGTAACAGCGGAAGAAGTGCTCGAGCTCGCGCTCGCCGATCGCCTCGCCGCTGAGTCGATGCAGGCTGAGTCCCTGCTCGCTGACGCGGCGTCGTTCGCGACGAATCGTCTTGCGCCGCTTCGCCGTCATGGCCGCCAGATAGCCTTCGAAGTCGCCGTAGCTCTGGTCGCGCCACTGGAACTGCACTCCGTGGCGCACCAGCA
Source organism: Halomonas sp. MCCC 1A11062 (assembly GCF_021404355.1). Lineage (NCBI taxonomy): Bacteria > Pseudomonadati > Pseudomonadota > Gammaproteobacteria > Oceanospirillales > Halomonadaceae > Halomonas > Halomonas sp. MCCC 1A11062. The sequence continues at coordinate 282,126 of NZ_JABFTW010000002.1, forward strand.
GCTCGGGCCTGGCCTCGAGCCAGGCGTCGACCTCCTCGTCGACGGCAAACAGCAAATGCCAGCTCGACAGCCCGCCCTCCTCCCAGACTCCGGCCAATAGGTCCCGCGCCGCGAGCGGGTCGACATCGGCCGCCAAGGCCAGCCGCGGCCCCGGCACAGGAGAAAAGGGAATCGCCGTGAGTCCCTTGGGATAGTAGCGCCCGCCGGCACGCTCCCAGGCATCGGCCCAGCTCCAGTCGAACACGTACTCACCGTAGGAGTGGAACTTGCGATAGTGGGGCATCACGCCCACCAGAGACTCGCCGCGCCACAGCGTGAGGTGATCCGGCACCCAGCCGGTGGAGCGGCTGGCCGCACCGCTCGCTTCCAGCGCGTAAAGGAACTCATGGCGCAGAAAGGGGTGATCGTCGCCGATCAGTGCATTCCATTGCGTCGCTGCCACCGCCTCGATGGCGGACAGTTGCTTGAGGATCAGCTCGGACATGGGGTTCCTGCCAGGGGAAGTGGCCGATGCGCCGGCTGACAACGGGCCGACGCCCGCCTACATTGTGCGCAGACCCTTCGACCTTTTCCATCGCTGTAATAAAACTACATATTTTTGGCCAAGCACCTTCAATTCTGCCAAGCGATGGGCGACAATTGTGTAAATTTACATTCCTCTAACGACGCGAGGTGCTTCCATGGCTCGCCCCACCGCATTGAATTCCACCGTCGAGCAGGTGACCGAGCGCATTAGCGAGCGTTCACGCGGGCGCCGCAAGCTCTATGAAGCGCACATGGCCGCACAGCACCAGCAGGGCGTGCACCGCGGCGAGCTCTCCTGCGGCAACCTAGCTCACGGCTTCGCAGGCTGCGATCATGCCGGCGACAAGGATCGGCTCAAGCTGACCAACAGCGCCAACCTGGCCATCGTTTCGTCATATAACGACATGCTCTCGGCCCACCGGCCCTTCGAGGACTACCCCGAGATCATCAAGCAGGCCGCCCGCGGCATGGGCAGCACCGCCCAGTTCGCCGGCGGCGTACCGGCGATGTGTGACGGGGTCACCCAGGGCATGCCGGGCATGGAGCTGTCGCTGTTCTCCCGCGACGTGATTGCCATGGCCACCGCCGTGGCGCTGTCCCACAACATGTTCGATGCCGCCCTCTACCTGGGCATCTGCGACAAGATCGTGCCGGGACTGTTCATCGGCGCGGCACGCTTCGGCCACCTGCCGGCGATCTTCGTGCCCGGCGGCCCCATGCCCAGCGGCCTGCCCAACGACGAGAAAGCCCGTATCCGCCAGCTCTACGCCGAGGGCAAGGTGGGCCGCGAAGAGCTGCTCGAGGCGGAGTCGCGCTCCTACCACAGCCCCGGCACCTGCACCTTCTACGGCACCGCCAACTCCAACCAGTTGATGATGGAGATGATGGGCCTGCATCTGCCGGGCGCCTCCTTCGTCAACCCCGGCACCCCGCTGCGCGAGGCGCTGACCCGCTACGCCGCCGAGCAGGCCATCCGCAACACCGAGCAGAGCGGCAACTACCGACCCTTCTACCGCCAGATCGACGAGCGCGCCATCGTCAACGCCATGGTCGGCCTGCTCGCCTCGGGCGGTTCCACCAACCATACCCTGCACCTGGTGGCGATGGCCGCCGCCGCCGGCATCACCATCGACTGGAACGACTTCAACGACCTCTCGGCGGCGGTGCCGAGCCTGACCCGGATCTACCCCAACGGCAGCGCCGACGTGAACCACTTCCAGGCCGCCGGGGGCATGAGCCTGCTGATTCGCGAGCTGCTCGATGCCGGCCTGATCCATGGCGACATTCCCACCGTATTCGGCACCGACCTGACCGCCTATACCCAGGAGCCGTTCCTCGAGGATGGCAAGCTCATCTGGCGCGAGGGGCCGACGGAAAGTCTCGACAGCGACGTGCTGCGCCCGGTCTCCAACCCCTTCGCCGCCACCGGCGGACTGGTGGTGATGGAGGGCAACCTCGGCCGCGGCGTGATCAAGATCTCGGCAGTCAAGCAGGCTAACCGCGTGGTGGAGGCGCCGGTACGCATCTTCGACGACCAGAATCAGGTCAAGGCCGCCTTCGAGTCGGGTGAGCTCGATCGCGACGTGGTGGTGGTGGTGCGCTTCCAGGGACCCAAGGCCAACGGCATGCCCGAGCTGCACAAGCTCACTCCCTTCCTAGGCGTGCTGCAGGATCGCGGTTATAAGGTGGCGCTGGTCACCGACGGACGCATGTCCGGCGCCTCGGGCAAGGTGCCCGCGGCCATTCACGTCACCCCGGAAGCGGTAGACCGCGGCCCGCTGGCACGCCTGCGCGACGGCGATGTTGTGCGGGTCGACGCCGAACGCGGTGAGCTGACCGCGCTGGTCGACGCCGCCGAGTTCGCCGGCCGTGGCATCGTCGAACCCAACCTGGAGCGTTACCACTTCGGCATGGGACGCGAGCTGTTCGGCGGCTTCCGTCATCTGGCCGCCGGTGCCGAGCAGGGCGCCGGAGTGTTCGGCGGCTTCGAGGAGGAGGTGCTCTCCCGCGAGCTCGAGAAGATCTCCCAGGAGGACCAATGACGCGACCGGCCCTGATCGGCGACATCGGTGGCACCAACGCCCGCTTCGCTCTGGTCACGCCGGGCGAGCACGCCCCCCGTGAGAGCATCGCCCTGCCCTGCGCCGATTATCCCGGCCTGGTAGAGGCGGTGCGCGACTACCTGGCCCGGGTCGGCCTGGCCGCCGACGATACCCCACGGCAAGCCTGCTTGGCCTTCGCCTGCCCCATCGACGGCGATCGGGTGGTCATGACCAACAATCACTGGTCGTTCTCTCGCCGCGAGGCGCAGACCGCCCTCGGCCTGGAACGGCTCAAGGTGATCAACGATTTCACCGCCCAGGCTCTGGGCGTACCGCACCTGGCGCCAGACGAGCTGGTCGAGGTGCAACCGGGCGTGGCACGTGAGCACGCCACTTGTCTGGTCATCGGCCCCGGCACCGGACTCGGCGTGGCAGGTATCTTTCCCGGCCGCCATGCCTGGATTCCGCTGCCCACCGAAGGCGGACACGTCACCTACGCCCCCACCGACGAGCGCGAGCAGAACCTGCTGCGACATTTCCGCAACCGCTATGGCCGGGTCTCCGTGGAGCGCATCCTGTGTGGCCAGGGGCTGCTCGACCTCTACCTGGCCCACTGCTCGCTGAAAGGCGCCAATCCCAGCTGCCAGACCCCGCCCGAGGTGACGGCCGCCGCCGCGGGCGGTGACGCCATCGCCCGTGATACCCTGCTGCGGTTTCTCAAGATCCTCGGCGACGTCTGCGGCGATGCCGCCCTGACCATGGGCGCCCGCGGCGGGGTCTATCTGTGCGGAGGCATTTTGCCGCGACTGCTGGACTGGCTACCCCAGAGCCGCTTCGTCGAAGCCTTTACCGCCAAGGGCCGCATGAGCGACTACAACCGCACCATCCCGGTGCGAGTGGTCACCGCGCCCTGGCCGGGGCTGCTGGGCGCCGCCGAGGCCCTGCACAACGAAGAAGTGGAATGACGTGAAGGAGCGCGAATGATCCCGCAAAGCCTGCGAGCCCTGCTCGATGAGACCGACGGCCGGCGTGAGTGCGAGTGGGCCGACCGCCGCGTGTGGTTGGCTCGTGAAGCTTGGGGCGAACTGGCGGTGTGTTTGCAGGGCGCCCAGGTGCTTCACTTTTTACCGGCGTCCGAAGCCACGCCAGCTGAAGGCTCGCTACCTTACGCGCCCACCCCCGCGCGAGCTGAAGGCTCTCTCTCTACTAACGCGCCCGAAACCGCGCGTACTGATCTTCCCGCCCCCGCGCCCGAGAGCATGGGCGAGGAAGAAGAGGCGCTGGTGCCCGGCGGTTGGCTGTGGGTCACGCCCACGCCCCAGGCGCTGCCCGGCGCCATTCGCGGCGGTATTCCGCTGTGCTGGCCCTGGTTCGCCGACGAGCGCGGTGCCGATGAAAGCCCGGATCGCTCGGGCCCCATGCACGGCCCGGCGCGTCTGGCCCAGTGGCGTCTCGACGCAGTGGACGAGCATGAGGGCGGCATCGAACTGCACCTCTCCCCCAGCGAGCGCCTGCACAGCCAGTTGGTGCCGCGCGCGGTGATCCAGGCCAATGCCCGGCGTCTGCACGTGGAGCTGATCACCGAGCACGTCGGCGAGACCCCGGTCAAGCTCAGCGGCGCTCTGCACAGCTACCTGGCCGTGGCCGACAGCTTCGCCTGTCGCCTCACGGGACTGGCCGGCGCCCGCTACCTGGACAAGCTGGCCGGCTTCGCCGAGCGCGAACAGCAGGGCGAGCTCGCCGTACGCGGCGGGCTCGACCGCATCTATCACAGCAACGCCGAGGTGGTGCTCGACGACGGCAGCCGACGCCTGCGCGTCGCCCGCCAGGGCAGCGACTCGGCGGTGGTGTGGCACCCTGCAGAGGCACCGCCCGACGATACTTCGCCCGCCGCCGCGCGACGCTTCCTCTGCGTGGAGTCGGCCAATACCCGCCTCGACCCGGTATGGCTGGTACCCGGCGCCCAGCACCTTCTGGGTACCACCCTGTCGTGGGAGGCAGACTCGTGAAGCACGCTACCGGCGCGCTGGAGACGCCGTTTCTGCTGGGCATGATGCGCCTGCACGAGGCGAGCGATCTGCATCCCCCGGCGCGCCTGGCCAACTGGATCGAAGCCCGCCTCGACGAGGGGCTCGGATGGTTCGATCATGCCGATATCTACGGCGATACCCAGGGCGAGGCCCTGTTCGGTGCCGCCCTGCGCGCTCGCCCCGGGCTCGCGGCACGCGTCAGGGTCGTGACCAAGGCCAGCATCGTCACGCCGGAGCGCGATGCCTCGCCGTTTCGCGTCAAGCACTACGACAGCTCGCCGGAATACCTGACCGGCGCCATTGACGACTCGCTGGCTCGTCTCGGCGTCGAGCGTCTCGACCATTTCCTGCTGCATCGTCCCAGTCCGCTGATGGATGCCGAAGCCACCGCCCGGGCGCTGGACGAGGCCATTGATGCCGGCAAGGTCGGCGCCGTAGGAGTCTCGAACTTCCTGCCTGACCAATGGCGCCGCCTGCAGGCGGCGATGCATCACGAGCTGGCCACGCATCAACTGCAGCTCTCGCTGGACCACACCCAGCCACTCTTCGATGGCACCTACGATGCGCTGGTCGGCGACGGCCAGATACCACTGGTGTGGTCGCCCCTGGGCGGCGGCCGGGTCTTCCAGGGGCCGGCCGAACGGCTGCTGATCCGGCTCGCCGAGGAGCTCGGCATCACGCCGGCCGGGCTGGCCTTGGCTTGGCTGCGCGCCTTGCCGGGCCGCCCGCGACCGGTGATCGGCAGCCTGCGTGAAGAGCGCATTGCGGCCCTGCATGCCGATGCCCAAGCGCAGATGGATCGCCCCACCTGGTATGCCCTGCTGGAATCCGCCCGGGGTCACGAGGTGGCTTGAGGTTCGCCACTCACAAGGACAACACGAGGAATTCACATGCTACCCGTCATCGCCTTCGGCGAAGCCCTGGTCGACATGCTCTCCAGCCGCCTGGGCGACCTCGCCGGCGACGCTTCGGAAACCTTCACCCCCTACGCCGGCGGTGCCCCGGCCAACGTGGCGGTGGCCTGCGCGCGCCTGGGCATACCCAGCCGTTTCCTCGGCATGCTGGGAGAGGACCACTTCGGCGACTTCCTGGCCGCGGAGCTGGCCGCCCACGGCGTCGAGATCAGCGGCGTGGTGCGCACCCGCGAGGCGCGCACGGCGCTGGCCTTCGTCTCCCGCGACGCCCATGGCGAGCGCACCTTCGACTTCTATCGCCCGCCGGCCGCGGATCTGCTCTATCGGCTGGAGCACCTGCCGCCCGGTGTGTTCGCCGAACCGGCCATCGTGCACTTCTGCAGCAACAGCCTGACCGAGCCGGAGATCGCCGACACCACCCTGGCCATGGCCGACATGGCCAGCCGCGCCGGCTGCCTGGTCAGCGTCGATGCCAACCTGCGCCACAACCTCTGGGCCGGCGGCAGCGCCGACATCGCTTTGGTCACTCAGTTGATCGATCGCGCCGGCCTGGTCAAGCTCTCGACGGATGAACTCGACTACCTGCGCGCCGATCATCCCGCCGAGGCCTGGCTGGCCGAGCGGCTTGCCGCCGGCGTCCGGCTGCTGGTGATCACCGACGGCCCCGGTGAAGTGCGCGCCATGGGCGTGGGCAGGGAGCTGCGCCATGCGCCACCCAGGGTCGAGGCCGTGGACACCACCGCCGGCGGCGACGCCTTCATCGGCGGACTGCTGGCCGAACTGGCCGACTATCTGGACAAGACGGAACTAGCGTCAGATTGGCACCAGGACGAGGCGTTTCTGCATCGCGCCCTGCGCACCGCCGCCAACTGCGGCGCCCATGCGGTAACCCGTCCCGGCGCCTATGCCGCCCTGCCCGATCGTGACGACCTGGCCCGACTGCGGGGCGAGAGCTGACGATACCAGCCAGCCACCCAGCCATGCCGCCTGGCCGTGTCACAGCGGCCCTCGTGCCGGCAGTCGCCAGCGCAGCGTTCGCGCCACCACCTGCTGCCCCGGGCGATAATCGCCCCGGGCGGCAGCCAGCGCGGCGGCAAGGGCAGCGTCGGCGATACGTTCGTGATCCTGCACCGCCGAATTGACCGGCAGCGGTAGGAAATCGAGCAGGCGATTGTCACCGAAAGTGGCCAGACGCAACGTCTGCGGCAATCCGCCTTGCTCCAGCAGCACGTCGAAGACTCCGTCGAGCAGCGTGTAGGAAGCCGTGACCAAAGCATCGGGCAAGCCGTGCTCGGCGAGCAGCTCGCGCATCAGGCGCGCTCCCTCGTCTCGTTCGTAGCGCTCGGCCCCGTACATGAGTACCGTTGCGTCGCTGCCGGCCAGAGCCTGACGGAACCCACTGCGCCGCTCGTGGCTGATGGAGAGCCCCGGCACGGCATCCAGCCAGGCCACGCTTTTCACCCCTTCACCCAGCACCGAGCGCGTCAGCCGCTCGGCGGCTTCTCTGTCGTTGCTCACCACGCAGGCGAAATGCTGCGGATCGAAGCCGCGGTCCACTGCGATCACCGGCAGGCCATCGGCCATCAGCTCGGCATAGAAAGGGTCGTCCAAGGGCAAGCAGCTGGCGGTGATCAACACCTCGCAGCGCTGGGCACGCAGGGCCAGGGCCAGCTCACGCTCGCTCTCCGGCCGGTCGTCGGAGCCGACGATCAGCAGTTGGTAGCCCTGTTCCCGCGCACCGCGCTCGAGTCGCTTCGCCAGCCGCGCATAGCTAGCATTCTCCAGGTCCGGCACGATCAGCCCGAGAATGCGACTCGAGCCCCGCCGCAGCGCGGCGGCCTGTGCATCCACGCGATAGCGGTGCTGGCGCACCACCGCCATGACCTTGTCGACGGTTTCCTGACTGATGCGCCGCTCGGTGGCCTGTCCATTGATCACGTAGCTGGCCGTGGTGCGCGAGACACCGGCCAGGCGTGCGATTTCAGCAAGTGTCATCGCTCTCCCCCGTTAACGGCCTGTCATTCTACGCCAGTGGCTGAGCACCCACCCCCTGCCAAAGTCTAAGATCCTTGACTTGCGAAAGCAGATGAATCGATCCAGCATGAAGAATAGACAAGGTGACACGATTCAGCAAAACACAATCGACAAACCTGGACTTGATCCAGCGGTGTCGATCGGGGTCGCCGCCAACAGGAGATTGCCCATGCTCACGCTACGCCCCGAGGACGTCCGCCTCGACTGTCAGGCACCTGACTGGCGCGATGCGCTGGAGCAGGCCGCCGAATCGCTGCACCGGGCGGGGCTGACCGCCCCCGCCTATCGCGACGGCCTGTTCCAGCGCGAGGCACAGTCCTCCACCTACCTTGGCAACGCCATCGCCATCCCCCACGGCACCCCGGAGAGCCGCGAGCACGTTCTCGCCACCGGCGTACGCGTGCTGCAGTTTCCCGCCGGGGTCGAGTGGCACGACGGCCAGCGCATCCACGTGCTGGTCGCCATTGCCGCCCAGAGCGACGAACACCTGGACATCCTGCGCCAGCTCACCCACGTACTCGACGACGACCGCGTCGGCGAGCGGCTGGCCGGTGCCGGTTCGGCGGCGGCCGTGGCCGCCCTGCTGTCGAAGGCGCAAGTGGAGGCACGTCTGGACACCGATACCCTGTGCCTCGGCTTTCCTGCCCGCGACGCCCGCGAACTGGCCCTGGCCGGCGCCGCCAGGCTGAGTCAGCTCGGCTGCGTGGGTGGCGACTTCATGGCCGACGTGGCCGAGCGTCCCCTGGCACCGCTGGGCCAAGGGCTGTGGCTCAGCCTCGGCGAGCGCAGCGTCGCGGTGCCGGCGCTGGCCCTGGCCACCCCGGATGAACGCCTGGAGAGCGGCGGCGAAGCGGTGAAGGGCGTGTTCTGCCTGGCCGCCCAGGGCGACGCCCACCGCGGCCTGCTGGAGCGCGTTCTGACCCTGCTCGACAGCGGCGCTGCCGCCGAGCTGCCCAGTGCCGATGCCGCCACCGTGCTGGCACGCCTGGCCGGCGAATCCGCCGCGGCCCATACCCGGCTGGCGCGGGTGCTCAACGCCCACGGGCTGCATGCCCGCCCGGCCAAACAGCTGGTGCAGGTGGCCCGGGAACAGGGCCTGCCGATCCAGGTACGACTGGCCGAAGGCGGTGGCGCCGCGGTGTCCGCTTCCAGTTTGACCAAGGTGATCAACCTGGGTGCCCGCCGCGGCCAGCAACTGGTCTTCTCCGCCGAAGGCGAGGGAGCCCAGCAGGCCCTCGAGGCCGTGAGCCGTGCCGTGGCGGACGGCCTGGGCGAGCACGTGCTGCCCTTCGACGAGAGCCGCGAGCGTAGCATGCCGCTGGCGGATGCGGCCCCCGTCGAACCGCTGCCCGACGATACGCCGCACCCGGGAGTGGCGGCATCGCCGGGGCTGGCCATCGCACCGGTCTTCGTGCTGCAGACCCCGCGCTTCGACTATCCCGAGCGCGCCGCCGACCCTGCCGAGCAGCAGCAGCGCCTGCGCCAGGCCATCGCCGAGGGGGCGGCCCAGCTCGAGGCACTGGTCCAGCAGGCCCGCGGCGGCGAAGTGGCGCAGATCCTCTCCATGCACGAGGAGATGCTCAGAGACCCCGAATTGTTCGAGGCCGCCCGTGAGGGCATTCAGGAGGGCCGCTCGGCCGAGGCTGCCTGGTGGGTAGCCATCGAGACCGCCGCCCATGCCCAGGAGATGCTCGCCGACCGCCTGCTGGCCGAGCGCGCCGCCGACCTGCGCGACGTCGGCCGCCGCGTACTCGGCGTACTGTGCGAGGTGAGCCTGCCCGAGCCGCCGGAGACGCCCTACATCCTAGTGACCGACGACATCGGCCCTTCCGACGTGGCGCGGCTCGACACACAGCGGGTGCGCGGCCTGCTCACCGCCCGCGGCGGCGCCACCGCACACAGCGCGATTCTCGCCCGCGCCCTGGGGATTCCTGCCGTAGTGGGCGCCGGCGAACGGGTGCTGACGCTGGCAGGCGGCCAGGAGCTGATTCTTGATGGCGAACGCGGCAGGGTGATTCCGGCGCCCTCTGCCGAACGCCGCGCCAGCGCCGAGCAGCGCCTGGCCGAACGCCAGCGGCGCGAGGCCGAGGCGTGGCAGGCGCGCTTCGAGCCGGCCCAAACTCGTGACGGACATCGCGTGGAAGTGGCCGCCAACCTGGGCAACACCACCCACGCCGCCGATGCCGTGGAGCGCGGCGCCGAGGGCATCGGCCTGTTGCGCACCGAGTTCCTGTTCATGGCCCACGCCCGGGAGCCGGATCTCGCCACGCAGATCGAAGAGTACCGCGAGGCTCTGGACGCCCTTGACGGCCGTCCGCTAGTGGCCCGCACCCTCGACGTGGGCGGCGACAAGCCGCTGCCCTACTGGCCGATGCCCAAGGAGGACAACCCCTTCCTCGGGCTGCGCGGCATCCGCCTCAGCCTGACCCGGCCCGAGGTGCTCGAAACCCAACTGCGGGCGCTGTTGATGGCGGCGGCCCCCGCCAGCGAGGCGGCGGACAAGCCGCAGCCGCTGCGCATCATGCTGCCGATGGTCAAGGACGTGGGCGAATTCCGCGCCGCACGCGCCATCTTCGAGCGCCTGCTCGACGAAATTCCCGCTGCCGAGCGCGCCACCGACGTGCAGTTGGGGGTGATGATCGAGGTGCCTTCGGCGGCCCTGCTGGCACCTGTCTTGGCCGCCGAGGTCGACTTCTTCTCGGTAGGCACCAACGACCTGACCCAGTACACCCTGGCCATCGACCGCGACCACCCCGAGCTCTCGGCCCAAGCCGACGGCCTGCATCCGGCGGTGCTGCGCCTGATCGAGATGACCGTAGCGGCGGCTCATGCCCACGGCAAGTGGGTCGGGGTATGCGGCGAGCTGGCCAGCGACACCCTGGCGGTGCCGGTGCTGGTCGGACTCGGCGTCGATGAGCTCTCGGTGAGCGCGCGCCAGGTACCGCTGGTCAAGGCCAGACTGCGCGAATTCGATCTGGCCGAGGCCCGCACCCAGGCCCAACTGGCACTGGCCCAGGCCACCAGCGAGGCGGTACGCGACGCCCTGGAGGCACGCTGATGGCCCGCCTGCTCACCCTCACCCTGAATCCGGCGCTGGACCTCTCCGTCAGCCTGGAGCGGCTGGAGCCGGGCACGGTCAACCGCACCCATGAGACCCACCTGACGGCGGCCGGCAAGGGCGTCAACGTGGCCCGGGTGCTGGCCCAGTTAGATCACGACGTGACGGTGTCGGGCTTTCTCGGCGCCGACAACGACGGCCCCTTCCTGCGCGCCTTCGAAGCCATGGGCGTGGAAGACGCCTTCCTGCGCGTACCCGGCGAGACCCGCATCAATGCCAAGCTCGCCGAGGCCGACGGTCGCATCACCGACATCAACGGCCCCGGCGCGGCCATCGACGAAGCGGCCTGGCAGCGCTTGCTCGACGGTCTCGACACGCGCATCGGCGACCCGCGACGGCGCCCCGACGCTGTGGTGATCGCCGGCAGCCTGCCACCCGGCGTGACACCGGCCAATCTGGCCGAGCTGGTCACCCGGCTGCGCGAGGCGGGCCTGCCGGTGTGGGTCGATACCAGCGGCGCCGCCCTGGATCAAGCCATTGCGGCTCGCCCCACCGCGGTCAAGCCCAACGAGCTCGAGCTGGCCACCTGGGCCGGCAACACCCTCGACACGGCGGAAGCACGCCTGACCGCGGCACTACGCCTATACGCCGCCGGCATCGAGGAGGCTGTGGTCTCGGCCGGGGCTGCCGGGGTGCTGTGGGTCAGCCATCGCGGCGCCTGGCAGGCCATGCCGCCCCGGGTCAGCGTCGCCAGCACCGTAGGCGCCGGCGACACCCTGCTTGCCGCCCTGCTGCACGGGGTGGTGTGCGGCCATCCGCCCGACCAGGCCCTGCGCCTGGCCACCGCACTCTCCGCTGAATCGGTTCGTCACCTGGGCGTGGGCAACCTCCACGCCGAGGACTTACCGCAACTTCAACAACAGACCCGCGTGCGTCGCCTCAACGACGTAGACGCAGGGGGAGCCCTCGCATGAACGTGATCATCGTCACCGCCTGCCCCAGCGGCATGGCCACCACTTTCCTCGCCTCTCGGCGCCTGGAGCAGGCCGCCCGTCGCCTGGGCTGGCAAGCCAGCGTCGAGATGCACAGCCAGCTCGAAGCCGTCGAGCCCGTCTCGGCCGACGCCATTGCCGCGGCCGATCTGGTCGTGGTCGCCGCCGACCAGATTCCTGCCGCCGAGCGCTTTGCCGACAAGCAACTGTTCCGCGCCGCCATCGGCGAAGCCCTGCCCGACCCCGAGGCGTTCCTGCAGCGCGCCCGGCGCGAGGCCGAGAGCTTCACTCCGCCCGCCCAGAGCGCGGTGGCCACCCAGCATAAAGCGCCCGGCGGCAGCAAAATCGTCGCCGTGACCGCCTGCCCCACCGGAGTGGCTCACACCTTCATGGCCGCCGAGGCACTGAGCGAAGCGGGCAAGAGCCTGGGCCACGCGATTCGAGTCGAGACCCAGGGCTCGGTGGGGGCGCAGAACAAGCTCACCGACGAGGAGATCGCCGCGGCGGACGTGGTGATTCTGGCCTGCGACATCGAGGTCGACCCGACCCGCTTCGCCGGCAAGCGCATCTACCGCACCTCCACCGGCAACGCACTGAAGAAGCCGCGTCCCACCATCGAGGCGGCCCTCGATCAGGCCGAGGTGGAAGAGACCGGCACCGCTCGTCGCAGCGATGCGAGCCGCAGCATCAAGGAGAAAGGGGTCTACAAGCATCTGCTCACCGGGGTATCCTTCATGCTACCCATGGTGGTGGCCGGCGGCCTGCTGATCGCGCTCTCCTTCGTCTTCGGCATCGAGGCCTTCCAGGAAGAGGGCACCCTGGCCGCGGCGCTGATGCAGATCGGCGGCGGCACCGCCTTCGCTCTGATGATCCCGGTGCTGGCCGGCTACATCGCCTACTCCATCGCCGACCGGCCGGGCATCGCGCCGGGCATGATCGGCGGCATGCTGGCGGCCAACATCGAGGCCGGCTTCATCGGCGGCATCATCGCCGGCTTCCTGGCCGGCTACGTGGCGCTGGCGGTGACCCGCCACGTCAAGCTGCCGGCCAGCGTCGAGTCGCTCAAGCCGATCCTGATCATCCCGCTGGTATCGAGCCTGGTCACCGGCCTGACCATGATCTACATCATCGGCGAGCCGGTGGCGGCGATACTGGCCGGCCTGACCAGCTTCCTTGCCGGCATGGACGCCACCAACGCGGTGCTGCTGGGTATCCTGCTCGGCGCCATGATGTGCTTCGACCTGGGCGGGCCGGTAAACAAGGCCGCCTACACCTTCGGCGTGGGCCTGCTGGCCTCGCAGACCTACGCGCCGATGGCGGCAATCATGGCCGCCGGCATGGTGCCGGCCATCGGCATGGGCATCGCCAGCTTCGTCGCCCGCCACAAGTTCTCCGAACCGGAGCGCGAGGCAGGCAAGGCATCGTTCGTGCTGGGGCTGTGCTTCATCAGCGAAGGCGCCATTCCCTTCGCCGCCAAGGATCCGCTGCGGGTGATCCCCGCCTGCATCGCCGGCGGCGCGGTGACCGGCGCCCTCTCGATGCTGGTCGGCGCCCAACTGATGGCCCCCCACGGCGGCATCTTCGTGCTGCTGATCCCCAACGCCATCACCCCGGTGCTGCTCTACCTCGGCGCCATCGTCATCGGCTCGCTGATCACCGGCCTGGGCTACGCCGCGATCAAGCGCGGCGCGGCACCGGTAGCGGTGGGCGCCGCCGCCTGAGTGTGTTCATCAAGCCAAAAAAAGCCCGGCCACATGGCCGGGCAAATGACAGCACCTGGCTGCCGAGAGAGCACGAGAGAGGGTCGGGGAAGCCGCTCAGTGGTGAAAACGCTGGGCGGCTTCCTTGGCGAGCTGGCGAATGCCGTTCCAGTCCTCGGCATCGACCAGCGACTTCGGCGTCAGCCACGAGCCGCCTACGCACATCACGTTCTTCAGCGCCAGGTAGTCTTCGGCGTTTTCCAGGGTGATGCCGCCGGTGGGACAGAAACGCGCCTCGGGGATAGGACCGGCGAAAGCCTTCAGCGCCTTGACGCCGCCGCTGGCTTCGGCGGGGAAGAACTTGAAGCGGCGATAGCCGTATTGCCAGCCGGTCATCAGCTCGGACACCGTGGCCACACCGGGCAGCATCGGCACCGGGCTGGTGACACCGTAGCGGTAGAGCGCTTCGGTAGTGCCGGGGGTGACCACGAAGTCGGCGCCCACCTGCTCGCTCTGGCGATACTGAGCCGGCGTGAGCACCGTTCCCACACCGATACTGGCCTGGGGCAGCGCCGCCTTGAGTCGCTTCACCGCTTCCAGGGCGCAGTCGGTACGCAGGGTCACTTCCAGCACGGTGAGTCCGCCTTCGACCAGAGCGCGGCCGAGCGGCACGGCGTCCTCGATGCGCTCGATGGCCAGCACCGGAATGACTTCCGCCTTGAGGCAGATGCTGTCGAGCTCGGTGGTCCGCGTGGACGGCAGCTGTTTGTCGATGGTCATGAGCAAGACTCCAAGTTCAGGGGGCCCAGTAGACGGCCAGCGGGCAGGAAAGAAAGGCACGGATCGGCAGTTCGCGCGAGTCGTCGCCGGACATGGCCCGGGCCAGTACGCTGCGTTTGTCGTCACCGGTGATGTGCAAGACGTGGCGCCGCGCCTGATGCAGGCGGTCGGCGCTCAGAGTGATGCGCGGCTGGGGCTGGCTGGGGGTGCGTGCGGCCAGCACTGGAGCATCGGTGGTCAGGCCAAGCTCCAGCTCACGGCTGTCGGGGAAAAGCGAGGCGGTGTGACCGTCGCCGCCCATGCCCAGTACCACCAGGCTGGCGGGCCAGGTCAGCGCCTCGATGCGCCGGGTAACGGCCTCGACGCCCTGCTCGGGCGTCTCGTCGTCGGTGGTCAGCGCAACGAAGCTGGCCGCGGCGGCCTTGCCCTGCAGCAGATGGCGACGCACCAGGCGCGCATTGCTCGCTTCGTCGCTCTCGCTCACCCAGCGCTCGTCGGCCAGGGTCACCTCGACCCGCTCCCAAGGCAGCGCCTGTTTGGCCAGGGCCTGGAAGAACGGTACCGGCGTCGAGCCGCCGGAGAGCACCAGCAGCGCACGTTCCTGCTGCGCCAGGTCCTGACGCAGCGCCTCGGCGACGGCTTCGGCGAGCTGCTCGGCAAGCTGCTCGCGGGGTGTGGCGTTCGTCATGTCAGTAGTCCTCGTACCAGCTGCGCCCGTCCTGGGTGATCATGGCGATGGAGGCCACCGGACCCCAGGAGCCGGCCGGATAGCGCCGCGGCGGCTCGCCCATCTCCTCCCAGGCGGCAATCAGACTGTCGCACCAGTGCCAGGCGTGCTCCACCTCGTCACGGCGCACGAACAGGTATTGGCGCCCCTTCATCACCTCGAGCAGCAGACGCTCGTAGGCATCGGGAATGCGCTCCTGAGGGAAGGCGCTGCCGAAATCCAGATGCAGCGGCCCGCGACGGAGGCGCATGCCGCGGTCCAGGCCGCTGTCCTTGGTCAGCACCTCCAGGGCGATGCCTTCGTCCGGCTGCAGGCGGATGATCAGCTTGTTGGCGGCCAGATTGCGCTGATCGGGGTCGAAGATGTAGTGCGCCTGCTGGCGGAAGTGAATCACGATCTGCGACAGCTTCTCGGGCATGCGCTTGCCGGTGCGCAGGTAGAACGGCACCCCGGCCCAGCGCCAGTTGGAGACGCCGGTCTTCATCGCGACGAAGGTCTCGGTGCCGCTCTCGCGGTTGGCGCCCTCCTCCTCGAGGTAGCCGGGCACGCCCTTGCCTTTGATGGTGCCGGCAATGTATTGGCCGCGCACCACGTCACGATTGAGCTTGGCCTCGCTGAAGGGCTGCAGCGCCTTGAGCACCTTGACCTTCTCGTCGCGGATGGCGTCGGCATCCAGGTTGGCCGGCGGGTCCATGGCGATCAGACAGACCAGCTGCAGCAGGTGATTCTGCACCATGTCGCGCAGCTGGCCGGCACGGTCGAAGTAGCCCCAGCGCCCCTCGATGCCGACCTGCTCGGCCACGGTGATCTCCACGTGGGAGATGTGGTTCTGATTCCACTGGGTGCCGAACAGGGGATTGGCGAAGCGCAGCGCGATCAGGTTCTGGACGGTCTCCTTGCCGAGATAGTGATCGATGCGGTAGACCCGGGACTCCGGGAACACCTCGCCGATGGCATCGTTGATCTCGCAGGAGGATTCGAAGTCGTAGCCGATCGGTTTCTCGACCACCACCCGGGAAAGCTCGTCGAGACATTCACCGGCCTGAAGATTGCGGCAGATATCGCCATACAGGCTGGCCGGCACGGCCAGATAGACGACCAGGGGGCAGACCACGGTGTCGTGACGCACGGCCTTGCGCCACTCGGCGATGGCGCGATAGCCCTCGGCAGTGCCGAAGTCGAGCTGCAGGAAATCGAGACGCGCGGTGAAACGCTTGACGGTCTCGCGGTCCAGCTCGGCAGGCTTGACGTAGGTCTGCAGGGTTTCGGCCACGCGCTTGCGGAAGGCATCGGTCTGCATCTCCTGGCGCGCCAACCCGAGGATGCGCGTGTCGTCGTGCAGCAGCCCCTCGCGGTCGAGATGGTACAGCGCGGGATAGAGCTTGCGCAGCGACAGGTCGCCCAGGGCGCCGAACAGCGCCAGATCGATGACCGGCCGATCCTCGTCCTCAGACCGCCTGGTTGCCTTCATGTTTGCCCCCAATCTGGTTAACTTACATAAAAAATACGTCAGCACCACTTACCGCGCAATGTTTGTTTTGTAATATTACACTAATTTCCTAACAATGAGCTTGCCTCATTCGCGGCCGGGACGACACCGCGATAGGATAGCCCATCATTTTGTTGTTAAATCACTACATCATCTGTTTCAGAGAGTCGCAACCGCCATGGCCCATGATCTGCTGCAACGCATTCGACAACGTCTCGATGAGCTCAACCGCTCCGAGCGCAAGGTAGCAGACGTCATCCTGGCCGACCCGGCGCGGGCCACCGGCCTGAGCATAGCCAGCCTGGCCCAGGCCGCCTCGGTCAGCGAGCCCACCGTCAACCGTTTCTGCCGCAGCTTCGATGCCAAGGGCTATCCCGACTTCAAGATCAAGCTGGCCCAGAGCCTGGCCGGCGGCACGCCCTATGTCAGCCAGTCGGTTGAGCCCGGCGACGCGGCGGCGGATTACACGGGCAAGATCTTCGGCGCCACCATTGCCGCTCTCGACGAAGCCAGCCGCACGCTGGACCCGGCCCGCATCGAGCGGGTGGTGGACTACCTCATTCAGGCCAAGCAGATCCACTTCTTCGGCCTGGGTGCCTCCGGCGCGGTGGCACAGGATGCCCAGCACAAGTTCTTCCGCTTCAACCTGCCGGTCACGGCCTATGTCGACGTGCTGATGCAGCGCATGGTGGCATCGGCCTGCCATACCGGCGATGTGGTAGTTGTCATCTCCTGGACCGGGCGCACCCGCGAGCTGGTCGACATCGCCCGCCTGGCGCGGGAGAGCGGCGCCGTGGTGCTGGGCATCACAGCACCCGACTCGCCGCTGGCCACGGAGTGCACCGAAACCCTGGAGGTCGCCACCCCCGAGGACACCGACGTCTACATGCCGATGACCTCACGCATGATCCAGCTCACCCTGATCGACGTGCTGGCCACCGGGGTGACCCTGCGTCGCGGCGAGGACTTCCTGCCGCACCTGAAGAAGATCAAGGACAGCCTGCAGGAGACCCGCTACCCGGCGACGCGCCAGGATTGAGTCCAGCGGCCGAAGGGTTGTCAGGGCGCCGTGACGGCACAACAATAACGGCTCCCTTCCTTCTCACTTCGAGGCCCTCGATGCAACGGATCGCACGTTCTGCCATTTCTCTCTCCGCCCTCGCCTTCGCCCTGTTGGCGCAGGGTGCCGCCGCCGAGACCTTCCGCTTCACCGCCATCCCCGACGAGGATCAGGCGCGTCTGGTCGAGCGCTTCGGCAAGGTGGCCGACTACCTCGAGGAGCGCCTCGGGGTCGAGGTGGAGTACGTACCGGTGAAGTCCTACAGCGCCGCGGTCACCGCTTTCCGCAACGATCAGGTCCAGTTGGCCTGGTTCGGCGGCCTCTCCGGCGTGCAGGCGCGGCGCCTGGTCCCGGGCTCCCAGGCACTGGCCCAGGGCAGCGAGGACGACGCCTTCATGAGCTACTTCATCGCTCACGAGTCCACCGGCCTCGAGCGTGCCGACGAGCTGCCCGACGAGCTGGAAGGCATGAGCCTCACCTTCGGCTCGCGCACCTCCACCTCCGGGCGCCTGATGCCGGAACACTTCTTCCGTGAGCGCTTCGACGACGTCGACCCGGAGCGTTTCTTCTCCCGCGTCGGCTACTCCGGCGATCACTCGCGCACCATTGCTCTGGTCGAAGCCGGCACCTACGACATCGGCGCGGTCAACTATACGGTGTGGGAAGCCGCCGTCGAGGATGGCCGGGTCAATACCGACCAGGTCCGGGTGATCTGGGCCACGCCGCCCTACCCGGACTACAACTGGACCCTGCGCGGCGACGCCGACGAACGCTTCGGCGAAGGCTTCACCGAGAAGGTGCGGGCCGCCTTCCTCGAGATGGACGACCCGGAGCTGCTCGCCTCCTTCCCCCGTGAGGCGTTCATTCCCGCTGACAACGACCTTTATGCCCCCATCGAGGAGGTGGCCGAAGAGCTCGGCCTGCTGCGCTGATGGAGAGCGAGCAACGGCGCCTGCTGGTTCGCTTCGAGGGCGAGGATCTCGGTCACGGCGCGCATGTGGTGCTGCCGCGCCTGAGCCTTGCCCTGCACCAGGGCGAGCGGGTCGCCCTGCTCGGCCAGAGCGGCGCCGGCAAGTCGACGCTGCTCGCTGAGCTGCGCCGCCGGCTGGGGGGAGAGGCGGCCTGGTGCCCTCAGCATCACGGCCTGGTGCCGCAGCTTGCCGTCTATCACAACGTCTTCATGGGGCGCCTGCCGGAGCATTCGGCGCTGGCCAATCTGTGGAACCTGGTGCGCCCACTGCGCGGGCCATGGCGGGAAGTGGCCGCACTGTGCGACGAACTGGGCCTGAACGGCCTGATGCGCCGCCCGGTGGGCGAGCTTTCCGGCGGCCAGCGCCAGCGGGTGGCCATCGCCCGCGCCCTGTATCAGGCCCGCCCGCTGTTCCTGGGTGACGAACCGGTGGCCAGCGTCGATCCTCACCAGGCGCTGCGGCTGCTGGACCTGATCGACTCCCGCCACACCACCTCGGTAGTGGCGCTGCACCAGCGCGAGCTGGCGCTCTCCCACTTCGACCGGGTGTGGGGGTTGCGCGACGGCCGCCTGGCGATCGATGCCCGCGCCGACGAGCTCAGCCTGGCCGAACTCGATGCGCTCTATCCCGACGCCGCGGAACCGGCCGGCAGCCCACCGCCCGGCAACGACGACGTGCCGCTGCCCAGCCCCGAGGCGCTGCCCTGCGCCCGAGGGCGGCCATGAGCGATAGTCTGGTCGACAGCCGTCCGCCCTCGGCACGCAGCTGGTGGCGCGGCGGCTCCCCCGGCCTGCGCCTGGCCCGTCACAGCCTGGGCCTGGTGGCGCTTGCCGTGCTGCTGGTGCCCTTCGCCGACCTGGCCATTCACACCCGCGACCCCTGGGGCGAACTCGGGCGCATGGCCGCCGGGCTGGCCTGGCCCGCCTGGGGCGCGCTGGAATCACCCTTCACGGCCCTGGGCCTGACCGTGGCGGTGGCCCTGTGGGGCACCCTGGCCGGGGTGGTGCTGGGCTTTCCCCTGGCGCTGCTGTTCGCCCGCTCACGCCTGGTGCGCGCCGGCTGCGCCTTCGTGCGCGCCATTCACGAGCTGTTCTGGGCACTGCTGTTCCTGCAGGTGTTCGGTCTCTCGGCACTCACCGCCCTGGCGGCGCTGGCGATTCCCTATGCCGGTATCTTCGCCAAGGTCTACGCCGAGATCCTCGAGCAGACGCCGCGCGCACCGCGCGACGCCCTGCCACCCGGCAGCGGACGGCTGGCACGCTTCGTCTACGCCGAGCTGCCGCTGGCCTGGTCCCAGCTCGCCGCCTATACCCGCTATCGCTTCGAGTGCGGCCTGCGCGCCAGCGTGCTGCTCGGCTTCGTCGGCCTGCCGACCCTGGGCTTCCATCTCGAGACTGCCTTTCGCGAGGGCCGCTATCACGAGGCGGGGGCGCTGCTGTGGCTGTTCTATCTGCTGATCGCCAGCCTGCCGTGGTGGGGCCACAAACGGCTGATCCCGCTGCTGCTGGTGGGGGGCGTCTGGCTGCTGGGGCCGTGGCCCAACGTGGACGGCGCGCTGCTGTGGCGCTTCGTCTCCGAGGATATCTGGCCGGCGGCGTTGCTGGCCGGCGACTGGGCGGGAGTGCTCGCCTGGCTGGCGCGGATCCCGGCGCTGGGACCGGCCATCGGCAATACCCTGCTACTGGGTCTGCTCGGCACCGTCGGCGCGCTCGCCGTGGCGCTGCTCCTGTGGCCGCTGGCAAGCCGGCACTTCGGCAATCGCGGCACGCGACTGGCCGGGCACGGCGTGCTGATCTTCCTGCGCTCGACACCGGAGCTGATACTGGCGTTCGTCTTCCTGCTGCTGCTCGGCCCCTCGCTGCTGCCCGCCTGGCTGGCCCTGGCGCTGCACAACGGGGCCCTGATCGCCTTCCTGGTGGCACGCCACGCCGATGCCATCAACCCCGGCATGCCGGGCCTGCCGGCCAGCGGGCGCCTGGCCTACGAGCTGCTGCCGCGGGTCTACCCCGGGCTGCTGGCGCTGCTCTACTATCGCGCCGAGGTGATCCTGCGCGAAACGGCGATTCTCGGCATGCTGGGGGTGGCCACGCTGGGCTTCTATATCGAAGAGGGCTTCGACTACCTGATGTTCGACGTGGCCTTCTTCCTGCTGCTGATCACCGCCGCGCTCAACATCGCCGTGGACACCCTCTCGCGACGGCTGCGG
Source organism: Halomonas sp. MCCC 1A11062 (assembly GCF_021404355.1). Lineage (NCBI taxonomy): Bacteria > Pseudomonadati > Pseudomonadota > Gammaproteobacteria > Oceanospirillales > Halomonadaceae > Halomonas > Halomonas sp. MCCC 1A11062. The sequence goes on from NZ_JABFTW010000002.1 coordinate 302,654, forward strand.
CCGCGAGAGGCGCCGCTGGACGACCCCTGCGTGAGATAGGCGGGGCTTCAGTAGCTGTATTCGCCGCCGACGACTGCCGCCGTGACGGTGATCTCCACCTTGAGCTCATCGGCAGGCATGGGCGCGCAGACGCAGGTACGTGCCGGGGCATGGCCGGTGGGTACCCAGGCGTCCCACACCGCGTTCATGGCGGCGAAGTCATGGCCGTCCTTGAGGTAGATGGTGGCCGTCAGCAGGTGCTCGCGGTCCGAGCCGATCTCGGCCAGCAGCGCATCCACCCGCGCCAGCATGCTTTCGGTCTGCTCGGTGATGTCGCCGTGGCGCGCCTCGGGGCCGGCTACCTGGCCGCACAGGTAGGCGATACCCTGATGAATCACCGCGCGGCTCATGCGCGCCTTGGTATCATGACGGACGATGGTCATTTCTTTCTCCTCGGAAGTTAAAGCCCGTCGATTCTACCGCATCCCCAGCGCTCAGCGTCGATGCCCCACCGGCATCCGCAGGGATACCTCCTGTGCGGTATATCCAGCCAACGTTATGCATGGCAGTATACGACGGATCGTTATATCCACCGGGATATGACGATGACTCGCCCTAGCCGGACGAGCACAGAAGAACCCAACGGGGGAACGATCGATGAGCCGTGTTTTTCGTCTATTGGCCGGCATGGCCGTCCTCGGCCTGAGCCTGACCATCGCAACGGCCCTGGCCGACCCGAAGCCGACCCGAATTGCCGCCGCCTCGGACCTGCGCTTCGCTATGGACGAGATACTGGAGAACTTCGCCGCCGATCATCCCGAGCATCCCATCGAGGTGCTCTATGGCTCCTCGGGGCGTTTTCGCAGCCAGATCGAGCATGGCGCCCCCTTCGATCTGTTCTTCTCGGCGGACATCGCCTACCCCCAGGCACTGAAAGAGGCCGGCCATGCCGCCGGCGAGGTGATCCCCTACGCCGAGGGCCGCATCGTGATCTGGAGCGACGGGCTCGACGCCTCGGCACTGACCCTGGACGACCTTGCCGACGAGCGCTTCCGCCGCATCGCCATCGCCAACCCCCGCCATGCGCCCTATGGCGACCGGGCCCAGGTGGCCCTGCGTGCCAGCGGCCTGTGGGAAACGCTGGAGCGGCGGCTGGTGTTCGGCGAGAACATCGCCCACACCATGCAGTTGGTGCAGAGCGGTGCCGCCGAGGTGGGCATCATCGCCCTGTCGCTGGTCCGCCACCCGTCGATACTCGACCAGGGCGGCTACCATTTGATCGACGATTCCCTTCACGCACCGCTCACCCAGGGCTTCATCATCACCCGCCGCGCCGCCGACAACCCTACCGCCCGGCTGTTCGCCGACTACATGGGCTCGGCGGAAACCCGCAGCATCATGCGTGCCTATGGCTTCCAGCTACCCGATGAGTAAGGCGAGATGACCTGGTTCGGGATCGGCGAGGCCGACTGGATCGCGCTGCAGCTCACCTTCCGCCTGGCCCTGATCAGCACCGCCCTGTTGCTGGTGCTGTGCCTGCCGCTGGCCTGGTGGCTGGCCCATACCCAGCGCCGCATCAAGGTGGTGATCGAGGCGCTGGTCTCGCTGCCGCTGGTGCTGCCGCCCACGGTGATCGGCTTCTACCTGCTGATCCTGCTCGGCCCCCGCGGCGCCGTGGGCGGCACCCTGGAACGCCTGGGCGCGAGCCACCTGGCCTTTACCTTCACCGGGCTGGTGATCGGCTCGATGGTCTATTCGCTGCCCTTCGTGGTGCAGCCGCTGCAGAACGCCTTCCAGGCCATGGGGCGCCGCCCGCTTGAGGTAGCCGCCACCCTGCGGGCGGGGCCGCTGGATCGACTGGTGTCGGTGGTGCTGCCGCTGTCGCGCCAGGGCCTGCTCACCGCGGCGGTACTCTCCTTCGCCCATACCCTGGGCGAATTCGGCGTGCTGCTGATGATCGGCGGCGGCATCCCCGGCCAGACCCAGGTCGCCTCCATCGCCATCTACAGCCATGTCGAGGCCATGGACTATGCCGCCGCTCACCGCCTGTCGCTGTTCCTGATCGTGACGGCCTTCGTGATGCTGGTCTGCATCTATGCCCTCAACAAGCGCTTCAAGATCGTGGGAGTGGCGCCATGAGCCTGGCCTGCGAGTTTCGGCTGGAGCGCGGCGACTTCGTGCTGGACGCCCGGATGACCCTGCCCGAGCGCGGCGTCACCGCGCTGTTCGGCCGCTCCGGCTCGGGCAAGACCACGCTGCTGCGCTGTCTGGCCGGCCTGGAGAGAGCCAGGGGCTGGCTGACGGTGAACGACTGCCGCTGGCAGGATGACCAACGCTTCCTGCCGGTACATCGCCGCCCGCTGGGCTACGTGTTCCAGGAGGCGAGCCTGTTTCCCCACCTGCGGGTGCGCGACAACCTGCGCTACGGCTACCGGCGGGTACCGGCCGACCGACGCCGGGTCGACTTCGACGAGACGGTGCGACTGCTCGGCGTCGAGGCACTGCTCGAGCGATACCCGCAAGCGCTCTCCGGCGGCCAGCGCCAGCGCGTGGCCATCGCCCGGGCCCTGCTCGCCAGCCCCCGGCTGCTGCTGATGGACGAGCCCATGGCGTCGCTGGACGCCACCAGCAAGGCGGAGATCCTGCCCTACCTGGAGCGGCTTCACGATCATCTGGAAATACCGCTGGTCTACGTCAGCCATGCTCTCGAGGAGGTGGCCCGGCTGGCGGATCACATGGTGCTGCTGGAGGCAGGCCGGGTGCTGGCCGCCGGCCCCTTGCAGGAGTTGCTGACTCGCAGCGACCTGCCGCTGGCCCATGCCGACAATGCCGCCGCGGTGCTGGAGGCGCAGGTGCTGGATTACGACGCCGGGCGGCAGCTGGTCACGCTCGGCTGCGGCGACGTGCGACTGCGGGTCTCGCGGGAGCAGGCGCCAACGGGCGCGCGCCTGAGGCTCAGCGTCAGGGCCAACGACGTGGCGATCAGCCTGAGCCCCGCGCGGGATTCCAGCGTGCTCAACTGCCTGCCGGCGCGGGTCGCCGGGATCGACGACGACCCCCACCCCGGCCACCGGCTGGTGCATCTGAGCCTCGGCGACCAGACCCTGCTCGCGCGCATTCCCCGCGAGGCCGTGGAGCGCCTGGCACTCGCCCCCGGCATGATCGTGCATGCTCAGGTGCGGGCGCGAGTGCTCTAGATTTAAAAGGCGATCAGCTGGACGGCGGCGAATCGGCGAACAGCGCAGTGAAGGCTTCCATCTCCTCGGCCACCGCCTCGCTGGCGATACGCTGCATGCGCTGGTAGCGCTCCAGCACCTCCTGGCCCAAGGGCGTGATGCTGGCCCCACCGCCCCGCTTGCCGCCGGTAGCCGTGGCTACCAACGGCGCCTTGAAACACTGGTTCATGGTGTCCACCAGCATCCAGGCACGCCGATAGCTCATGCCCATCTCACGCGCAGCGGCACTGATCGACCCGGTGGAGGCAATGGCCTCAAGCAGTTGCGCCTTGCCCGGGCCGATGGCAATGGCAGGCCCCAACTGGATGCGCAGGCGGGGAACGGTAGGATCATGGGCGGCCACGCTGTGCCTCCTTGGACTAGTCAGCAGGATGGTAGCACTCCTACCGAGGTCCCGGCATCGCGCTTGCCCGAGGCCTCGCTCAAGCCTCGCCCAGCCCCCTCAACCGCCGCTCCAGCCGGCGTTCGTAAAGCCCCTTGGCCAGCAGCGTGCCGAGCACCAGGCCGCCGCCCAGCAAGGCAATGGGCGCCGGTCGTTCGGCCAGCAGCCACCATACCCATAGCGTGCCCACCACCACTTCCATCAGCATCAGCAGCCCCACCTCGGCGGCGGGCAGATAGAGCGGCCCCCGCTGGATCAGGGTGAAGCCCAGCGGCAGCAGCACCAGGCACAGCAGTATCAGCAGCAGCAGGCTGTCGGCGGGCGGCAGCGCGATGCTGCCGCCGGCCAGGCCGAGCAGCCCCGCCGTGGCGGCCACGATCAGTCCCGATAGCGTGAGCATCGGGCTCATGTCGACCCCGGGGCGGGTACGGCACAGGGTGAAGTTGGCCGCCAGCGCCGTGGCCGCCAGCAGGGCGAAACCGTTGCCCATCCATGAGCCGGCACCGGCATCGTCGAGCACGATCAGCGAGGTGCCGAACAGACAGATCCAGATGGCGAGCCAGGTGCGCCGGGGCAGCCGCTCGCCGAGGAACAAGCGTGACAGGAGGGCGGCGATCAGCGGCGCTCCAGCCAGGATCATCAGCACGTTGCCGCCCTTGGTGTACTGGTTGCCGAGCACGAAGCCATAGGTGGAGAGGCTGAACAGCACGGCCACGCCGATACCGGTCCAGCCGCAGCGGCGATAGGCAGCGACGGTGCCGGCACCGTGGCGGGCCAGCATGATGAGCAGGAACCCCAGCGCGGTGAGCAGCCCGCGCCACAGCAGGATCTGGCTGTCGGGCAGACCGATCAGCTTGATCAGCAGGGCGTCGGGGGAAATGATCAGTGCACCGCCGCCGGTCAGCAGCAGCCCCTGCTGGCGGTGCGAAAGGGAGTGGATCAAGGCGACCTCGAAGTCCGTCGGATCGCCTCAGCATGCCACGTCCGGGCGGACGTGGCACGCTTCGCTCAGCCTTCGCCCAGATCGTCGGGCCGCGTGGCGTTGGTCTTGGCCTGGGCGGTGGACGCCTGCATGTGCCGGAACGCCTCCATGATGTCCATCGGCAGCGGGAAGACGATGGTCGAGGCGTTCTTGTTGCTCATGTCGCTCATGGTCTGCAGATAACGCAGCTGCAGCGCAGCGGAGTTCTCGGCCATGACGTTGGCCGCTTCGACCAGCTTCTTCGAGGCCTGCAGCTCACCTTCGGCGTGGATCACCTTGGCGCGCCGCTCACGTTCGGCCTCGGCCTGCCGGGCGATGGCGCGGATCATGCTCTCATTGAGGTCGACGTGCTTGATCTCGACGTTGGCCACCTTGATGCCCCACTCCTCGGTCTGAGCGTCGATGATCTCCTGGATGTCGTCGTTGAGCTTGTCGCGCTCAGAGAGCATCTCGTCGAGATCGTGCTTGCCGAGCACCGAACGCAGCGTGGTCTGGGCCAGCTGGCTGGTGGCCACGGCGAAGTTCTCGACCTGGATGATCGCCTTCTCGGGATCGACCACGCGGAAATAGAGCACCGCGTTGACCTTCACCGTGACGTTGTCCTGGGAGATGACGTCCTGCTCCGGCACGTCCATGGTGATCACGCGCAGGTCCACCACGCTCATCTGCTGAATGCCGGGAATCACGATGATCAACCCCGGTCCCTTGACCGACTGGAAGCGACCGAGGAAAAAGATCACGCCGCGTTTGTACTCCGGCAGAATGCGGATCGAGGCGGCGACCAGCATGAACAGCAGGACGACCGGAATGAGATATTCGAGCATCATGGGAACTCTCCTTGATGTGGTTGCGCTTGAACTCGATGAATTCCGTTACATTATCGAGCGGTTCGTGGCACGGGCTCGACGTGTAGCGTCAGGCCGTCGACCGTCACCACTCTGACCGCCTCTCCACGCCTCAAAGCAACGGGACTGCGTGCATTCCAGCGCTCCCCCCGCATGCGCACATGGCCTTCATGCTGGAAGTCCTCCAGGGCAACGCCATGACAGCCTATCAGCTGCTCCTGGCCAGTGCGGGCCGGACGTCGGCGCAGGCCGGTGAAGCGAATCATCACCCACAGCATGAGCACCGCCGCCACCAGGGCAACGCCGCCGATCATCGGCAAAGAGACGGCGAGCTGGTCGGTATCCATCAGCATCACCGAGCCGATTACGAAGGCCGCGATCCCGCCCATGCCGAGGATACCGAAGCTCGGCATCAACGCCTCGCCCACGATCAAGCCCAGCCCCACCAGCAGCAGTGCCAGCCCCGCGTAGTTGATCGGCAGCAGCTGGAAGGCGAACAGCGCGAGCAGCAGCGAGATGACGCCAATGGTGCCCGGCACCAGGGCCCCCGGATTGGAGAGTTCGAAGATCAGCCCGTAGAAGCCGATGATCATCAGGAAGTAGGCCACGTTGGGGTTGGTGATCACCTGCAGGAACTGGGTGCGCCAGTCGGGATCGAAGCGCTCGATGGTGATGTCGGCGGTACTCAGGGTGCGTTCGCCGCGCTCCATGACCACCTCGCGACCGTCGATCTGCTCCAGCAGGTCGTCGATGTCACTCGCCACCACGTCGATGACGTTGATTTCGAGCGCCTCGCGGGAAGTCAGGTTGACCGCTTCGCGTACCGCCTCCTCGGCCCAGTCGGCATTGCGGCCATGGCGCTCGGCCAGCCCGCGAATGTAGTAGACGGCGTCCTCCAGCACCTTGCGCTCCATGGCGGTCTCGCCGCGCCGGCGCGTATCGGCGGGGGTGTCGCCTTCGGCCTCCGCCGCCTCGGCATCGTTGGCCTCGTTAGCCTCGTTGGCTTCCTGCTCCGCCTCGTCATTCTCCCGTGCGTTGCGCTCCTCGTTCGCCTCGTTCTCCCCGTTCGTCGCGTCCTCTTCTTCGTCGCGCTCGTCCATGCCGGGAAAGCCGCCGCCCATCTGCACCGGCGTGGCCGAGCCCAGATGAGTCGCAGGGGCCATGGCAGCGACGTGGCTGCCGTAGAGCAGATAGGTGCCGGCGCTGGCGGCACGGGCGCCGCTGGGGGAGACGTAGATGGCCACGGGCACCGGCGAGGTGAGCATGGCGCGGATCATGCTGCGCATGGTGGCATCGAGCCCGCCCGGGGTATCCATCTGCACGACGACGAGTTCGGCATTACGCTCGGCCGCCTTGCGCAACCCGCGCTCGAAGTAGTCGCCGGTGGCCGGCCCGATGGCCCCCTCCACCGTCATCACCAGGGCGATGCGCTCGTTCTCCTGAGCCTGACTCTGCCAGGCCAGCAGGGCACCGCCGGCAGCCAGGCACAGGAAGCTGAACCACAGCACAAGACGGTGAAACCAGGCGACACGGCGCACGCTCATGACAGACTTACCTCGCGTCGTGATATGGGTATGCTTGTAGGACCCCACTGGTGGTGTTTCAGTTTCTCCTTAAATCAGGTTAGCAGGCGAAGCCGAGAAAGCCGAACCCGCCACGAAGCCCATCCTGGAGTACGCCGATGCGCCAACTTGTCACTGCCATTGCCCTCTCGCTGACCCTGGTACCGCCGGCGGCAGCCGACACATGGTCGCAGGTACTCGACGAAGCCCGCGGCCAGAGCGTCTACTGGCACGCCTGGGCCGGCGATACACGGGTCAACGACTATCTCGAATGGGTGAAGCGGCGAGTGCAAGATGAGTACGAGATCGAGCTGGTACACGTCAAGATCGACGATACCGGTGCCGCCGTCTCCCGCGTGCTGGCCGAGCGCAGCGCCGGCAATCACGACGACGGCAGCATCGATCTGATCTGGCTCAACGGCGAGAACTTCGCCGCCATGAAAGAGAACGACCTGCTGTACGGCCCCTTTGCCGAGCGGCTGCCCAACTTCGCGCTGACCTTTCCGGAACACAATCCCGAGGTGGTCACCGACTTCACGCTGCCCACGGAAGGCTATGAGTCGCCCTGGGGCAAGGCACAGATCACCTTCTATTACGACGCCGACGAAGTCGGAGACGAGCCGCCGCGCAGCATGGCGCAGCTGCTCACCTGGGCCGAGGCCAACCCGGGACGCTTCACCTATCCCCGCATTCCCGACTTCCTCGGCAGCACCTTCCTCAAGCAGGCACTCATTGCCCTGGTCGACGATGGCGATGCCCTCTATGAACCGGTGGCGCAGAGCGACTTCGAGGAAGTCACGGCACCGCTGTGGGAGTATCTCGACGCCCTTCACCCCCACCTGTGGCGCAGCGGGCGACAGTTCCCCGCCAATGGCCCCGAGCTGCGGCGCCTGCTGGCCGACGGCGAAGTCGCGCTGGCCTTCACCTTCAATCCGGCGGAGCCGGCTGCCGCGGTGGCCGACTTCGAGCTGCCCGAGTCGACCCGCAGCTACGTGCTCGACGGCGGCACCCTGGGTAACGTGCACTTCGTTGCCATTCCGTTCAACTCACCGCGCCGTGCCGCCGCCATGGTGGTGGCCGATTTCCTGCTCTCGCCCGAAGCCCAGGCACGCAAGCAGGACATCTCGGTGTGGGGCGATCCCACCGTGCTCGACGTGACGCGGCTGGACGACGAGACCCGCGCACTCTTCGAGCAGGCGCACGACAACCCCGCCCTGCTGGCCCCGGAGGCGCTGACCGAGACCCTGCCGGAGCCGCATCCGAGCTGGATGACGGCGCTGCAGGACGCCTGGCAGGCGCGCTACGTCGGCCGCTAGGGACAGCCGCTGCCGATGCTGCGCCTTGCTCCGTGGCTGATCGTCATCCTGCTGGTCGGCCCGATACTGGCCGGCCTGACCATGGCGCTGCTGCCTGCGTTCGGCTATATGCCGGCGCTGGGCGGCCATGCCTTCAGCCTGGAGCCCTGGCGGCTGCTCCTGGCCCAACCGGGCCTGGTCCGCTCGGTGGGTGTGAGTTTCGCCAGCGGTCTGATTACCACGGCCATTTCGCTGGCCGTGGTGCTGCTGTTTCTGGCCGGGGTGTCGGGCAGCCGGCTGGACCGGTGGATTCGACGCCTGGTCGCGCCGCTGCTGTCGATCCCCCACGCCGCCGCGGCCTTCGGCCTGGCCTTCCTGATCGCGCCATCCGGCCTGCTGTCACGGCTGGTCTCGCCGGGGCTCACCGGCTGGGAGCGCCCGCCGGACGTGCTGATCGTTCAGGACCCCTGGGGGCTCTCGCTGATGGCCGGGCTGATCATCAAGGAGATCCCCTTCCTGCTGCTGATGTGCCTTGCCGCCCTGCCTCAGATCGACCCGGAGCGGCGCGTGGCCATGGCCCGCTCGCTCGGCTATCGCCCGACCACTGCCTGGCTCAAGGTGGTAGCCCCTTCGCTCTATCCGCTGATCCGGCTGCCGGTCTTTGCCGTCATCGCCTATGCCACGTCGGTGGTCGACGTGGCGCTGATTCTCGGCCCGACCCTGCCGCCGACGCTGGCGGTCTCGATTCTGGTCTGGTTCAACGACCCCGACCTGAGCCGGCGCTTCATGGCCTCGGCCGGCGCCGTGCTGCAGCTCGGCGTCACGGCCGCGGCGCTCATCGCCTGGTGGTGTCTGGAACGCCTGGTCGCCCGGCTGGGGCGGCAGTGGCTCGCACGTGGCGGTCGCGGCAATGGCGACTCGCCGCTGCGCCTGGCGGGTAAGGGGCTGATCGGGCTGGCCACACTCACCGCCTTCGCCGGCATCGCCGGCCTGGCGCTGTATTCCATTGCCGGCTTCTGGCGCTTTCCCGATGCCCTGCCGCAGAGCCTCACCGCGGCGCACTGGCTGCGCGCCCTGCCCGCTCTTTCGGGGCCGGTCGCCACCACGGCGCTGATCGCCATCGGCGCTACGCTGATCGCCCTGGCGCTGACCCTGGCGGCCCTGGAGAACGAGCAACGCACGGGCCGGCAGCCGGCACAGGGACGACTGCTCTCGGCGCTGACGCTGCTCTACCTGCCGCTGATCGTGCCACAGATCGCCTTCCTGTTCGGGCTGGTGGTGGTGATGGAGTCGCTGGGCACGCGCCCCACCCCTGCGCTGGTGATCTTCGGCCACCTGCTGTTCGTGCTGCCCTACGTGTTCCTCTCCCTCGCGGAGAGCTACCGCCGCTTCGACCCGCGCTGGTCGCAGCTGGCGCTGAGTCTCGGTACCTCGCGCAGCGGCGCCTTCTGGCGGGTGCGGCTGCCGATGCTGCTGGCGCCGCTGCTCACCGCCGCCGCCGTGGGCCTGGCTGTCAGCATCGGCCAGTACCTGCCCACCCTGCTGCTGGGGGCCGGTCGCGTGCCCACTGTGACCACCGAGGCGGTGTCGCTGGCCGCCGGTGGCAATCGTCGGGTGATCGGCGTGTGGGCGATGGTTCAGGCCAGCCTGCCGCTGGTAGGCTTCGTCATCGCCGTGGGCCTGCCACGGCTGCTGTGGCGCAATCGACGCGACATGAGGGGTTCACCATGAGCACAGGTCACCGCCTGGTGCTGGACGAGGTCCGCCTCGTCCTGGCAGGCAGCACACTGCTCGAACTCGATGCCGAGATCGGTCCCGGCGAGGTCTTCACCGTGATGGGACCATCGGGATCGGGCAAGTCGACTCTGCTGGCTTACCTGGCCGGCTTCCTGGCACCGGCCTTCCAGGCCAGCGGCCGGGTACTGCTCGACGGGCACGACATCGCCAGCCTGCCGGCAGAACGTCGCGGCATCGGCCTGCTGTTCCAGGACCCGCTGCTGTTCCCGCATCTCTCGGTGGCCGGCAACCTTCGCTTCGGCATGCCCCGCGCCATGTCCGACAAGGCGGCAAGGGTCGAGACGGCGCTGGCGCAGGTCGGCCTGGCCGGCTTCGGGCCGCGCGACCCGGCCACTCTCTCCGGCGGCCAGAGAGCCCGAGTGGCGCTGATGCGACTGCTGCTCTCCGAGCCGCGGGCCGTACTGCTCGACGAGCCCTTCTCGAAGCTCGACCGGCAGCTGCGCCACGACATGCGCCGGCTGGTCTTCGACCGGCTGCGCGAGGCGGGCCTGCCCAGCCTGCTGGTAACCCACGACCGCGAAGATGCCGAGGACGCCGGCGGCAGGGTGATCGAACTGGGACAATGAGTGGGGTCGGCCTGCCCCGCCCCTGAGCGGGCGAAGCAGGCCGGCTGACGAGCCTCACGCCGCCAGCAGTTCGACGTCGTAGCGCTCACCGTGGCGTTCCATGTAGTCGGTCAGTCGCGCCAGCGGCAGCGGCCCCGGCAGCGGATAGCGCGCCGGGATCTTCTGCTTGGTCTCGATGTAGTAGCGCCCCAGCGAGCCGAAATCCCGCGGGTGCAGCTCCTCGCTGACCCCGATGAACTGCCCCTGCTTGCGGGCCCGGTCCAGCACCTGGCGCCAACGGTCGATCTGCGGGAACCCCACCCCCTCGACGCCGTTGTTGAACAGCATCAGGTTGATCTCGTCGAAGGGCTCGCGAGAGTCGAGGTAGGACTCGATGGTATCCACCGACGGGTTCATGTTGAACTTCATCCAGAACGGCACCGAGCCCGTGCGTAGCGCCCAGTAGGGCTCGAGCATGATGAAGGACTCGACCAGCACCCGGTTGGACTTCATGCCGCGCTGGTGATACCAGTCGCGGTAGAAGTCGGCCACCATCGGGCTGAGGGAGTCAGGCTCGTCGTAGATCAATCGCTTGACCTGGTAGCCGTGCTGCACGGCGAAGCGCAGGATGTCGTCCCGCAGCGCCGCCTCGAAGCCCCACTCCGCCTCGGGGCTCCTGCCATCCGGCTCCGGCGAGTCCCAGCGCCGCACCGGCGAATCGTAGCGCTCCAGGTACTCCTCGACCCGCTCACTGCCGTGCAGGAACTCCTCTTCGGTGGCGCCCCCCAGCGCCCCGTGCTGGAAGAAGTGGCGCTCGCCGATACGGGTCGTCGGCCAACTGCTGCGGCATTCGGTCACGATGATGGTGCCGCCCGGCTCGAGATTCGCCTCGAGAAAGCGCTCGTATGCCCGGCCCAGGGTCAGTCGCTTGACCCGGAAGTAGTCCATGTACTCCACCATCAGACGGTCCTGATTGGCATCGTGCATGTGGTGTAGCTGCAAGTCCGGATTGGCCTCGAGCAGCTTGGGGGCGTAGCGACGACCGAACTCCATGGCCCCCTTCGGGTCGTCATTGTCCCCCGTGAGGTGACGCACCGGGATGAAGAAGGTCTGCGGTAGCCAGGGGATGTCGAAGGCGGCCGAGAGATGGGTCAGCGCACCGCTGGCCGAGCCGACCATCACCGCCTGATAGCGCCGCTGGGGATAGCGGGCCGTGATCCACTCCGCCACCTTTTCGGCATCGATCTGATCGAGCTTGTCCGGGGCGTGCCCCTCTGTCACGCCGCCCACCGCGTAGACCTCTTCGCGAGCCGCCTGGGGCAGCTTGTTCGCTGCCTGCACCAGGTGGCCCATGAGATGGCCCTTGCCCAGACCAGGGTAATCCTGACCGTGCAGGTAATTGGAAGCGGCACGCAGCATGCCGGTGGCGGAATCGAAATCGGCGATGTAGGAAGGGGAACTGGGTCGCATGAGAAACTCCTGTCTTCAGCGATAGGGTAAAAATCCCAAGGGAGCGACCTCCTGTCGCTCCCGGCAGGCAGGCTTGGCGGTGTGAAGCGGTGTCAGGCCTGGCGATGATAGGCGTACAGCGCCAACGGCAGCGCTACCGCCGCCAGCCCTAGCGCCAGCCCCATACCGCTGCCGGCGCCGCCATGTTCGCGCTCGATCCAGCCGCCGCGGACGGCCCCGTCTCCGTGGGAGTGGAACAGGTTGCCCGAACCGGGCTCGATGGGCAGATCCTGGGCGAAGTGATCGCTGTTCACCTTGCGCTCCATCATCTTTTCGCCGAGCGGCGGCGCCACGGTGCGAAGCGCCGCCATCATGCGCCCCGAGTTGCCGACGAAGTGCTCGCGCATCGGGTGCCTGGCCACGTGCACGATGGCCGCGGCCACCTTCTCCGGGGGGTAGACAGGCGTCATGGCCTTGACCGGCTGCCCCACGTAGTTGGCCGCACGCTGAAACAGCGGCGTATCGATGGAAGCAGGCAGAATTGTGGAGACGTGAATGTCCGGCGCATCGGCAAGCTCCATGCGCAGGCACTCCGACAGACCGCGAATGCCCCATTTCGAGGTCACGTAGGCACTGGTGAAGGGTTGGCCGGCATGGGCCACCATCGAAGAGACGTTGATCAGCCGCCCGTGGCCCTGCTCGCGGAATTGACGAATCGCCTCCCGCGCTCCGTTGACGCAGCCCATCAGGTTGGTCTGGATCACCTTTTCATAAGCATCGCGCGGCGTTTCCTCCAGGCGCCCGAACAGCGTCACCGCGGCATTGTTGATCCAGACGTCGACGCGCCCGTAGCGCTCCACCGCCTTCTCGCACAGCCGCTCGACCTGATCGGCCTCGCACACATCAGTGGGTACGACGATGCCGCGTCCGCCAAGACGCTCGCACTCCTGCAGCGTATCCTGCAGCGCAGGTTCTCGCCGGGATGCCAGCACTACGGTGGCTCCGCTGCGGGCGAAAGCATGAGCCGTGGCACGACCGATGCCGCTCGAGGCACCGGTGATGACCACGATGGCGTCGTGTAACTCGCTGCGTTTCATGACCTACCTCCTTGGAAAATCAACGCGTCTAGCGATTCATTGAGCGGCACGCTCATGTGCCGACCGTCATCCCTTGGCAAGATCGGGACAGGCGTACAATCTGCATCAATTGGCAAAACAACAAACTAATCTCAAGCACATTAATTTACTTGAAAAGCCAAAAAACACGTCATTGCTAAGCATCAATATGGCACAGATGAATCGCTTTCTCTGTATCGGCGGGTGAGGAAGTTTTTCATCCCGTACCGCCAACATCCTATCTCCAAAAAAGTGCAACGAACCGCACCATGACGGGGCTTTCGCTATCTAAGAAAACTTTACGCAGGTTATGTGCACCTTCGGCTTCACCAAGGTAGTTTCATCGTCTATACCTATGCTTTGACACTTGTCATGCTCCGAAGAGGTCAATAAGGAAATGGCCCAACGGAGCTAGCGCGCCGGCTGCATGGGAAGTCGTCTTGCCACTACAGGGAGGTTGTCATATGGGCAATGTGGCACTGAAAGGTATCGATACCGATACGAAACCAGGGCATAGAAGCCGAGCGATTGCTGCAAGCTTGGACGATCTCGGCCTCGATGAAACCAGCAAGGCCGGACGAGACGTCACCCTGCCTCGTGCAGGGGGCGAGGGCCGGCATCCGTCTCAACGTATTCTCTTCGTCACTCCCGAAATTGCCGATTTCGTCAAGGTCGGCGGGCTGGGCGACGTCTCTTCGGCGCTACCCCGGGCTCTGGCAGCTCACCACGACATTCGCATCCTCATACCGGCCTACCGGGAGGTGCTCAACTCAGCGCTGAACGTCCGCCGCGTCGGCCGATTGCCCGCCCACGCCGCGCTGCCGGCCTGCGAGCTTGGCGAGATGACCTGCGCCGATGGCATGGTGATCTACGTGCTGCTCTGCCCCGAACTCTATGAGCGCGAAGGCGGCCCCTATGGCACCGGCCCGGGGGGTTACGGCAGCGGTGGCTGGGAAGACAACGACATTCGCTTCGCCAGGCTGTCGCTGGCCGCCGCCCAGATCGCTGCCGGTCAGGCCGGACTCGACTGGCAGCCACAGTTGCTACATCTCAACGACTGGACATGCGGCCTCGCCCCCGCCTACCTGGAGTGGATGGGACGCCAGGTCCCCAGCGTCTTCACCATCCATAACCTGGCCTACCAAGGGCTCTTCGACAGGTCGCGCTGTACGGCACTGGGCATCCCCGAAAGCGCCTTCCATATCGAAGGAATCGAGTATTACGGCAGGCTCTCCTTCATGAAGGCGGGCATCGTCTACGCTTCCCACGTGACCACGGTAAGCGCCACCTATGCGCAGGAAATCACCACGCCGGAGTTCGGCTGCGGCCTGGAGGGGTTGCTGTGCTGCAAGGCGCAGCAAGGACGGCTCAGCGGTATTCCCAACGGTATCGACGACTCCTGGGATCCACGCACCGATGCTCACCTGGTTCAGGCCTTCTCGGCCAACGACTGGCGCGGCAAGCGTGCCAATGCCGACTACGTGCGCCACCGCTTCGGCCTGGCCCCCAGCGCCGGACCGCTGTTCGCCATGGTCTCGCGCATGGTGCACCAGAAGGGTGTCGACCTCGTCATCGACGCCGCCCCCAGCATCGTCCAGGCCGGCGGCCAACTGGTCTTCATCGGCAGCGGCGAGCGTCGCGTGGAGCAGCAACTGGATCGGCTGGCGGAGCGCTACCCGGGGGCCGTGGCCACCTACATCGGCTTCGATGAGTACGAGGCCCGCTGCATCTACGCCGGCAGCGACTTCCTGCTGATGCCGTCGCGCTTCGAGCCGTGCGGTCTCAGTCAGATGTACGCCCAGCGCTTCGGCTCGCTGCCCATCGCTCATCGTACCGGGGGGCTGGCCGATACCATCGAGGATGGCGTGACCGGGTTCCTGTTCGAAGGCGCCAATCTGGCCAACTTCATGCGGGCGATCCAGCAGGCCTTCTCGGTCTATCACTCCACCGAGCTGTTCTACGCCATGCGCCGGGCCGCCATGACCGGGCGCTACCACTGGCGTCAGTCGATCGCGCCTTACACCCAGCTCTATCGGCGCATCTGCAACGAAGCAGGCGTGGAGGTGCGACAAGCCGGATGAACGCAGCCACTCGATTCGAATACACCTTCGGTGCCCAGGTGCTGGGCCCGCACCGGACCCGCTTCGCACTCTGGGCGCCAAGCGCCCACCGGGTCGTGCTCATGTTGGAAGGACAGGCACCGCTCGACATGACCCAGGCCGGCGAAGGGCGCTTCGTCGGCGAGGCCGAGTGCGACCACGGCACCCGCTATCGCTATCGCGTGCATCTCGACGACGACACCGAGGGCATTCTGGTGCCCGACCCCGCCGCCCGCGCCCAGGCAGGCGGCATCGACGGGCCGAGCCTGGTCGTCGACCCCTTCCGGCACGCCTGGCGGCATGCCGACTGGAACGGGCGGCCCTGGCACGAGACGGTGCTCTACGAACTCCATCTGGGTACCCTGGGGGGACTGGAGGCGGCACGCCGTCAGCTGCCCTACCTGGCCGAGCTTGGCGTCACCGCGGTCGAGCTGATGCCGGTGGCGGCCTTTCCCGGCTCGCGCAACTGGGGCTACGACGGCGTGCTGCCCTACGCCGTGGACGAGGCCTACGGCGACCCGGATGCGCTCAAGGCCTTCGTCGACGATGCTCACAGCCTGGGCCTGATGGTTTTCCTCGATGTGGTGTACAACCACTTCGGCCCCGACGGCAACTACCTGCCACGCTACGCCGAGGCTTTCTTCCGCCACGACCGTGACACCCCCTGGGGGCCGGCCATCGACTTCCGACAGCCCATGGTGCGGCGCTTCTTCATCGAGAATGCGCTGATGTGGCTCGACGAGTACCGCCTCGACGGCCTGCGCCTCGATGCAGTGCACGCCATCGGCGAACGCGACTTTCTGGTCGAGATGGCCAAGACGCTGCGCAGCCACCTCGACGCCAAGCGCCACGTGCATCTGGTGCTGGAGAACGAGTACAACGATGCCGAACTGCTCGGGCCGGGCCGCTTCACCGCCCAGTGGAACGACGACTGGCACAACGTCATGCACGTGCTGCTCACCGGCGAGCGCGAGGGTTACTACGGCGAATTCGCCGACGAGCCGACGCAGAAGCTGGTGCGTTGCCTGAGCGAGGGCTTCGTCTACCAGGGTGAGCCCACCCGCGACGGCACGCCGCGAGGCACCCCCAGCGCCCACCTGCCACCGAGCGCCTTCGTCGCCTTTCTGCAGAATCACGACCAGGTGGGTAACCGCGCCCTGGGCGAACGCCTGACTCGGCTCGCCGAGCCCCAGGCGCTCGAAGCCGCCACGCTGCTGCTGCTGCTCTCGCCCATGGTGCCGCTGCTGTTCATGGGCGAGGAGTGGGCTAGCGAGCAGGCGTTCCTGTTCTTCACCGATCATCGTGCCGAGCTGGCCGAGGCCGTGCGCGAGGGTCGCCGCGCCGAGTTCGCCGCCTTCAGTGCCTTCCAGGACCCGGCCAGGCGGGAAGCCATCCCCGACCCCAACGCCGAGGCGACCTTCGCGGCGTCACGCCCCGACTTCGACAGCCGGGAGACGCCACCCCATGCCGACCGGCTGGCCTACGTTCGGCACCTGCTGGCGATTCGCCATGAAGAGATCGTGCCGCGGCTCAAGGGCGCTCGCGCCCTGGGCGCCGAGGCGCTGGGCGACAGGGCCGTCGTGGCCCGCTGGCAAATGAACGACGACAGCCAGTTGGTCATTGCCATGAACCTCAGCGAGCGAGCGGTGGCCACCCGGGCCTTCGGCATCGGCCACCGCCTGCACGAAACCCGCGACGGCGTGGCGGTGGCCACCGAAAGCGGCAGTCTGCCGGCCAGCTGCGCCGCCGCCTGGCTGCGCCCCAGCCCCGGCGACGAGGAGCTTTGCGCATGAGCGACGCACACCTGGATGCGTTGGCCGAGGCCGCCGGCCTGATCGGCGAATGGCAGGACAGCGAAGGGTGCACCCGCCGGCTCGACGACGCCACCCGGCGGGAGCTGCTGGCACGCCTGGGTTACCCGGCCGGGAACGCCGCCGAGATCGACGCCAGCCTGCAACGGTTGCGCCCGCCCGCTTCTCCCGCACAGTGGCCGCCGCTGATCACCGCCGAGCAGGGCAGGAGTACGGCGCTGCCTTCCGTCCTTCCTGAAGGCACCCGCTACGTTCTCGTTCTGGAAAACGGCGAGCGTCGCGAGGGGCGTCTCACACGAGCGGGCGAACTGCCTCCCGTCGAGACACCCGGCTACCACCGACTGCAGATCGGCGACAGCGTACGGACCCTGGCCGTGGCCCCGCCGCGCTGCTTCACCCTGGCCGACGCCTGCGCCAGCGAGACACCGCGCCTGTGGGGCCTGGCGGCGCAGCTCTATGCCCTGCGCCGGCCCGGCGACGGCGGCATCGGCGACACCCTGGCGCTGGAGCGACTGGTACGGCATGCCGCCGAGGCCGGCGCCGCGGCCGTGGCGATCAGCCCGACCCATGCCATGTTCAGCGCCGACGTGACGCGCTACAGCCCCTACGCCCCTTCCAGCCGGCTGCTCTACAACGTGCTGCATGCGGCACCGGAAGCTCTGCTCGGCGAGGAGCCGGTGAAGCGCGCCATGGAAGTCAGCGGCGTGAACGATGCCTTGCCGCGGCTCGAGGCGGAACCGCTGCTCGACTGGCCCGCCACGGCGGGCGCCAAGCTGACCTGGCTGCGTGCCCTGTGCGACGACCTGATGCAGCGCGAGGATGCGCAGGCTGTCAGGCTCCGCCAGGCCCTGGCGGCCTTTCGCCAACGCGGTGGCTCGGCGCTCGAACACCACTGCCGTTTCGAGGCCCTGCAGCAGCGGCTCGGCATTATCGACTGGCGCCAGTGGCCCCGGGAGCTGCGCGATCCGACCGGCCCGGAAGTGGCACGCTTCGCCGAGGTGGATTCCCGCGACGTCGAGTTTCACGCCTTTCTGCAATGGCTGGTCAGCGAAGGTCTCGCCCGCGCCCAGGCCTCGGCCCGGGAGGCCGGCATGGCGGTGGGGCTGATCGGCGATCTGGCGGTAGGCGCCGATGCCGCGGGCAGCCAGGCCTGGAGCCGCCAGGCGGAGATGCTCGAAGGCCTGTCGATCGGCGCCCCACCGGACGCCTTCAACGTGCACGGTCAGGACTGGGGCCTTGCGCCCTTCTCGCCTCAGGGCCTGGTGCGCTCGGGGTTTCGCAGCTTCATCGACATGCTGCAGGCCGGCTTCGCCCATGCGGGGGGGCTGCGCATCGACCACGTGATGGGCCTCATGCGCCTGTGGCTGGTGCCCCACGGCAAGGCCCCTACCGAAGGCGGCTACGTGCGCTATCCATTCGACGATCTGCTGCGGCTGGTGGCACTGGAGTCCTGGCGTCACCGCGCCATCGTCATCGGCGAGGACCTCGGCACCGTTCCCCCCGGCTTTCGTCAGCGGCTGGCGCGCCACGGCATTCTCGGCATGCGCGTGCTGTGGTTCGAGCGCGATGCCGAAGGCGGTTTCCTGCCGCCGGCCCAGTGGTCCCGGACGGCCATCGCCACCAGCACGACCCACGATCTGCCCACCCTGGCGGGCTGGTGGGCAGGGCGCGACATCGAGTGGCGCGACCGCCTGGGTCTGCTGGGCGAAGATCAGGATGCTCGCAGCGAGCAGGCCGAGCGTCGCAGCGAACGGGCACGCCTGGCTCGGGCCCTCGGCCTGCTGGATCCGCTGGCCTCTTCCACGGGGCTGGAAGCCACCGAGCTGCCCCTTTCGCAGGTGCTGGATGCCACTGTACAGCAACTGGGGCTGACCCCGGCGCCGCTCACGCTGCTGCCGGTGGAAGACGCCCTGGGGCTGGAGGAGCAAGCCAACCTGCCGGGTACCCTCGACGAGCACCCCAACTGGCGGAGGCGCCTGCCCGACGCCACCACACGCCTGTTCGCCTCCACCGAGGTGAGAGATCGGCTCGAGCAACTGGCCATGGCTCGTCGTCATGCCCTACAGGCACCCTCTACCAAAGAGCCCCCTATCCAGGAACCCCCTATCCAAGAACCCCCTATCCAGGAGCCCTCTGTCCCAAAACCCCCGGGGGAGGCTATCGATGAGTGACATCCGCGCCACCGTTCGCCTGCAGTTCCACCGCGGTTTCACCCTGGACGATGCCGCCGAATGGGTCGGCTACTACGCCAGGCTCGGCATCAGTCATGTCTATGCCTCGCCGCTGCAGATGTCCCGCAGCGGCTCACCCCATGGCTATGACGGCATCGACCCTACCCGCATCGACCCCGAGCTCGGCGGCGAGGAGGCGCTGGAGCGGCTGGTGACGCGCCTGCGCGCCCACGGAATGGGCCTGATCCTGGATATCGTTCCCAACCACGTGGCGGTGGGCGGCTCGCAGAACCCCTGGTGGCAGGACGTGCTGGCCTGGGGCCAGGCGAGCCCCTTCGCCGGCTTCTTCGATATCGACTGGCACTCCCCCGATCCGCTGCTGAGCGGCAAGGTGCTGCTGCCCTTCCTCGGCGAGCCCTATGCCGACGCCCTGCACGGCGGCCAGCTCGAACTGCGCCACGACCCGGAAACCTGCGCCTTCCACGTGGCCTATCACGAGCATCGCTTTCCTCTCGATCCGCGCCGTTACGGCGACATCCTGCGTCTGGCCGAGCACGATGCCCTTTGGGAACTGGCGCCGCGCTTCGATGCCCTGCGCCAGCGCGACGATGTCTATACCGCCGTAGCCGAGTGTCGCCGCGAGCTGCGTCAGACACTGACGGACCCGGCCGCCGCAGGCGCCTTGGACCGCGCCCTGAGGCTGTTCGACGGCAGCACCCGCGGCGGTGCCATTCGCCTGCACGACCTGCTGGAGCAGCAGCACTACCGTCTGGCCTGGTGGCGAACCGGCGCCGACGAGATCAACTGGCGCCGTTTCTTCGACATCACTGAACTCGGCGGACTGCGCATCGAGCAGCCCGAGGTGTTCGAAGCGGTGCATGCCCTGCCGCTACGCCTGGTGGAGCAGGGCTGGGTCGACGGGTTGCGCATCGACCATATCGACGGCCTGGCCGACCCGCGCGGCTACTGCCGTCGGCTGCGGGCCCGCCTGGGCGAAATCCAGAAGCGGCGCCCGCCGGACGCGGTACGCCACGTGGCGATCTTCGTCGAGAAGATCCTCGCCGCCGACGAGACCTTGCATCGCGACTGGGGGGTCGACGGTACCACCGGCTACGAGCTGATGAACGAGATCTCGGCCCTGCAGCACGACCCCGCCGGGGCTCAGCCGCTACGTGAGCTGTGGCGTCGCATCAGCGGCCGCAGCGACGACTTTCTGGATGAGGTGCGCCAGGCCCGCCGCGAGGTGCTGCATACCCTGCTCGTCAGCGAATTCGAGGCCTGCGTTCGTGCCCTGCACGCCATGGCTCGCCATCGCCTGGCGAGCCGCGACGTCACCCTGGCCGCCCTGCGTCGGGCGCTCGAGGCGCTGATCGTGCATTTCCCGGTCTACCGCACCTACGCCGACGATGGTGGCCGTCCGGAGCTCGACGCCAGCTTCTTCGATCAAGCCATGGCCGGCGCCCGCACGGCGCTGAGCCCGCCCGACGCCGCCGTGCTGGCCCGGCTCGAGCGCTGGTTGGGCGGCGAAGCCCCCGCCGACGCCGAAGACGCCGAGGAGCGCTGGCTGCGCCAGAGCGCCATCGTGCGCTTTCAGCAGCTCACCTCGCCGGTGGCCGCCAAGGCCGTGGAGGACACCGCCGGCTATCGCAGCGCGGCCCTGATCTCGCGTAACGACGTCGGCTTCGACGGCGAGCATTTCAGCCACTCGCCACGCCAGTTCCACGAAACCAACGCCTGGCGCGCACGCCACTTCCCCCACGGCCTGGTCGCCACCGCCACCCACGATCACAAGCGCGGTGAAGACGTGCGGGCGCGTCTTGCCGCGCTGAGTGAAAGTCCCGCCGACTTCGCCACCTGTGTCGAACGCTGGCGCGATCTCGCCGCCCCGTTGCGCCAGGTGCTGCCCTCGGGTGCCGCCCCCAGCCCCGGCGACGAACTGATCCTCTACCAGCTGCTGCTCGGCGCCTGGCCGCCGACGCTCTCACGTCACGACGACGACGGCATGCATGAATTTGCCGAACGCCTGGCTCAGTGGCAGCAGAAAGCCGTGCGCGAAGCCAAGCTGCGCACGCACTGGCTGTGGCCCGACGAGGCCTACGAGAGCGCCTGCCGCGATTACCTGCTGGGGCTTCTGGCCAGCCCCGAGTTGTGCCGCGAGATCGAGGCGGCGGCCCGCGAGCTCGACCTGCCGGGCGCGCTCAACGGCCTGGTTCAGACGGCGCTGAGGCTGACCGTGCCCGGCATCCCCGACCTCTATCAGGGCTGCGAATATTGGGATTACAGCTTGGTCGATCCCGACAACCGCCGCCCGGTCGATCACGCCGCACGGTTGGCGACGCTCGACGGGCAGCAAGCGCTCGGCGAGGCTCTGGCCGACTGGCGCCACGGCGCCGTCAAGCAGGCATTGATCGCACGCCTGCTTGCACTGCGCCACGAGCGGCGCGAGCTTTTCGTCCATGGCGATTATCGGCCGCTGGCCACCGTCGGCGCGCATGAGGAACGGCTGATCGCCTTTCTGCGCAGCCACGCCGACCAACAGCTGCTGGTTGTCGTGCCACGGCTGTCTGCGGGGCTGCTGTCGGACGCCGACCGCCCCCTGGTGCCGCCGGCGCAGTGGGGCGACAGCGGCATCTGCCTGCCCGAAGGGGCACGTGGCGCTTGGCAAAGCGCGCTGACCGGTACCACCCTGATAGTAACGACGGAGACTGCCGCCGCCGGGGAATTGCTAAAGGATTTCCCCGTCGGCATCTACCTACGAGACACGCACAGGCAAAGGGAGAGCTAGGATGGCTGACGAAGAGCGCGTACGGAACCTGGCCTACGAAATCTGGGAGTCGGAAGGACGCCCCGAAGGGCAGCAGCAGCGCCACTGGGACATGGCACTGAAGATCGTCGCCGCGGAGCAGGCCGCGGGCATGGACGCCGAACTCGAGGAGGTCGGCGAACTGGTTGCCGAGCCACCTATTCTCGAGGACGACCTGCCGCTGGAGGATGACGAAAGGGGCATCGATGAGAATCGGCTGCCGCTGGAACCCCCCGACGGCGAACCCGACTTCGACGAACTACCTTACCGCGACGACCGCGACGTGGCCCAGGACGTCCCGGTTCAGGATCGTGCCAGCCCCGGCC
Source organism: Halomonas sp. MCCC 1A11062 (assembly GCF_021404355.1). NCBI lineage: Bacteria > Pseudomonadati > Pseudomonadota > Gammaproteobacteria > Oceanospirillales > Halomonadaceae > Halomonas > Halomonas sp. MCCC 1A11062. The sequence goes on from NZ_JABFTW010000002.1 coordinate 325,051, forward strand.
CGGCCCCGGGCGAACCCGAACCCACCGCGGCCTCTACCCGCCCGCTGCCGGCCGAGGAGGCGACCAGTACCGGCGCCCAGGACCAGACGGTCGCCAATCGCGGCGGCCCTGAGTCCCCGGAAGCCTCGGCGGAACCCGGCCCGGGGCCCATGGAACCGCTGCCGCCGCAATCCGCCACGGCCAAGCGCACACGCAAGCCACGCCGCGAGAGCGATGGCCTGACCCAGCCTGACGCTACCGATACCTCCCAGGCGCCGGGCAAGACGGCCAGCAGCGCCAAGTCAACCTCGTCCGCCCCTAATGCAAAGGCGGGCAGATCGTCAGGCCGCTCCAGCCGTACGAAGCCCAAGGAGTGATCGTACCGGGGCATGATGCACCCCTCAGTTTCATGGATGAAAACCGATGAAAGACAGGCAAACGCCGAAACAGAACGATACCGCCGTGGCAATCGATGAACAACCCGGGGTGATCCGGCGCTCGCGCGTACGCGAGGGCTGGCCATTCCCGCTGGGCGCGACCTGGGACGGCCTTGGCGTCAATTTCGCTCTCTTTTCCGCCCATGCCACCCGGGTCGAACTGTGCCTGTTCGACGCGAGCGGCACCCATGAGGTGGAGCGCATCGAGCTGCCGGAGTACACCGACGAGGTGTGGCACGGCTACCTGCCCGATGCCCGCCCGGGCCAGCTCTATGCCTACCGGGTCCACGGCCCCTATGAGCCCGAGTCGGGGCATCGCTTCAACCCACACAAGCTGCTGCTCGATCCCTACGCCAAGCAGCTCGTGGGCGAGCTGGTGTGGGACGAAGCGCTGTTCGGCTACACCATCGGCCATGCCGACGGCGATCTCAGTTTCGATACCCGCGACAGCGCCCCCTTCATGCCCCGCTGCCGGGTGATCGACCCCGCCTTCACCTGGGGCCGCTCCCGTGGCGTTCAGCAGCCATGGGAGCGCACCGTGGTCTACGAGACCCACGTGCGCGGCTATACCATGCGTCACCCGGCGGTGCCCGAAGCGCTGCGCGGCACCTTCTCGGGGCTGATGGTCAACGAAGTGGTCGACTACATCCGCTCGCTCGGCGTGTCGTCGGTGGAGCTGCTGCCGATCCACGCCTTCGTCGACGACCAGCACCTGCTCGAGCGCGGGCTGCGCAACTACTGGGGCTACAACACCCTGGGCTTCTTCGCCCCCCATTCGCGCTATCTCTCCGGCAGCAACATCAACGAGTTCAAGCAGATGGTGGCCTGTTATCACGCCGCCGATCTCGAGGTGATCCTCGACGTGGTGTACAACCACACCGCCGAGGGCAACCATCTCGGCCCCACCCTCTCCTTCAAGGGCATCGACAACGCCTCCTACTATCGCCTGCTGCCCGACGAACCGCGCTACTACATCGACGATACCGGCACCGGCAACACGCTCAACCTGAGCCATCCCCGGGTACTGCAGATGGTCACCGACTCGCTGCGCTACTGGGCCACCGAAATGCGCGTCGACGGTTTTCGCTTCGACCTGGCGACCATCCTCGGCCGCGAGCCCCACGGCTTCGACGAAGGCGGCGGCTTTCTCGACTCCTGCCGCCAGGACCCGGTGCTGAGCCAGGTGAAGCTGATCGCCGAGCCTTGGGACTGCGGCCCCGGCGGCTACCAGGTGGGCGGCTTCCCGCCCGGCTGGGCGGAGTGGAACGACCGCTTCCGCGACACCAGCCGTGCCTTCTGGCGCGGCGACGAGGGCCAGCTCGCCGAGTTCGCCTCGCGGTTGATGGGCTCGGCCGACCTGTTCGACCGCCGCGGCCGCCGCCCTTTCGCCTCGGTCAACTTCGTCACCGCCCACGACGGTTTCACCCTGCACGACCTGGTCGCCTACGACGACAAGCACAACCAGGCCAACGGCGAGGAGAACCGCGACGGCCACGACCACAACCTCTCCTGGAACCACGGCGAAGAGGGACCCACCGACGACCCGGACGTCCACTCGCTGCGCCTGCGCCAGATTCGCAACTTCCTCGCCACGCTGCTGTTCTCCCAGGGCACGCCGATGCTGCTGGCCGGCGACGAGCTGCTGCGCACCCAGCGCGGCAACAACAACGCCTACTGTCAGGACAACGAGCTGAGCTGGCTCGACTGGAACCTGGAGGGCGACGCCCACGACCTGATCGATTACCTGCGCCGGCTGATCGCCCTGCGCCTGCGCTATCCCATTTTGCGCCGCGGCCGCTTTCTCTCCGGCGAGTACAACGAGGAGATGGGACTCAGGGAGGTCACCTGGTTGGCTGCCGACGGTAGCGAGATGGACGTGCAGCGTTGGGAGGATCCACAAGCGCACTGTCTCGGCCTGCTGCTCGACGGCCGCGCCCGCCCCTCGGGCATTCGCCGCGCAGGCGACGACCGCTCGCTGCTGATCCTGTTCAACGCCAGCCCCGAACCGATCGCCTTCTGCCTGCCCGACGTACCCCGCGGCAACGGCTGGGTGTGCCGGCTCGATACGCGTGACAGCGCACCGCCCGACGCCGGCCTGCGCGCCTTCGGCGAGGAGTACGCCATGCTCGAACGCTCGCTGGTCATGCTCGAACTGGAGCAGGCGCCATGAACACGACCACCTCTCGACGGAAGGGCACATGACGGAACTGATGGCCTGTAGTGATGATTGGGAAACGAAGCCGAGTGACCGGCAAGCGAGCGCTGCCAGCACCGCCCTGCCCCGCAGCGATGCCGAGGCGCTGGCTAGCGGCCGCCATCCTGACCCCTTCGCAGTGCTGGGACTGCACGCGCAGGGAGACGGGTACGCACTCAGGGTCTACGTTCCCGGCGCCCAGGGCGTGGACGTCCTGCGGCGTGACAGCGAGCGTATCGAGGGCCGCCTCACCGAACTCGGCACAGCGGGGCTGTTCGTCATCGCGCTGAGCGAGATCTTCCCCTACCGGCTGCGCATCCACTGGCCCGACGGCGTTCAGGAGACGGAAGACCCATACAGCTTCGGCCTCTTGCTGGGCGACATCGACCTGCACCTGATCGGCGAAGGCACCCATCGCGACCTCGGCCGCTGCCTGGGCGCCCAACTCATGGAGATCGACGGCGTGGCAGGCGTGCGCTTCGCCGTGTGGGCACCCAACGCCCGGCGTGTCTCGGTCATCGGCGCCTTCAACGGCTGGGACGGCCGTCGCCATCCCATGCGCCTGCGCCACCAGGCCGGCGTGTGGGAGCTGTTCGTGCCACGTCTGCAGCCGGGCGAAGCCTACAAGTACGAACTGGTGGACGCCCATGAGCACGTCGTGCAAAAAGCCGATCCCGTGGCGCTGGCCAGCGAACTGCCGCCCGGCACCGCCTCGAAAGTGGCCGATATCGAGAATTTCGAGTGGCACGACGAGGCCTGGCTCGCCCGGCGCGGTGGGACGCTCGCCCCCGACCGGCCGATTGCCATCTACGAAGTGCACGCCGCCTCGTGGCGCAAGCACGGCGGCAACGAGGGCGAACTCTACGACTGGCGGGAGCTGGCCGAGCAGCTGATCCCCTACGTGGGCGAGATGGGCTTCACCCACATCGAGCTGCTGCCGATCATGGAGCACCCCTTCGGCGGCTCCTGGGGCTACCAGCCGCTGGGGCTGTTCGCGCCCACCGCTCGCCACGGCTCGCCGGCGGATTTCGCTTACTTCGTCGATGCCTGCCACCGGGCGGGGCTCGGCGTGATCCTCGACTGGGTACCGGCCCATTTTCCCACCGACGCCCACGGCCTGGCGCGCTTCGACGGCACTGCGCTGTACGAATACGAGCACCCTCATGAGGGCTTCCATCAGGATTGGAACACCTACATCTACAACCTGGGCCGGCGCGAGGTGCATGGCATCATGCTCTCTTCCGCCCTGCACTGGCTCAGGCACTATCACATCGACGCCCTGCGCGTGGATGCGGTGGCCTCGATGATCTACCGCAACTACTCGCGGCGCGACGGCGAGTGGATTCCCAATCGCCATGGCGGCCACGAGAATCTCGAAGCGCTCGACTTCCTGCGCCACCTCAACCAGGTGGTGGCCGAGGAGGTGCCCGACGCCGCCGTCATCGCCGAGGAGTCGACCGCCTGGCCCGGCGTGACCCGGTCGGTACCCGAGGGTGGGCTGGGCTTTGCCTACAAGTGGAACCTCGGCTGGATGCACGACACCCTGAGCTACATGGCGGAGGATCCTCTCTACCGCTGCCATGGTCACCACAACATGACCTTTCCTCAGGTCTATGCATACTCCGAGCGCTTCATGCTGCCGATCTCCCATGACGAGGTGGTCCACGGCAAGCGCGCGCTGCTCGACAAGATGCCCGGCGACGAGTGGCAGAAGTTCGCCAATCTGCGCGCCTATCTCGCCACGCTGTGGACCCAGCCGGGCAAGAAGCTGCTGTTCATGGGCTGCGAGTTCGGCCAGTGGCGCGAGTGGGATCACGACCGCGAGCTCGACTGGTGGCTGCTCGACGAGCCGCGCCACGCCGGCGCGCGCCTGCTGGTGGGGGACCTCAACCGGCTGTATCGCGAACTGCCGGCGCTGCACCAGGGCGACTGCGACCCGGCCGGCTTCGTCTGGGTCATCGGCAACGACCACACCAACAGCGTGTTCGCCTGGCTGCGCTGCGATGCCCAGGGAGAACCGCTGCTGGTAGTGGCCAACATGACACCGGTGCCGCGGCACGAGTACCGGGTCGGTGTGCCGCGAGCCGGCGCCTGGGAAGAGATCTTCAACAGCGATGCGGCGTGCTACGGCGGTTCGAACCTGGGCAACCTGGGCCGCCTCGAGGCCAACGAACAACCGCTGCACGGTCAGCCGGCGAGCCTGGAGCTGACCCTGCCGCCGCTGGCGGTGATCATTCTGCGGCCGCTAGCGAGGTAGGGAACACACTCACGACTTCAACACGGAAGTAAGGAGAGATGGCATGCTGGCCATGCTGCAACCGGTCCGTTCGATTCTCTGGAGCGTCGCCCTGCTGCTGCTGGGCAACGGCCTGATCAATACGCTGCTGACGCTGCGCGGCACCGACGAGGGATTCTCGTCCACCATGGTGGGCGTGATCATGTCGGCCTACTTCGTCGGCTTCACCTGCGGTACCTGGGTCAGCAGCCGCTTGATTCGGCGCGCCGGGCACATTCGCACCTTCGCCTTCTGCGCCGCGCTGTGCGCCTCGGGCGCGCTGCTGCACATCATCTTCGTCGACCCCTGGGTGTGGATCGTGCTGCGCTTCTTCTACGGCCTGGCCTTCGTCACCCTGATGACGGTGATCGAGAGCTGGCTCAACGGCCAGGCGGCCAGCCACGAGCGCGGCCGCGTGTTCGCCACCTACATGCTGGTGAACCTCGGGGCGATTGCCGCCGCCCAGCAGATCCTGCGCCTGGACACGCCCGGCGGTTTCCTGCTCTTCGCCGTGACGGCCATCCTGATCAGTTGGGCACTGCTGCCGATCACCATGACCCGGCGCCAGCAACCCACCGTGCCCGAAAACGCCAAGAGCAGCCTCAAGGCACTGATCGGCTTCGCGCCGCTATCGGTCACGGCCTCGGTGCTGTCGGGGCTGGCCATGGGCGCCTTCTGGGGTATGGCGCCGCTCTATGCCCGCCAGTTGGGCTGGAGCGCCGGCGACGTGGGTACGCTGATGAGTGTGACCATCCTGGGCGGCGCGCTGCTGCAGCTGCCCATCGGCCGCTTCTCCGACAAGCACGACCGCTCTCGGGTGCTGACCTGGGTGGTGATCGCCGCCGCGGCGCTGGCCGCGATGATGCCGTTCGCCCCCAACCAGACCGCGCTGCTGGGGCTGTTCTTCCTGTGGGGCGGCTTCTCCTTCGCCATCTACCCGCTGGCGGTGGCGCAGTTGATCGACCAGCTACATCCCGAAGAGGTGGTTTCGGCCTCGGCCGACATGCTGGTGACCCAGGGGGCGGGCAGCGCCTTGGCGCCGATTCTCGCCGGGGCGCTGATGGGCGTGCTGGGGCCCCAGGCGCTGCCCTTCTACATTGCCGCGGTGCTGGCCGTGCTGGGTGCCTATGCGCTCTATCGTCGCCGCCACGTCTCCGATCTGGTCTATGGCCATCCCGCCCACTTCGAGCCGATGACCCAGACCAGCCCGCTGGCGTTGGAGATGCTCTTCGACGACTCCCAGCCCGACCTGTTCGACGACCCCAGCTTCTACGAGGAGCACGAGCGCAAGCGGCTGATCGAGGCGTACCAGCAGCGGGACTAGTCCTCAGCTCAGGCGATCGGAGAGCCCTCAGCTCAGGTGATCGGAGAGCCCTCAGCTCAGGTGATCGGAGAGCCCTCAGCTCAGGCGATCAGAGAGCGCCTCCAGGTCGGTGACGGTCAGGTCCGGCTCGATGCCCCAGGGGTCGAAGGGGGCATCGAGGCTGCGCCGCACCCAGGCGGCATGCAGTCCGGCATGCCGCGCGCCGATCACGTCGAAGGGGTTGCTCGAGATCAGCCAGGTGTCGCCGGGAGCCACGTCGAGGCGGTTGCGAAGATGGGCGTAGACGGCGGGATCGGGCTTGAAGCGCTTGACCTCGTCGACGCTGATCACCGCTTCGAAGCACTCGCCTATTCCGGCCTGTTCGAGTAAGCCGCTGACCGCATCGAAGGTGCCGTTGGAGAAGGCCACGCAGCGCATGCCGCTCGCTGCCAGTCGCTGGAGCGCACCGGCGGCCTCGGCAAAGGCGGGCAGGCGCCCGTAGACCGACATCAGGTGGTCCTTGTCGACGTCCGACAGCTGCGTCTGCAGGGCGCGGTCGGTGAAATCCAGCGCTTCTCGGGTGCACTGCCCGAAGGTCACGTAGGCCCCCATCAGGCCGCGGCGGAAGCTGTACTCCAGCTGCTTGTCCCGCCAACGCCGCGAGAACTCCGCGGCCAGCTCCGTCCTGCCGCTCCTGCCGAGCCGCTCTTCCAGTTCGGCGACCACCCCATGGGTATCGATCAGAGTACCGTAGACATCAAAGGCGAGTACCGTTGCCATCCGCTGCGCTCCTCGTTGCGTTTCGTCACCCCAAGCATGGGAGCTGCCCCGCCCTGGCTCAAGGCGTGGTAGCGGAGGCACCCTGCTGCTTACCCCGCCAGCCGAGTGAGGGCGAAGTTGGCGATGGCGGTGTCCTGCACGCCGGTGCCGGTCAGGTCGCACACGGTGATGGCCGCCTCGGAGTTCCGCAGCGGTTCACCCCGTTCGATCACCCGGCCCAGCTCATGCACCTCGAACGGCGGCTCGCGCCTCTCGTTGGCAAAGACCTTGAGTTCACCGTTGTGCTCGCTCTGCGCCCGGCTGTCGCAGACGAAGGCGTCGGCCCGGGTCAGCACCGATTCGTCCAGCTCGCGCTTGTCGGGGCTGTCCGAGCCCATGGCGGTGACGTGCACGCTCTCGGGCAGGTCGCTGGCGAAGAGCAGCGGCTCCCGCGATGGTGTCGCCGTCACGATGATATCGGCCTGGGCACAGGCGGCATGCACGCTGTCGCGCACGGTGACGGTGAGGCCTTGGCCGCGCAAGTATTCGGCGTACTCTTCGGCCGCTTCACGGCGGCGAGCCCAGACGTCTAGGGTGTCGACGTTACGCACCAGGCGCAGGGCTTCCACCTGCCGCCGCGCCTGCTCGCCGGCACCAATCACCCCGACCCGGCGGCTGTCCTCGCGGGAAAGGTGCTTGGCGGCGATGGCTCCGGCCAGGGCGGTACGCACCATGGTCAGATAGCCCTCGTCGAACAGTACCGCCTCGACCTGGCCGGTCTCGGCGGAGAACAGCATCATCAGGCCGCTCAGGCTCGGCAGGCCGCGCTTGGGATTGTCGAAGGCGCCGCTGCTGACCTTGATCGCATAACGTTCCCAACCCTTGATGTGGGCGGTCTTGACGTCGACTTCGCTGTTGAACTCCTCCATGGCCATCGACAGGATCGGCGGCTGCACCACTTCGCCGCGCCCCAGCGCGGCGAAGCCCGCCTCCACCTGGCGCAGCGCCTCGTCGTCGATGCCCACCACCGCTTCGATTTCGTCACGTCGATAGAGCTTCATGTTTCCTCCTTGAACACTGCAAAGACCTCAGCCATTGGCAAGCTGGCGAGCTTTGTCCAGCGTCTCCAGCGCCACGCCGTTGCCGGAAAGAATCAGCGCCACCCGCTGGCCGCGCACCTCGAGCCCATGCTCCAGCATGGCCGCGAGCCCCACCGCGGCGGCGCCTTCCACCAGCAGCTTCTCGTGCTCGAGTATGTCGACCATGGCCTGGGCAATGGCTGCCTCCGAGACCTGAAAGTGGTCATCCATCACCTCGCGCACCAGGCTGAACGTGCAGCGATTGTCGAGGCCGATACCGCCACCCAGCGAATCGGCCAGACTCTCCACCTCTTCGACCGCCACGGGACGCCCAGCCTGCAGGCTCTGCCACATGGCCGCGCCGCGGGAGAGGCTGACCCCGGTGATGCGGGTCTCAGGGCGGATGGCCTTCACCGCCGCGCCGATGCCCCCCAGCAGCCCACCGCCGGAGAGACCGACGATCACCCGGTCGAGATCCGGCGCATCCTCCATCAGCTCCAGGCCGATGGTGCCCTGGCCGGCCGCGATCAGCGGGTCGTCGAAAGGCGGTACCAGGGTCATGCCGCGCTCGCGGATCAGGTGCTCGACCTCACCGAAGGCCTCGTCCTGGTTCTCCCCCACGCGCCTGACCTCGGCACCCAACGCCTCGATGGCGGCCACCTTGTTGGCCGGCACCAGGCGTGACAGGCAGACCGTCGCGTCGATGCCGAGCTTCGATGCGGCATAGGCGACGGCCCGGCCGTGGTTGCCGGTAGAGGCGGTGACCACCCCGGCCTCAAGGGCATCACGACCGTGACGCTCGATCAGTGCGGCGATCATGTTGGCGGCACCGCGCAGCTTGAAGGCGCCGGTGGGCTGAAGGGTTTCCAGCTTGAGCAGGATATCGGCGTCGAAACGCCGCGACAGGGCAGGCGAACGGACCAGTGGCGTACGCAGCGCCTGTCCGGCGATACGGCGACGCGCCTGGTAAACGGCAGCGAGGGTAACCCCGTGAGCAGAGGTCGACATGGCAGATCCAGTTGTGTGGCTCGTGGCGAGAGGCTTGGCGCTTTCAGCCTAGAAGAGAAGGACAGGCCCAGCCAAACGAAGCGCCGCGGGCATTACCCGCGGCGCTCGTGGTCAGACATACTGGTCGCTTGCCGATTCGACTCGGCAGTACGGCTCAGCTCACCGACATGGCGGCCTTGACCACGCCTTCGCGCACCAGCTCGTCGGTGACCTTGTTCACCGCGCGCTCGGCACGGGCGACGATCTCGTCGACCTCGGCGCGGGTCGCCACCAGCGGCGGCGCGAAGCCGAGAATGTCGCCCTGGGGCATGGCGCGGGCGATCAGGTTCTCGTCCAACGCCGCCGCGGCGATGCGCGGGCCTACCTTGTGCGCGGCATCGAAGTGCGCACGCTTGGCCGGATCGATGGAGAATTCCAGCGCCGCCAGCATGCCCACGCCGCGCACGTTGCCGACGATGGGGTGCTCGCCGAAGGCGGCCTGCATCTGCTGCTGCAGGTAGGCACCGGTTTCGGCGGCGTTCCGGGTCAGCCCCTCACGCTCGATGATCGCCAGGTTGGCCAGCGCCGCGGCGCAGCCCAGCGCGTGACCGGAGTAGGTCCAGCCGTGGCCAATGGGGCCGTACTGGCCGGTGCCCTGCTCCAGCACGCTCCATACGCGGTCGCCGACGATCACGCCGGAGAGCGGCTGATAGGCGCTGGTCAGGCCCTTGGCGACGGTGATCAGGTCGGGCTTGATGCCGTAGTGGTGGCTGCCGAAATCGGCGCCGATACGGCCGAAGCCGCACACCACTTCGTCGGCGATCAGCAGCACGTCGTACTTGGCCAGTACCGCCTGGATCGCCTCCCAGTAACCTTCCGGCGGCGGCACGATGCCGCCGGTGCCGAGCACCGGCTCGCCGATGAAGGCGGCTACGGTGTCGGGGCCTTCGGCCAGGATCATCTCTTCCAGCTTCTGGGCACAGAACTGGGAGAACTCGCGCTCGCTCATGCCTTCCTGCTCGGCGGCGCGGTGGTAGTAGTACGGCGCCTCGGTGTGCAGGATGCCGGCCAGCGGCAGGTCGAACTGGTCGTGAAACGCCTTGAGGCCGGTCAGCGAGCCGGTGGCCAGGCCAGAGCCGTGGTAGCCGCGCTGGCGCGAGATGACCTTCTTCTTCTGCGGGCGACCGAGCACGTTGTTGTAGTAGCGCACGATCTTGAGCTGGGTCTCGTTGGCGTCACTGCCACCCAGGCCGTAGTAGACCTTGGACATGCCGGGGCCGGCGAGCTCGATGATCTTCTCGGAGAGCGCGATCTGCGGCTCGTTGGAGTGGCCCACGTAGGTGTGATAGTAGGAGAGCTCCAGCGCCTGCTGGTAGATCGCCTCGGCCACCTCGGTGCGGCCGTAGCCGATGTTGACGCAGTACAGCCCGGCGAAGCCGTCGATGAACTCGCGGCCGTCCTTGTCGACGATGTGGATGCCCTTGCCGCCGGTGATCACCCGGCCCGGCGCGTCGCCATGGGCGAAATCGCGCAGGTGGGTGGAGGCGTGGAAGGTGACCTTGCGGTCGCGCTCGATCAGATCGCGGTGCTGCTGGTTCATTATGCTCTCTCTATATCAAAGGCCCCGCCGCAGCGGGGAGATGTTCGATTCGTTATGACGTCGCTGGCCCAGCGCCAGGGCAGGCCAGCGAGCGATATCTACCCAAGGGCGCTGACGCAAGTGCAGCGGCGCGCGGCGATCGACATGGATGTCGATCGAGGACCGGCAAGAGGGACCTTGATCCGGTCCGACGCGCAAGCCGCAAACGCAGCGTCAGGGTTTCGCCCTTGGGCATCGCGAGATGGGATGCGCTGGTGCCTCCTCTCGCTTCAGCTCCCCGATACGGAGCCCAAAGCCCCCAGGCAGTAATACTTGGTCTCGAGATATTCGTCGATCCCGGTGATGCCGCCCTCGCGGCCCAGCCCCGACTGCTTGACGCCGCCGAAAGGCACCGGCGGACCGGTCATCTTCACCGAGTTGACGCTGACCATGCCGTACTCCAGCGCCCGCAGCAGCTTCCAGATGCGGCGGATGTCGTGGGTGTAGACATAGGCCGCCAGGCCGTACTCGGTGTCGTTGGCCATCTCGATCACATCGTCGTCGTCATGGTAGGCGGTCACACCGGCCACCGGGGCGAAGTTCTCCTCGCGCCATACCTTCATCTGCGGCGTCACGCCGGTGAGCAGCACGGGCATGAAGAAGTTCTCTCCCGGCGCCCGGGTCTGATCGCCGGCCACCAGGGTCGCGCCGCGGGAGATGGCGTCGTCGACGATGGTCGCCGCCTTGTCCACCGCCTGGCGATGGATCAGCGGCCCCAGGTCGACCTCGCTCTCCATGCCGTTGCCCACGGTCAATGCCGCCATGCGCTCGGCGAAGTGTTCGACGAACTCGTCGTGGATCGACTCGTGCACCAGGATACGGTTGGCCGCCAGGCAGTCTTGACCCGCGGTCTGGAACTTGGCCGCCACCGCGGCAAAGGCCGCCTCCTTGGGGTCCATGTCGGGGCCGACGATGAATGGTGCATTGCCGCCGAGCTCCAGCGACACGCGCTTCACCGTCTGGGCGCTCTGCTCGAGCAGCAAGCGGCCGACCCGGGTGGAACCAGTGAAGGATAGCGCCTTGACCCGCTCTTCGGCACACAGAATTTTCGAAACCTCGGCGGGCTCGCCCAGTACCACGTTGAACACCCCTGCCGGAATCCCGGCGCGCTCGGCCAGCTCGGCCAGGGCCAACGCCGAGAACGGCGTCTCGCCGGCCGGCTTGACCACCACGCTGCAGCCGGCGGCCAGGGCAGCGGCAGCCTTGCGGGTGATCATCGCCAGCGGGAAGTTCCACGGCGTGATCAGCGCGGCGATGCCCACCGGCTCCTTGAGCGTGCCCAGGGCGGCATTGGGGATGTGGCTGGGAATGGTCTCGCCGAAGGTGCGCTTGCCCTCCTCGGCGAACCAGCGCACGAAGCTGGCGCCGTACTCCACCTCGCCGCGGGCATCTGGCAGCGGCTTGCCCTGCTCCAGGGTCATGATGATCGCGAGGTCCTCGCGGTGAGCCTGCAGCAGGTCGTGCCAGGCCATAAGCCGCTCGGCGCGCTCGTCGGCACGCAGCGCGCGCCAGTGCACGAAGGCGGCATCGGCGGCGTCCACCGCTTCGCGGATCTGGTGCGATTCGAGCCAGGGGATGTAGCCGATGACCTCGCCGGTGGCGGGGTCGAACACCGTCTCCTCACGGCCGCCGTCGCCGTGGGTCCACTTGCCGTTCACATAGGCGTGCTGACGGAACAGACGCGGATCATCGAGCATGGTGGACAGTGTATTGGTCAACTTCATGTTCATGTGGCACCTCCCCTGACACCGGCCCCTCGCTCACGGGCCGGCTGTGGCAAAAACGGCAGAGCAGCCGGCGGCTGCTCGATGGGTACAGGGTAAGGGCAAACCCGGGGCGGGACTTTTCGTTAACCCGCAGGGCAAGTGTGCTTTTTTTTGTCCTCCCGGACTAAGTTGCGTTTTTTTCTGCGCGCCGCACTCAGGTCTCCGGCGGCGCGGCCAGCGCCTCTTCGGTAAATACGATCAGGCCCAGCTCCGGCCGGTAGCCGTGGATCTCCTTGACGTCGAGCGCCTGCAGGAAATAAAGGATCTCCTCGCTGACCACCTGCCCCGGCACCAGCACCGGGAAGCCCGGCGGGTAGGGAATCACGAAGCTGGCCGAGACCACGTCGCGACCGGCACGCATCTCGGCCTGGAGCTCGCCGTTGTCGAAGCGCAGATACTCGGTGTTCTCCTCGTCGTAGCTCAAGAAGTAGGCGCGGCGAATGTCGCCCTCCGGTGTCTCGCTGCGCTGACGGAAGGCGTCGTGGAAGCGGCTGAAGTCGGGCAGCGGCGGCAGCTCCTGAGTCAGCGAATGCACCCGGTGCTCGATGATCTTGCGCTCGGGCCGGCTGCTCTCCTCCCAGCGGTACTCGAACTCCTTGGCCAGCTTGATCAACACGTCGAGCAGGTAGGCGATGGAGCCGCGAGTCGTACCGATGTTGGTCATGAACAGCACGGTGTTGCGCGAGGTCTTGTTGATCTGAATGCCGTATTTGTTCATCAGGTATTCGTTCTTGAAGGCATCGCCGTCGACCCCAGTGTTGCCGATGGCAATGGTCACCCGGGTGGGGTCGACCACGAACTCGTCCCGCGCCCAGGCCTCCTCCATCTGGTTCCAGCCGGTCACCGGGTCGAAATAGGACTCGACCCCCGATTCACGATACTCGACGGGCACCATGTCGCTGTTCTTGAGTACCCGGAAGTACTTCTGCAGCTGCGGATGGGTGTAGAGCTGCTCGCGTAGCGACAGCGCCGCCTCTACCTGGGCATGAACCAGCTCGAAGCCCTCCATCTCGGCCTGCATGCGCCCGACGTCCAGCGACGCCACAATCTGATAGTTGGGCGAGGTGGAGGTATGCGTCATGTAGGCCTCGTGGAACGGCGCCTCGACCTTCTGACGGAAGTCCTGGTCCCAGACATGGATCATCGAGCCCTGGCGCAGCGAGGTCAGGGTCTTGTGGGTGGAGTGGGTGGCATAGGCGCGGATGCGCACCGCCTCCGGATCGGGCAGCAGCCGGCGCTCGAGCCAGGTGGCGTCGTCGTCGGGGTCGAGCGTATCGAACTCCGCCTTCCATGCCGCGTACTCCTCGCGGTAGGCCTCGCTGCGGTAGCGGTCGCGCAGGGTGCGCGCGGCGTGCATGGCGGTGCGCGGCCGATAGGTGGGATTGAAGGTGGCGAAGGCGAACCACGCCTCGTCCCACAGGAACACCAGGTCGGGCTTGATCGCCAGGCACTCCTCCATCACCCGGCGCACGTTGTAGACCACGCCGTCGAAGGTGCAGTTGGTCAGCAGCAACATCTTGACCCGGTCGAGCTGGCCGGCGCGCTTGTACTCCAGCAGCGTCTTCTTGATCTCGCGCAGCGGCACCGCGCCGTACATCGAGTAATCATTGAGCGGGTAGGAGTCCAGGTAGCTGACGTGGGCGCCCGCCAGCACCATGCCGTAGTGGTGCGACTTGTGGCAGTCGCGGTCGATCAGCACGATGTCGCGGGGCTTGACCAGCGCCTGCACCACGATCTTGTTGGCCGTCGAGGTGCCGTTGGTGACGAAGAAGCTCTGCCGCGCACCGAAGGCCCGGGCGGCGTACTCCTGGGCCTTCTTGATCGGCCCATAGGGCTGCAGCAGTGAATCGAGGCCGCCCGAGGTGGCCGAGGTCTCTGCAAGGAAGATGTTGATGCCGTAGAAATCGATCATGTGCCCCGCCCAGTGCGAGCGGGTCACCGACTTGCCCCGCGAGATGGGCATGGCGTGGAACACCCCGGTGGGCTTCTTGCTGTATTCGCGCAGGGCATCGAAGAACGGCGTGCGATAGCGGCTGTCGATGGCACGCAGGATGGTATGGTGCTGCTCGATGTAGTCGGTTTCGCGATAGAAGATGCGGTTGAAGTGGCGGATGTCGCGGCTCGCCGTGGCCTCGACGTCGCCGCTGGTGACCAGGAACTGGTCGATCTCGGGACGCAGCTCGTGGATCATCGAGCTGAGCAGGATGCTGCGTTCGGCCTCGGTCTGGTGTTCCAGCTCCTTCTCCGACAGGCCTTCCAGATAGTTGCGCAGCGCACTGAGGTTGTACTTGGACTTGTAGGGAAACTCGTAGCGGATCAGGCAGGCCTGGATGTTGGGGTTGACCAGCACCGCGATCAGGGCGTCCTCGAAGCTGCGTACGGTGACCACGTCGTAGACGAAGCGGTCCTCGGGCCGGCGCAGGCTGTGGAACGCCTCGCGCACCACTTCCTCTTCCTGGGACGAGAGGTTGTCGACGATCAGCAGCTCGAAATAGGGCTGGGCCGAACTGTTGGAGGCCGGGTGCCCATGGCGCAGCTGCGCCAGCGCATCCATGGTCTCGAGATCCTCGGCACTGGCATCGGTTTCGGAGAGGTCGACATGACGCCGCCGATAGGATTCGCTGATCAGCGCCCGCACCAACCGCTTGACCACCTTCTCCAGCAGCGCGTACTCCTCGCGGTCGAACAGCCCCCAGAGATGGCGGAAGTCCTCCTTGGAGGGGAAGGCGTGATAGTCCTCGATGATCTCGAGCCGCGTCAGCTTGACGTCGATCGCCTTGATCAGGTTGCGTGCACGGCTCTCGTCGTTGAGCCGCACCAACTGCCCCAGGTCGCGCTTGAGCGCATTCCAGGTGTCGGCGCGAAGCTGGGAGATCTTGTGGTAGAAGCCCAGCGCGGTATAGGGCGTTTCGGTATGGCTGCTCTCGTTCATGGCGACACCCTTTCCATCGTTGTTCGTTGTCTTTCTCTCAGCGCCAGCTCACGGCCGACAGTGCCGACTATCTCGGGCCGTAACGGACCCGCAATTGCTGTTCGGGAAAATGATCGAAGGCCAGTTCCAGGCGCTGCTGCGGCCAGCGATAGCTGACCCGCCCCGACTGCGGCCAGTACGCGGCGGTGTAGATGGTGCCAAGCCCGCGTGCGTAGTCGCGACGAAACAGCGGCGGCGCGGCGAAGGCGTCGAGCAGGCGCGCCTCGCTGGTAGCCGGGTCGTCCACCAGGATCGACAGCTGGCGCTCGCGAATCAGGGTTTCCGAGGCCAGCGCATGGGCGTACCACTCGATCTTCTTCTGGTGGTTAGTGGCCACCGCCACCCGGCGGATGCTGGCCCGCTGGTCGGGAGCGATCATCGCCGTGACGTAGCGTCCCGCAGCATCGGTCAGGGTGATGTTGTAGGCCATATGGCTGGGCACTCGGGCCAGTACCTCGGCGGCCTGAGGCACGCTGTCGCAGAACTCCAGCAGATAGCGCAGGATGATCGGCGCGCCGAAGCCCTCGCCCACCGCCTTGCGTCCACCGAAGGCCAGCGATACGGCCAGGCCCGCCTCGTTCATGCCATCCAGCACGCCCCACAGGCAGTCGGTCATGGCGATCACGCCGCGTCCGTTCCAACGGGTGTACAGCACGCTGCCCTCGCACAGCTCCGGCGGGTAGTCGTAGTTGCGCGCCAGTATCGGCGCGCCATCGCGCACCAGCACCGCCTGGGAACAGCCGGTGATGTACGGCGGCGGCTGGTAGAGGCTGAGAAAACGCGCCGCCAGATCGCCGCCACCGGCCAGCTCGCACAGCGCCCGGTAGGTCTCCAGCAGCTCCGGCATGTGCCGACGCAGGGCGTTGTAGCAGCTCAGGTAACCCGGCCGCTCACGCTCCCCCTCGGCCAGGTACCACGCCTCGTAGGCTGGCCAGTGGTAGTCGAACAGAGACCGCCACTTGGGCCCCGGCACCTCCTCCTGCAGGGTACGAAAGACCAGCGCTTTCTCCATCTCCCCTCGCCGCGCCTGGTGATGCCGCTCGACTTCTCCGTTCATAGGATCTTGAAGTTGCCGCCGCCGATGGCGTGACTCACGGCGACCTCTTCCACCGCCGGGTCCTGCAGCGGCTGGCCGGCATACTCCCCGCGAATGCCCTCGATCCAGGCCTTGGCCCGCTCGGTGAGCTGGAAGTCGTCGTCCATCAGACGGCCCCGGGTGATCAGGATGCCCAGGTCGGCGCCCTCGTAGCGGAAGTCGCCCGGTCCGCTGATGCGCAGGAAGAAGGCCTCGCGCTCATTCTCGGCGGCATGCGGGTGGTAGCTGTAATGGTCGTAGGCCATGCGGCTGTCAGCGCCCAGCGTCCACACCCCGGTGCGTGGCGCCTGGGTGAGCAGATCGACGCTCTCGTCGGTGTGCTTGATCACCAGTTGGCTCCAGCTGTCGACGCTGTCGGGGTGCGACCAGCGCTCGTTGATCTCCTCGATGTCGAGATCGAACTCGACGTCGGAGAACTCCAGCAGATGGAACAGGAACAGCGGGATGTCGGAGTGGGCGAAAGCGGCCACGTTGGTCAGCGAGCTGGCGCCGGTGACCCGAGGATTGAGTTCGCCCAGGTAAACCTCGCCGTTGTCCATGTCGATCAGGAAGTCGAGCTCGAAGTAGCCGCGGTAGCCCTCTTCGCGCAGGGCCTCGCCGAACTTGAAGGTGTACTCGCGGGCCTTGTCGCGGATCTCCTGGCTGAAGGCGCCAGCGAACATCTCGTTGCCGCACCAGCCGCCCTTGTAGGGGGTCAACGACTTGAAACCCACCAGTTCGGTCATCAACGGCCCCACCACGGTGCCACAGCGGGTGGCGCAGGCCTCGATGGCCGAACCACGGCAATTGATGCGCTTCATGATCTTGACCTCGGGCTCGGCCTCGATCTCCTCGGCGTGCTTGTAGTAGTCGTCTTCGCTGGCGATGAAGAAGGTGGTGTGGCCGGAGTCGCCGTAGGCGGTCTGCACCACCAGGTCGTCGCCCAGCTCACCGCTGACCTCGAGCAGCTCCTGGTAGCTGCCGACCCTGGCCAGCACGTTGGGCACGCTGGGTACCCCGGCCTTGTTGCCGATCCGCACCGTCTCGATCTTGTTGTCCATGCGCGAGCGCAGCTCGGCCGGTGGGAAGGCGACCCGCAGACCGAGCTGCCGGCAGATCTCCTCGGTGTGCTCGTCGAACATCAGGAAGGCGGCGACCCCGGCATCGTCGCCGCTGGCGCGCGACTGGATGAAGTCGATCACCTCCTTGTGCTCGAGCAGGTAGTTGTTGATGTCCTCGATGCTCTCGAAGTCCCGCGGGAATTTCTCCTTGGGCACGAAGACGTTGCGCTGCTGGCCGTCGAAGCAGTCGATGTAGTTGATGTGGCGGAAATTGCCCACCCAGTCGCCGATACCGAGCAGGTTGAAGTTGGTCGCCGATATGAAGTAGACCGGTTCCTTATTGTTGCGAAAATGGCGGCGAACGTCGGCAATGTTATTGATCTTGTTCATTGTTTTCGCTCCAACGATGACGGAAGGGATAGCATCGGCGCGGCCTGTACCGGCGACCGATGCCGTTGCGGAGCCGCGTGGCGGGAAGCTCCGCTGCAACAGTTGTATCAGGCGCAACAGGAACTCCCGCATGACGACCTCCTGTAGGGTCAGTACTCCTCTATATCGGTGCGTTGCGGTTTGGCCAGCGGCCCCAGGCTGGCAAGAAACGGCGAGGGGCCATGCTCGAAGCGGTAGATCGAGAAATCCACCTGGCGGTCGCGGAAGCTCTTCAGCGGCTGACCCAGGCCGCGCAAACCGGTTTCACGCTCGCGCCGCACCCGGCCGAAATCGACCTCGATGGGCATGATCTCCTCGCCGCCGCCAGCTTGATGAATCACGTCGCCAGAAGGCCCCACCACGATGGAGCGACCGTTGCCGAGGGCGCCGGCGCCGTTGATGTCGAAGAAGTAGCACTGGTTGACCGCGGCGTTGGCACGGGCGATGGAAAGCTCGATATCGCGGTCGATGGTATCGGTCATGGTGGGGTGGAGGATCACCTCGGCGCCCATGGCTGCCAGGGTCCGGGTGGTCTCGGGGAACCACATGTCGTAGCAGATCGACACACCGAAACGACCGACATTGGGCACGTCGAAGACGACGAACTCCATGCCGCTCTCCACGCCGGCCTCGTAGGGGCGGAAGGGGAACATCTTGCGGTAACGCGCCACCACCTGCCCACTCGGATCGATCACCGACAGGGTGTTGTAGATACCGCTTTCGGTACGTTCGAACATGGATCCGGGAATCAGCCAAATACGGTACTGCTCGGCGAGCTGGCAGAAGAACTGCTCGACATGGCTGGGTAACGGGTGGGCGTGGTGTGGCGAGGCGCCGAGCGGCATCAGCTCACTGAACAGAACCATTTGCACCTGGGGAAAGCGGCTCATCAGCGCGTCGACCCGGTGGCGCATGGCCTCGGTATTGTCACCGTGATGCAGGGCCTGCATCTGCACCCCGGCAATGGTGAAGTAGGACATGGGCATCTCTCTACGTCAGGCGATCTTGTCTCAGGGCGCTAACCAACTCGTCCGGCACCGCGATGACATGCCGGAAGATCGCCCGGCTGAGTGAGCCGTAGGCTCACTCTCGCTTTAAGCTTATGCCATGATTCTACTCAGAGTATCAACGTTGAGTTCGCGTTGGATGCCGCGCCGCCAGCGGCCCTAGTCTAAATCAACTGAGAAAGTCGCCCCGCTCCAGTCCCGGTGCAGGACGTTTGACCGCCTTGGTCACAATGTAGGTGAAATAACGCTCGATGCCGACATCCGAGGTGAGCCAGGCGTCGATCAGGCGCTGGTAGGCATCGACGGAGTCGGCCTCGACCTTCATCAGGTAGTCGACCCCGCCGCCCACGGCCACGCATTCGGTGACCTCGGGGGTTTCGTGAACCAGCGCCTCGAAGCGGGCGAAGCTCTCGGCATTGTGCTGCTTGAGCTCGATCTGCACCCACACCGGGGTGCGCTTGACCAGCGCATCGGGGTTGAGGCGTGCGGCGTAACCCTCGATGATGCCGGCCTTCTCCAGCCGCCGCACCCGCTCCCAACACGGGCTGACCGAGAGGTTGATGGCCTCGGCCAGCTTCGACTTGGTGATGCGTCCGTCGCGGGACAGGATCTCGAGAATCTTAAGGTCGTATCGATCGAGCTTCATCGTTCTCTCTTGTCATGTTGCTCTTGTCATTGGCAGAGCGGCACGAATCAGCCGAGGGTATCGACGACGTCGGCGATCACGGCAATGGTGTCGCCCATGTTGACCAGCGCGGGGAAGCGCCGCGCCGCCAGGATGCCGTCGCGACCGGCGTGGTACTCGACCGGCGTCGCGCCGCTGCGGGTCATGTCGTAAACGCGGGCGATCACCTGGCCCTTCTCCACCCTGTCGCCCAGCGCCAGGGTCAGCTCGAGCAGACCCGTATGTTCGCTCTGCACGTAGCAGCTGGCGTCGGGCATATCGAGATAGATCTGCGGCTCGGCAGGCATCTCCACCTCGCCCTGGAGCAGGCCGAAATAGATCAGGAAATTGCGCACGCCGCGCTCGGTGAGGGCCAGGCTCTCGGGGGTCGAGGTGCCGCCGCCGCCCAGCTCGGTGGCGACGAAGACCTTGCCCTGACTCTCCACCGCGGTATCGAACAGCGCCGCGGCATCGAGTTCGAACATCATCATGGCGTAGGGGGCACCGAACGCCTTGGCGCCCTCCAGGGCCTGGCGCTGCTGCTCGGGGTCGTCGAGCACGTGGGAGGCACCGAAGGGAATGATGTCCAGGGTGCGACCGCCGGAGTGCAGGTCGAGCACTACGTCGCACATCGGCGTAATGACCCGGGTGAAGTAGTCGGCGATCTTCTCGGTCACCGTGCCGTCGGGGTCGCCGGGAAAGCTGCGGTTGAGGTTGCCGCCATCCATCGGCGAGGTGCGCTTGCCGGCCATGGCCGCCGGCATGTTCATCATCGGCACGATGATCACGCGACCGCTCACGTCCTCGGCACGCAGCGAGCTCGACAGCTTCATCAGCGCGGTGATGCCCTCGTACTCGTCACCGTGGTTGCCACCGGTCAGCAGCGCCGTGGGGCCCTCCCCGTTCTTGACCACGGTCACCGGAATCATCACCGCCCCCCAGGCCGACTCGTCGGTGGAGATCGGCAGCTTGAGGAAGCCGTGCTGGACGCCGTCGGCGTCGAAGTCCACGGTGGCGCTGATCGGGCTGGGTCGCTTGCTCATCTTGCTCTCCTTGACTTGACGAACGCTGGCCTTACTTGACGAAAAGCTGGCGCGGAAAATTGGCCAGCGCTTCGCAGCCGGTCTCGGTGATCAGAATGCTCTCGGTTATCTCGAGCCCCCAGTCGTCCTGCCACAGGCCCGGCATGAAGTGGAAGGTCATGCCCGGTTCGAGAATGGTCTCGTCCGAGGGACGTAGGCTCATGGTGCGCTCGCCCCAATCGGGCGGATAGCTGATGCCGATGGGGTAGCCGCAGCGGGCGCCGCCGCGGTCGAAGCCGTACTTGTCCATCGCCGCACCCAGGGCCATGGCGATGTCGGCGGTGCGATTGCCTGGCTTGGCCACGGCCAGGCCGTTCTCGATACCCTCGAGCAGGGCCGACTCGGCGCGCACGAAATCCTGCGGCGGCCGGCCCAGAAACACCGTGCGTGACAGGGGCGCATGGTAACGCTTGAACACCCCGGCAATCTCGAAGAAGGTCCCTTCCCCCTTGCGGAACGGCGTGTCGTCCCAGGTCAGATGGGGCGCCGCCGCATCCTTGCCGGTGGGCAGCATGGGCACGATGGCGGGGTAGTCACCGCCGTGCACCTTGCCGTTCTCGTCGACCCAGCCCTCGATACCGACACGGTAGATCTCCGAGACCAGCTTGCTCTTGGGCAGGCCGGGCTCGATCACCTCCAGAATGCGTGAGTGCATACCCTCGACGATCTTGCCCGCCACCCGCATGTAGGCAATCTCCTGGGGCGACTTGATCGCACGGCACCAGTTGACCAGCGAGTTGGCATCCATGAAGCGTGCATGGGGCAGTTCGCGCAGCAGACTCTGGTAGGCCTTGGCTGAAAAGTAGTAGTTGTCCATCTCCAGCCCCACCACGCCCTGATGCCAGCCGCGATCGGGCATGATCGACTGGGCCAGGTAATCCATGGGGTGCATGTCCGGATTCTGGACGTAGTAGTCAGGGTAGTAGGTGATGTTGTCCGGATCGATCCAGCAGGTGCGCAGCGCCCCGTTGGCGTCCATGCGCCGGCCGTACCACACCGGTTCGCCCTCCAGCCCCACCAGCACGCACTGGTGCACGTAGAAGGACCAGCCATCATAGCCCGTCAGCCAGGCCATGTTGGACGGATCGCTGATCACCAGCACGTCGATCCCTCGACTGGCCATTTCGGCCCGCACCTTCCATAGCCGGCTGGCATATTCCTCACGAGTGAAGGACAGGGATACCTGAGTCATGGGCCACTCGCCATAAAATCACCAAGAACCGGCCCTCTCCGCTACATGAAGAAGGCCGGGCCATCGGATAGTCGGTCATCGCGGTCAGGGGTGAAAGGACCGGCCCAAAATTGTCATGATCGATTTTGACGGAAAACATGACAATCCCAGTTCAATGCCGCTAAGCTGATAGTAGCATCCCCCCTTGGCTGGCGGTCAAAGGCTTTATTGAATCATGACGATTGATCTGACCCCGTACCTGACGGATACGGGCCCCAAGTACCTGGCCATCGCTCGTGCTCTCTCGGAAGCGGTGCGTCAGGGGGAGCTGGTGCCCGGTACCCGGCTGCCGCCTCACCGCCAACTGGCCGAGAGCCTGGGGGTCAGCGTCCAGACCGTCTCGCGCGCCTATGCTCAGGCGGAGAGAATGGGGCTGGTGCAGGCCCGGGTGGGCAGCGGCACCTGGATCAACGCGCTGGACGATGCCAAGGAGTCGGCCTATCTGCGTGGCCACGAAGCACGTCAGGAGAATCCGCTGATCGATCTGTCGATCGCCCACCCGGTATGCCCGCCGAGCCATCATCTGCGCTTTCGCCATACCCTGGCCGAGCTGGCCGAGCTGGCCAGCCCCGACGTGATCGGCGCCTGCCGCCCCATCGCCGGCCTCACGCATCAGCGCGAGCGCGCCAGCGCCTGGCTGCAATCGCGCCTGCACGTACCCGGCGAGATGGACGACCGCATTCTCTGCAACGGCGCCGCCCACGGCCTGATGCTGGCGATTTCCAGCGTGGTGCAGCACGGCGACCTGGTGCTGACCGAAGCACTGACCGATCACGGCCTGATCGCGCTCTCGCGCACGCTGGGCTTCCAGTTGCGCGGCATCGCCATCGACCACGAGGGCATCGTGCCGGAAGCGCTTGAGCTGGCCTGCCAGCGCTTCAAGCCGCGCGCGCTCTACCTGACCCCGACCCAGCTCAATCCCACCGGGGCGACCATGAGCGAGGCGCGCCGCGACGCCGTGGCCGAGGTGCTGGCGCGGCACCGGGTTTGGCTGATCGAGGACGACGTGCATGCGCTGCTGGAAGCCCCGGGATTAACCCCCGTCGCGGCACGCATTCCGCAGCTGAGCTTCCACGTCACCAGCCTGACCAAGGTCACCGTGCCGGGGCTGCGTGCCGGCTACCTCACCGTGCCGCGCGGCCAGCTGCACCATGTGCTGCCGCGCATGCGTGCGACCACCTGGATGGCAACGCCGCTGATCTTCGAGATCGCCGACCGCTGGCTTGCCGATGGCACCGTCGAGACCCTGGCCGCCGAACAGCGTAGCCTGCTGGGCGAGCGCCAGCAGCTTGCCCAGCGCCTGCTCGGCCATCATGCGCTGGAGTCGCGCCCCACCAGCCTGCACGTTTGGATTTCGCTGCCCGACGCCTGGCGCGCCGAGGAATTGCAGCAGCAGGCGGAGCAGGAGGGGCTGGCGATCACCACGGCGGTGCCGTTCATGGTGGAGCAGACTCCGCCGCCCAGGCGCATCCGGGTGAGCCTGGGTGCCGAGCAGGACATTGCCCGCCTGGAAGAGGGGCTCAAGCGCTTGGCCGTGCTGCTCGACGAGGCGCCGCCGCCCATGATGCAGATCGTGTACTGAGAGATCGTCTACCGAGTAAGGAGCCGTCATGCGCATACTGCTTCACATCGACGACATCGAGGCCTGGCGCGATGCGCTGGCCGAACGCCTGCCCGATGCCGAGATCGTCACCGCTGACGACCCCGCCGAGCGACGCCGCGACGCCGACTACCTGGCGGTGTGGAAACCCTCCGAGGCGCTGCTCGCCGAGCAGACCCGCGCCCGCGGCATCGTCAACCTGGGAGCGGGCGTCGATTCCCTGCTGAACAATCCGGCGCTGCCCGAAGGGGTACCCATCGTCAAACTGCGCGATGCCGGCATGGCCGAGCTGATCGGCGACTACGTGCGTTACGGGGTGCTGCACTTTCAGCGCGACTTCGACCGCTACCGCCGCCAGCAGGCGCAAGGGGAGTGGCACGAGCACAGCGTTGCCGACAAGCGCGACTGGCCGGTGGGCGTGCTCGGCCTCGGTGCCATCGGCGCCAAGGTGGCCGCCATGGTCGCCGCCGACGGTTTCCCCGTGCATGGCTGGAGCCGCTCGCCCAAGTCGCTCGACGGCATCGTCTGCCACCACGGCGACGAGGGGCTGATCGAGCTGCTCGGGCAGGTTCGCACCCTGGTGCTGCTACTGCCCGGCACCCATTCCACCCGCCATATCATCGATGCCCGCGCCCTGGCCGCCCTGCCCGAGGGTGCCAACCTGATCAACCCCGGCCGCGGCAGCCTGATCGACGAGGCGGCGCTGCTCGAAGCGCTGGGTGAAGGTGAACAGGAAGGCCGGCTGCGTGGCGCCATCCTCGACGCCTTCCCCGAGGAGCCGCTGCCCGAATCGAGCCCGCTGTGGCGGCATCCGCGCATCTGGGTAACGCCGCACATGGCCGGGCCGACGCCGCTGGGCGAGGCCGTCGACCAGGTGGCCGAGGCGATCCGCGCCTTCGAGGCCGGCGACGAAGTGGAGAGCGTCGACCCCGAAGCGGGTTATTGAGCGGGCGCGTGTCGCGTGGCCGCGGCACGCGCCCAGGTCAGACAGGAAGGGGTCAGGCGATCTCGGCCTGCGGGCGCGGATCGTGCACCAGGGCGGGCTGCCAGGCCGGCGCAGCGGCGACGCCTTGCTGCGGCGCTTCGATGCGGAACCACATGACCTCTTTCACCAGCAATTCCACTTGCTGGCGAAGCGTCGCCGCCTCGTCGGCCGCCCGCTCCACCAGGGCAGCATTCTGCTGAGTCACTTGATCCATCTGACCGACCGCGGTGTTGACCTGCTCGATGCCGATGCGCTGTTCGCCGGACGCCGAGGCGATTTCCTCCATCAGATCGGTCACCCGGGTGACGGCTGCGACGACCTCACGGATGGTGCTGCCCGTTCTTTCGACGAGCTCCGCTCCCTGACCGACCTGCTGGTGGGACGACTCGATCAAGGTCCGAATCTCACGCGAGGCCTCGGCGCTGCGGCTGGCCAGAGTTCGCACCTCACCCGCCACCACGGCGAATCCTCTGCCCTGCTCACCGGCCCGCGCCGCCTCCACGGAAGCATTGAGCGCCAGGATGCTGGTCTGGAAGGCAATCGAGTCGATTACCTCGATGATGTCTTTTACACGCCCGGCGCTCTGAGCGATCCCCTGCATCGTGGCGACCACGTTGGCCATCATCTCCCCGCCCTGGTGTGCCGTTCGTCTGGCTTCCAGGGCCAGTTGGTTGGCTACGTTGGCGTTCTCGGCGTTCTGGCCCACCGTCTGCGTCAGCTGCTCCATGCTGGCCGCGGTCTCCTCGATCGACGCGGCCTGCTGCTCCGTGCGGGCCGAAAGGTCCTGGTTGCCCATCACGATCTGATCGACGCCGGCATTGATCCGCTCGGTGCCGCCATGCACATTGACCAGCGAGGCCACGAGACGCTGACGCATGCTCTCGATACCCGCCAGCAGACTGGACTGGTCGCCGGCCTTGAGCGCCAGCGCCTGGGTCAGGTCGCCGTCCGCGATTCGCCGCACTATCTCCTGGGCATGGTGCGGCTCGCCGCCGAGACTCCTTAGCACGTCACGGATGATCCAGCCCATGGCAAGGGTCAGCAGGATGCCGATGCCCAGCAGCAGCATGCCCAGCTCGATCAGGCTCGCCCAGAAGGCGGCGTTGATGTCATCCATGTAGACGCCTGCTGCCAGGTCCCAATTCCAGCCGGGCACCCGCTGCACGTAGCTCATCTTGGGCACCTCTTCGGAGCCGGCCTGGCTGCGCTGAGACATATAGCCGACGAAACCGCCCGTCTGAGGATTGCGGTCCGCCGTCGCCTTCAGTTCCCGATAAAGGTACAGCCCGCTCTTGTCCTGGAAGTCGCGCATGGAATCGCCCAAGGCACGACGGGGATGAGCCACGATACGAATGTCGCTGTCGAAGGCGAAAATGTAACCATCCTCACCGAAGCTCAGGTTCGCCAGGCTTTCGATGGCCCTGGCCTGGGCTTCCGCTTGCGTCAGTTCACCGCGTTCGGCGCGTGAGGCAAGGCTCGCCACCATGTCCCGTGCGCTGCCGACGAAATACTCGAGGCTCGCGATCCGCTCATTCAGCAAACCCTCGCGCTTGTCGTAGGCCGTCCACCCCACCAATACCAGCATCCCCACCCACATCAAGCCCAATGTCGCCCACAGCTTGGTACTTGTCGCCCAGTTGCGCATCGTCTCTGTTTCCTTGGATTCGTCTATCACTTAGTCGTAATACGGGGAGAACCGAAAGCACGTCTGGCGCTTTCGGTTCGGTTCTTGAACGGGCTTCATTGGCCCGTTCTGGTTGTTTGGTTCAAACCGGCAGCAGCCGGCTTTCCATGGAATGGTGTTCGAGCCTTGCGCGGGCATCGTTTCCGCCCTGCTCAAGCTGTTCGAGATGCTCGCTGACACGGAAACGGGCGATCAGCCTGGCCATCTCTCCGGCCTGATCGTCCAGTGAACGGCTCGCGGTGGCGACCTGCTCGACCAGCGCCGCGTTCTGCTGGGTGGTAGCCTCGAGCTGGGCCACGGCCTGGTTGATCTGTTCGATACCCGCCGACTGCTCGCCGCCGGCCGAGGAAATCTCCGCCACCAGGTCGGAGACCTGGCGCACGTCTCGGGAGATGGCGGCCAACGCCTCGGAGGTGCGACCCACCAGGCCGTTGCCCGCCTCCACCCGTTGGGTGGTGTTGTCGACCAACTGACGAATGCGTTCTGCCTCCTCGGCGCTGCGACTGGCCAGCTTGCGTACCTCGCCGGCCACCACGGCGAAGCCGCGCCCGTGCTCACCGGCGCGGGCGGCTTCCACCGAGGCATTGAGCGCCAGCAGGTTGGTCTGAAAGGCGATGCCGTCAATGGCCGCGACGATGGCGGTAATCTGGCGGTTGGCCTCGGAGATCTGCTGCATGGCCTGGCGCGCCTCCTCGGCCACCCGGCTGGCCTGTTCGGCCTGGCTTACCGCCTGCTCCGTCATACTGCTGGCCTGGCGCGCGTTGTCGGCCGACTGACGCACGGTGGAAGTCATCTGCTCCATGCTGGTGGCGGTTTCCACCAGCGAGGCGGACTGCTCCTCGGTACGGCTGGCCAGATCCTCGTTGCCCTGGGCGATCTCGCCGCTGGCCGAGCCCACCCCGCGGGCGCCCTGCTGAATCGAAGCCACCAGGGCTTCCATGCTGTCCGTGGAGTGATTGAAGGCGGCATAGAGCCGCGACAACTCATCGCTGCCGGGCACTGCCAGCCGCTGGGTCAGATCGCCGCCGCGCGACTCGATCTGGGCTAGCGCCCGGCGCAGCGGCACGACCATGCTGCGCACCAGCAGGATGGAAAGCACGACGGAGACCAGAATGGCCGCCATGGCCAGACCGGCGAACGTCCATAACCCAATGCGAGCCTCGCTTGCCAGGCCATGGGCACGGACCTGTACATAGTCGGCCAGCGCCAGCTCCACTGCGCGCAGCCGCTCCAGCTTGCCGGTCTGGGCGTCAAACCAGCGTTCCGCGCGAATGCCATAGCCGCCGTCGATGCCTTGACGCATGGCGATCTGGCGCATCATGGTCAGTTCACCATTGGCCTCATGCTCGCCGGTGGCGGCACGATACCGAGCCCACATCTCGGCGTCGGCCTGGATGAGGAAGCTCTCCTCGAACGCCTCCTCTTCGCCGAGCAGGCGGAGAAAGCGGAAATAGACATCCTGCGACATGCGGTTGGCGGCGAAAGCGCTGGCCAGCAGCGCCCGCTCTATACCCGCCGTCTCCTTGATCTCGAGCAGGGAGTAATAGGCACCCAAGGCACGGGAGAGCTCTCCGGCATTACTCAGCGAACTCAGCCGCCCCACGTTTTCGGCCAGCCGTGAATTAATCTCGGTGTAGTAGTCCAGCGCATCCAGATCACGCATGCGCAAGGTGTCGACCGCCTGACGGGTGGTGCGCAGTTCGGCCAGCAGCGCATTGATCTCCTCACGCCGCAAGTCGATTTCGCTATCGCCGCTGGTGCCTATCCCATCCCAAGCTCTGTGATAGTCGGCCAGCTGATCGTCTACCCGGCTGCGCTGGGCGGCCAGTCGCTCGCCGAAGGCCTCACCGCGGCTGCCGATGAAACCGACCGACAAACCACGTTCCACCTGCAGCTCATGTATCAGGCCACCGAGCTGCACCGACAATTCGGTGAAGCGATCGACCTGCTGCATGTTGTTGGCCATATGGTGTCTGTCCATGATGCCGCTCGCGGCCAGCCAGACGATGATGCAAAGGGGCAGCGCCAGCACAAGCATGAACTTGCGGGACACTGGAGTGCGGTGAAGGAGGTTTTTCATCTGTTGGAACCCTGCCAAGCTCGAAGATATCGGGAGTCGGGACGTGGCTGGCGTAGCGTGCCGTTGTAGTTGTGATATCCGTCGGCCATCGTGGCGCTGCCTGTCGGCGCGCGAAATCTTCTTCGGCCGGGCAGCGGGAATCTTGAGCCCCACTCTCGCCGACTCGCTCGATTCATTGACGAGCATCACGCCTGAACTCAAAAGCTGCGCCGCCCTCTCGTCTCGGCTTGCCATGGCGGCTTGAGTTTGCGTTGGCCGACTCGGAGAACTTCGCCACGATGGAATGAAACCGTGGAATAACCGTGCATCACGGAACCCGGCGGGCTGGCGAGGTTCACAGCTACTGTCGCCCAACAGCCATGCGGTCTTGCCATGAATCGATCCTCACGAGCCCTGGCTCGCCTGACTCTTTCCGTTCTGCTGCTGGCCTGGCTTCCGGTCAAGGCCGTGGCGGCCGCACCCCAGCCCGACGCCCAGCTGCAGCCGTTCAGCGCCAGCTATCGTCTGGAGGTAAGGGGCTGGCCCAACGCCACCATCGAACACCAACTGACCCGAGAGAGCGGCCACTGGCAGAGCCGCATGCAGGCCGCCATCGCCGTGGCCCGGGGCAACGAACGCAGCCGTTTCATCGTCACGCCCGAGGGCGTGCATTCGGTGAACTACGCCAGCGGCTACTCGCTGTTCGGCGTGGGCGGGAACTATCGCCTGGGCAGCAGCGAACTGGCCGAGCTGCCGGACCGCCAGGCCGCCCTGATCGAACTCTCGCGGCGCGCCCTGAACGGCGGCTGCGAGAGCGATAGATGCCGCCTGGTCTACCAGGATCACCGCGGCCGCGAGGAGACCCTCGACTACCGCCTGCTGGGCACCGATGTAGTGAAGCTGCCCGCTGGCGAGTTCCAGGCGCTCAAGGTTGAGGTCAGCGAGCCGGACACACCGGAGCGCAGGATGGTGTTCCACTTCCACCCCGAGTATCCCGGCTTGCTGCTGGCGGTGGATTACCAGCGCGACGGCGAGCGCCGCAGCCGGCTCACCCTGACCTCACTCAGGACAGACTGAGCACGAGACCCGGCGCCGGGCGCAAAAGCCTGGTAGAGTTGGCGGTTTTCGCCGCCCTGAGCGGCCGGGCTGAAGGAAGTCGTCATGCTGTCGGGGCTATTGATCGTGCTGTTGCCGCTGGTGCTGGGCTATCTGGTGCCGGTGCGAAGTCCCGACGTCCTGGCCGTCATCAATCGCGGCGTCAGCGCCTCGGTCTACGTCATTCTGCTGCTGATGGGCATCAGCCTGGCGGGGCTCGATGAGCTGGGCCGCGAGCTGTCACGTATGGGCGGGCAGGCACTGACGCTGTTCACGGTGATCACCGCCTGCAACCTGCTGGCGCTGGGGTGGCTGTCACATCGTCTGGCCCTGCGCATGGGGCCGTCTCCGGTGGTGGCCGATGCGCCCACCACTAAACTGGCCGCACTGGTCGGTTCCCTGGCCCTGGTGGCGGTGGTGGCAGGCGGCGTGCTGATCGGCCTGGCGCTTGCCTGGCTGGGCGGCGATGCCATCTTCCAGCATGCCGAGCTGATGGCCGAATGGGTGCTCTACGTGCTGCTGGCACTGATCGGCTGTCAGTTGCGCAACTCCGGCATGCCACTGCGGCAGATCCTGCTCAACCGCCACGGGCTGGCCATTGCCATGACCCTGGCCGTGAGCTCCCTCATCGGCGGCTTGCTCGCCGCTCCCCTGCTGTCGCTGAGCTGGAACGAGGGCCTGGCGCTGGCATCGGGCTTCGGCTGGTATTCGCTCTCGGCGATACTGGTCGGCGATCAGCTCGGCCCCGTGTTCGGCGGGGTGGCTTTCTTCAACGACCTCAGTCGCGAGCTGCTGGCCTTCATCCTGATCCCGCTGTTCATCAAGCGCTACGCGCCACTGGCCATCGGTTACGGCGGCGCTACCTCCATGGATTTCACCCTGCCGGTGATCCAGCAGCACGGCGGCGTGGCCTGCGTGCCCATCGCCGTGGTCAGCGGTTTCATCCTCTCGCTGCTGTCGCCGCCACTGATCCTGTTCTTCCTGTCGCTGTAAGAAGCGGGAGCTATGCTCAGGAAGCAACGGCAAGCGCCAAGCCCACTGTTAGCCGAAAGTCTAGGTTGAACTCTCCAGGCAGACACGGCTAACTGAGCGGCGAACGATCTTAATCGTTTAAGACTCCTCAGCCGCCATTGATAACAACAAGCCGACAAGGATACCAGCATGTACAAGAAGACGTTGCTTTCCACCCTCGTCGTTGCCGGAGCCGCCAGCCTCAGCCACGCCCAGGCCGCCGACCTGACCATCTCCTGCGGTGCCGTGGGTGCCGAGCTGCAGCTCTGCCAACAGGGTGTGCGGGCATGGGAAGAGAAGACCGGCTACAGCGTCGACGTGGTCTCGACGCCCAACTCCTCCACCGAACGCCTGTCGCTCTACCAGCAGATTCTCTCCGCCAACTCCACCGACATCGACATCATGCAGATCGACGTCGTATGGCCGGGCCTGCTGGCCAACCACCTGCTCGACCTGCGTGAAGTGCTGGGCGAGAACGCCGGCGAAGGACACTTCTCCGCCATCGTCGAGAACAACACCATCGACGACCGCCTGGTGGCGATGCCCTGGTTCACCGATGCCGGCGTGCTCTACTACCGTGCCGACCTGCTCGAGCAGTACGGCTTCGAGGCGCCGGAAACCTGGGAAGAGCTGACCGAAATCGCCCGCGAGATACAGAACGGCGAGCGCGAGGCAGGCAACAGCCGTATGCACGGCTACGTCTTCCAGGGCCGCGCCTACGAGGGGCTGACCTGTAACGCCCTGGAGTGGGTGGCCAGTCACGGTGGCGGCACCATCGTCGATGGCGACGGCGAGATCACCATCAACAACCCGCAGGCCGCCGCGGCATTGGACCTTGCCGCTTCCTGGATCGGCGACATCTCGCCCAACGGCGTCCTCAACTACACCGAGGAAGAGGCCCGCGGCGTGTTCCAGGGCGGCAATGCCGTGTTCATGCGCAACTGGCCCTATGCCTGGGCGCTGGCCCAGAGCGAGGGCAGCGAGGTGCGCGGCAAGGTGGGCGTGACCCAACTGCCCTATAGCGGCGACGGCAGCACCGCCGCCACCCTGGGCGGCTGGAACCTGGCGGTATCGCGCTACAGCGAGAACCCAGAGCTTGCCGCCGAGCTGGTGGCATTCCTGGCCGGCGAAGAGGAGCAGAAGCGGCGCGCCATCGAGGGGGCCTACAACCCGACCCTCGAAGCACTCTACCAGGATGACGAAGTACTCGAAGCGGTGCCCTTCTTCGGCGAACTCTACGAGACCTTCGTCAACGCCGTAGCACGGCCTTCGGCGCCCACCGGCGATGCCTATGGTCGCGTCAGCAACGCCTTCTTCAGCGCCACTCACGACGTGCTCTCCGGCAGCCGTAGCGGCGAGCAGGCGATGAGCGACCTGGATCACGAGCTGGCCCGTCTCAAGCGCCGCAACTGGTAACCCCCTTCAGGAGCCCGCCATGTCGACTCCCGTGACCGAAAGCGCGCCGATACCGGCGCGCCCCCTGCCGGCAAGCTATCGCAGTACCAAGGTGAGGCGGCAGCGAGTGCGCGCCGCCTGGTTCTTCCTGGCGCCGATGCTGGTGACCCTGGCCATGGTGGCCGGCTGGCCGCTGCTGCGCACTTTCTACTTCAGCTTCACCGACGCTTCGCTGTCGGACATGAGCGATACCCTGTTCATCGGGCTGGAGAATTACCTGGTCTACGACGACGGCCGCTGGTTCGGCGTGCTGGCCGACCCCATCTGGTGGCGGGCGGTATGGAATACCGTCTACTTCTCGGTGGTTTCGGTGTCGCTGGAGGTGGTGTTCGGGGTCATCGTCGCCCTGGTGCTCAACGCCGAGTTCAAGGGCCGCACCCTGGTGCGCGCCGCGGTGCTGATCCCCTGGGCGATCCCTACCATCGTCTCGGCGCAGATGTGGGCGTGGATGCTCAACGACCAGTTCGGCATCATCAACCACCTGCTGATGGCGCTCGGCATCATCGCCAGCCCCATCGCCTGGACCGCCGACGCCAACTACTCCATGTGGGCGGTGATCATGGTCGACGTGTGGAAGACCACGCCGTTCGTCGCCCTGCTGGTGCTGGCGGCACTGCAGATGCTGCCCAAGGACTGCTACGAAGCCGCCGAGGTCGACGGTATCCACCCGGTCAAGGTGTTCTTCCGCGTCACTCTGCCGCTTATCACCCCGGCGCTGATGGTAGCGGTGATCTTCCGCCTGCTCGATGCACTGCGCGTGTTCGACGTGATCTACGTGCTCACCTCCAACTCCACCAGCACCATGTCGATGTCGATCTACGCCCGCCAACAGCTGGTGGAGTTCCAGGACGTGGGCTACGGCAGCGCCGCTTCCACCCTGCTGTTCCTGATCATCGCCCTGGCGACCATCGCCTATCTCTATCTGGGCCGCAAGCAACTGCAACTGGGGGGTGACTGATGACCTCGCGCCAGCTTTCCAAACTCGCAGCGCGTGTCGGCTTCTGGCTGCTGGTGACCTTGATCGTGGTGATCGCTGTATTCCCGTTCTACTACGCCATCAAGACCTCCTTCACGCCTTCCGGCGACCTGTTCCGGGTCGAGCTGTGGCCGACGCGGGCAACGCTCGCCAACTACGTGCAGATTTTCTCCCAGCGCAGCTTTCTGCAGGCGATCTTCAACTCCATCCTGGTCGCCACCAGCGTGGTGTTCATCGCGCTGCTGCTGGGCATCACTGCCTCCTACGCCCTGGGGCGGGTACGCTTCCGCGGCCGCACCTCGGTGTTGCTGATCATCCTCGGCGTATCGATGTTCCCCCAGGTGGCGGTGCTGTCGGGGCTGTTCGAGGTGATCCGCGCGCTCAACCTCTACAACAACCCGGGCGGGCTGATCCTGAGCTACACCATCTTCACCCTGCCCTTCACCGTGTGGGTGCTGACCACCTTCATGCGCCAGCTGCCCCTGGAGCTCGAGGAGGCCGCGATCATGGACGGCGCCACGCCCTGGGTAACCATCACCAAGGTGTTCCTGCCATTGATGTGGCCGGCCATGGCAACCACCGGGCTGCTCGCCTTCATTGCCGCCTGGAACGAATTCCTGTTCGCCCTGACCTTCACCCTGACCGACAGCCAGCGCACGGTGCCGGTGGCGATCGCCCTGCTCTCCGGCGGCAGCGCCTACGAGCTGCCCTGGGCGCCGATCATGGCCGCTTCGGTAGTGGTCACGGTACCGCTGGTGGTGCTGGTGATCATCTTCCAGCGGCGCATCGTCTCGGGGCTGACGGCCGGTGCGGTAAAGGGATGAATCGGAGCGGCTGAACCCGACACGAACAGGATTGTCCACGGCAACTCGTACCTGACGAACAACCATGCCATCGAGGCTTGATCAAGGGAAACTCATGCAAGACAACACATTCTGGTGGCGCGGCGGCGTCATCTACCAGATCTACCCACGTAGCTTCATGGACAGCAACGGCGACGGCGTCGGCGACCTGCCGGGGGTCACCGAGCGGCTCGACTACGTCGCCTCGCTGGGCGTGGACGGCATCTGGCTGTCGCCCTTCTTCACCTCGCCGATGCGCGACTTCGGTTACGACATCAGCAACTATCGCGACGTCGATCCGCTGTTCGGCACCCTGGCAGACTTCAAGGCCCTGCTGGAGCGCGCTCATGCACTCGGCCTCAAGGTGATCATCGATCAGGTGATCAGCCACACCTCGGACCAGCACCCCTGGTTCCAGGAGAGCCGCAGGAACCGCGGTAACCCGCGCGCCGACTGGTACGTGTGGGCCGATCCCAACCCGGACGGCACCGCGCCCAACAACTGGCTGTCGATCTTCGGCGGTCCGGCCTGGACCTTCGACAGTCGGCGCCAGCAGTACTACCTGCACAACTTCCTGTCGAGCCAGCCGGACCTCAACTTCCACAACCCCGAGGTGCGCACCGCCCAGCTCGACAATATGCGCTTCTGGCTCGAGCTGGGGGTCGACGGCTTCCGCCTCGACACGGTCAATTTCTACTTCCACGACCAGCACCTGCGCAGCAATCCGGCGCTGACCATCGACGCCACCCGCACGCTGGGCGCGCCCAAGGAGAACCCCTATACCTGGCAGCGCCACATCTACGACATCAGCCGCCCCGAGAACGTCGAGTTCCTGCGCGAGCTGCGAGCGCTGATGGACGAGTACCCCGGCACCACCACGGTGGGCGAGATCGGTGACGACACGCCGCTGGAGCGCATGGCCGAGTACACCTCGGGGGGCGACAAGCTGCACATGGCCTACACCTTCGACCTGCTCAACGCACCGCGCTCGCCGGACTACATTCGCGGCGTGCTCGAGCGCTTCCAGCAGTTCGCCGGCGATGCGTGGCCGTGCTGGGCGCTGTCCAATCACGACGTGGTGCGCAGCGCCACTCGCTGGGGCAGCGAAGAGTGCGCCTTCGCCTACCCCCGCGTGGCGCTGGCCCTGCTCTTCTCGCTGCGCGGCAGCGTCTGCCTTTACCAGGGCGAGGAGCTCGGTCTGCCCGAGGCAGAGGTGCCCTTCGAGCACATTCAGGACCCCTACGGCCTGCCGCTGTGGCCCGATTTCAAGGGCCGCGACGGTTGCCGCACGCCTATGCCCTGGGACGATACCCCGCTGGCCGGTTTCTCCCAGGTGAAGCCGTGGCTGCCGGTAGCCGAACCGCACCTGGCCATGTCGGTGGCACGTCAGCAGGACGAGCCGGAGTCGATGCTCAACGCCACCCGTCGCCTGCTGCGCTTCCGCCACCAGCACCCGGCCCTGTTCGACGGCGACATGACGCTGCTCGACCTGGGCGAAGCGCTGGTCGCCTTCACCCGCCAGCGCGGTGGCGACAGGCTGCTGTGCGTGTTCAACCTCACCGGTCAGCCCCAGAGCGCGACGCTGCCCGAGGTGCGCGAGGCGCTGCAGGAGCACGGTTTCCAGTACGAGGTGAGCGGCGGCAAGTTACATCTGCCGCCCTATCAGGCGGCCTATTTCCGCCTCTAAGAATGGCTGCGCTTGGCCACTTCCCGATAGCGTAGTGGCAAAGTCTTGAACAACAGCGGCCGTAAAGCGGCCGAGGATGGATCGAATGGCAAGCGTCACCCTCGACAAAATCAACAAGGTCTTCGGCAGCACACACATCATCAAGGATGTGGACCTGGCGATCGGTGAAGGCGAATTCGTGGTCTTCGTCGGCCCCTCGGGCTGCGGCAAGTCCACCTTGCTGCGCCTGATCGCCGGGCTGGAGTCGATCAGCGACGGCGAGCTCTCCATCGGCAGTCAGGTGGTCAACGAGCTGCCGCCGCGGGAGCGCGGCGTGGGCATGGTGTTCCAGTCCTACGCGCTCTACCCGCACATGACCGTGTACGAGAACATGGCCTTCGGCCTCAAGCTGGCCAAGACCGCCAAGGAGACCGTACACGAGCGGGTGATGGCGACGGCGCGCATCCTGCAGCTCGAGGAGCTGCTCGAACGCAAGCCCAAGGCACTCTCCGGCGGCCAGCGCCAGCGTGTGGCCATGGGCCGTGCCATGGCCCGGGAGCCGCGCATCCTGCTGTTCGACGAGCCGCTCTCGAACCTCGACGCCTCGCTGCGGGTGCAGATGCGCAACGAGATCGCCCGCCTGCACAAGCGGCTCGGCTCGACCATGGTCTACGTGACCCATGACCAGGTCGAGGCGATGACCCTGGCCGACAAGATCGTGGTGCTCAACGGCGGTCGCGTGGAACAGGTGGGCAGCCCCCAGGAACTCTATCAGCGCCCGGCGACCAAGTTCGTGGCCGGCTTCATCGGCTCGCCGACGATGAACTTCCTGCCCGCGCGCCTGCTCGGCGCCGATGCCACCGGCTGCCGGGTCGGCGCCACCGGCCTGACCGAGCTGGCACTGCCCCAGGATGCCTCGGGCCATGCCCAGGGGGCGGCGCTGACGCTGGGCATTCGCCCCGAACACCTGCGTCTGAGCGAGGCCCAAGGCAGCGAGGGCTTCGAGATCGTCAACGTCGAATACCTGGGCAACGAGGTCTACGTCTACCTCGAGCCCAAGGAGGGCGAGACCCTGCTGATCCAGCGCGGCGAAGCACCCACGACGTGGCGGGTCGGTCAGCGCGTGACGCTGGCTCCCGACCCCGAGCACGTGCACCTGTTCGACGCCGGAGGCCGGGCGCTGTCGGTCAAGGCCGCACGCGCCGTGGCCTGAGACCATGGTAGCGTTACAAAAATAGACGGCGGGACTGTCCCGGCCACGGCCGGGGCGGTATGCTGGGCGCCGTACTCATTAGCAGGGAAATAATCGTGTCGCCACCGGCCCGCCGTATCACCCTCAAGGATCTGGCCCGCGAGCTCGGCGTCTCCACCGCCACTATATCCAATGCCTTCAACCGGCCCGACCAGCTCTCGCCCAGCCTGCGCGAGCGCATTCTCGCCGAGGCCAAGCGGCTGGGCTATCGCGGCCCCGACGCCAAGGCGCGCAGCCTGCGCACCGGGCGTTCGCGCATCATCGCGGTGGTTCTGGCCGAGAGTCTTACCTACAGCCTCAACGATGCCGTCTCCAGCGAGTTTCTCTCCGGCGTGGCCGAGGTACTCGACAGTCAGGGCCATACCCTGCTGCTGCTCTCGGCACGGCAGGTCAATTGCCAGTTGGTCGACTCGGCAAGCATGGCCGACGGCTTCATCGTTTACGGCTTGATGCCCTCCGCCGAGCTGTTCGACTCGCTGCCCCTCCACGCTGCGCTGGTGGCGGTCGACTTCAACGTGGCGGGCCATCCTTCGATACACGTCGACAACGAGCCTTCCTGCTTCGAGATCGCCGACCACGCGCTGTCGGTCGCCCCACGCAAGCGACCGGCCATCGTCAACCTGCGCCTCACGGCGGAACCCTGCAATGGAAGAATCGATCCGCAGCACACCCTGCTCTCGGCCGAACTCACCATTACCCGCTCGCGGCTGGCCGGCTTTCATGCCGCCCTGGAAAAGCACGACTTCGACCTCGAACGGATCCCGATGTGGAACGTGGAGGAGAACACCTTCGAGGTATGCGCTCCGGTGATCGAGGAGATTCTCGATCTGCCCGACGCCGAGCGTCCAGACCTGCTGCTGTGCATGTCGGACCGTATCGCCCTGACCGCCCTGACCCTGGCCGAGCAACGCGGCCTGCGTATTCCCGATGACCTGTGTCTGATCGGCTTCGACGGTATCGCCGAAGGCCAGTACCGGGCGCCGCGGCTGACCACGGTGCGCCAGGAGAGCAGCGAGAAAGGACGCCTGGCGGCGCGCATGATCCTGGGCCTGGAGCCGAGCCACTCACGCCTGCTGACGACCGAGATGATGCTGGGCGAGACCTGCTCCTAGGAGCTGATTCGTTAAACAGCGGGCTCGCTTGCACGTTGCTTGCACACTTCATGACCATTGGCTGCATCGCCTTGCGAGATGCTGCATGGGCCCACCCTTCGCCGCGAGCCCACGATGCCAGCCTTACCTCTGCTCTCCCTGTCTTCTCCCGGTCGCGCCGGTCGCCGTCAACGGGGACGCTTTACCCTGGGCGCCCTGCTGGCCGTGCTGGTTCTGGCAGCAGGCGCGGCCGGGGCCTGGTGGCTGGTCTCGCAGCCGCCGCGCATCGAACGCCGGGCACCGGTCGAGCTACCCGCCCCACTGGTGGACACCGTGCTGGCACAGCGTCAGGCAGCGGCGCCGTCGCTGCACGGCTTCGGTCGGGTGATCGCCGAGCGCGAGGCGCACCTGGCCAGCCGCGTGAGCGGCGAACTGCTCGAGTTCACTGACGAGGCGCTACCGGGCCGCGTGGTCGAGGCCGGCAGCGCGCTGGCACGACTCGACGACGCCGACCTGAGGCTGGCCCTGCGCGAGGCCGAGGCCGCGCTGGCCCAGGCCGAGGCGGCACTGGCCATGGAGCGCGGCGAGCAGCAGCGGGCCGAGACGGAGTATCGCAGCTTCGGCCGCGAGCTTTCCGCCGAGCGCCGCGCGCTGGTGCTGCGTCAGCCACAACTGCGTCAGGCCGAGGCCGAAGTGGAACGGGCCCGTGCCGCCCGCGACCGGGCACGGCTGGAGCTGGAGCGGGCCACCCTCACCGCGCCCTGGCGCGGAATGGTGCAATCCCGGCTGCTGGGCAGCGGCAGCATGGTGAACAACGGCACCGAGTTGTTGCATCTGGTCGACGTTTCGCGCTTCTGGATTCGCGTCTCGCTGCCCGGCGAGGCACTGGGTTGGCTGCACGCCGCCGATGCCAACGGAGCGGGCAGCGGCGTGACGCTCTCGACACGTACCTGGCCCGGCGGCGAGACTCGCCGCGGCGAGGTGATCGCGATCCTGCCGGCGCTGGAGGAACAGGGCCTGCAGGCCCAACTGCTGGTGGCGGTCGACGATCCGCTGGGGCTCGACAACGGCGCAGCGGCCCTGCGCCTGGGCGATATGGTGCGCCTGGAGTTCGAAGCGCGCCCGCAGGACGATCTGTTCGTGCTGCCTGCCGCCGCTCTGCGCCCGGGTGACGAGCTATGGCTGCTCGACGAGGAGGAGCGTCTGCGTCGGCGCACGGTGAGCGTGATACATCGCGGTGAGACGCGGGTACTGATCGCCGATGGCCTCGAAGACGGCGAACGCGTAGTCACCTCGCAACTGGGCCAGCCGCGCACGGGCATGCGCCTGCGCTCACGCATCGCCGACAGCGAACGTCCCGCCGGTGAGCGTCGGGAGTCCCGCTCATGATGCGCCGTGGTCCCATCGCCTGGATGGTCAATCACGGCGTCGCTCCCAACCTGCTGATGGTGCTGCTGATCGTCGGTGGCCTGTTGGCGTCGCTTGCGATCAAGAAGGAAGTGTTCCCCGAGTTCGAGCTGGAAATCGTCCACGTGGCGATCGGCTATCCCGGCGCCACTCCTGAGGAAGTGGAGCGCAGCCTGCTGCTGCCCATGGAGGCAGCCCTGGCCGACGTCGACGGCATCGACGAGATGACCGCCACCGCCAACGAGGGCGCCGGGCGTGTCTCCCTGTCCCTGATCGACGGGGTCGACGTGATGCGCGCCTATCAGGACATCCAGCAGGCGATCAACGCCATCACCAACCTGCCCGCCGCCGCCGACCCGCCGCGCTTCAGCCTTGCCGGTCGTGCGCGCAGCGTGATGAACCTGCAGGTGCACGGCTGGGTCGACGACCGGCTACTGCACGACGTGGCCGAGGATCTGCGCGCCGAGCTGCAGGCCGCCTCCGGCATCTCGCGGGTGGAGCTGGCGGGCAATCGCGAGCGCGAGGTGCAGATCCTGCTCGACGAGGAGGCGATGCGCCGGCATGGCCTCGACCATCGCGGGCTGGCCTCGCGAATAGCCGACGAGGCACTGGATCTCGCCAGCGGTCGTCTGGCCACCGCCGAGGGCGAATGGCTGATCCGCTACCAGGGACGCCGCGACGAGGCTCGCGAATTCGCCGAGCTGCCGCTGATCGGCACCACCGACGGCGGCCAGCTGCGCCTGGGGGACATCGCCCGGGTGGTGGACGGCTTCGCCGAAACCGACCGCGAGGTGCTCTACAATGGTGCTCCTGCACTCAGCCTCGAGGTGTACCAGATCGGCAACCAGACGCCGATCGGCATTTCCGATGCGGTGCACGCCCAGCTCGAACGGCTGCGTGCCGGCCTGCCCGAGGGGGTCTATCTGAGCGTGTCCCAGGATACCTCGGAGATCTATCGCGACCGCCTCGACCTGCTGCTCAAGAACGCCTGGCTGGGCCTGGCGCTGGTGCTGGTACTGATGGCGCTGTTCCTCGAGGCGCGCCTGGCATTCTGGGTCACCTTGGGTATTCCCACCGCCTTCCTCGGTGCCATGCTGTTCCTGCCATGGCTGGGCGTGTCGATCAACATGATGTCGATGTTCGCCTTCATCATCGCACTGGGCATCGTCGTCGACGACGCCATCATGGTGGGCGAGAACATCCACAGCTATCGCGAGCAGGGCCACTCGCTGCGCGAGGCCGCCGTGCGTGGCGCCCGCGAGATGGCGGTGCCGATCTCCTTCGCCATTCTCTCCAATATCGTCGCTTTCATGCCGCTGCTGTTCCTGCCGGGCTTTCTTGGCATGATCTTCGCCGTCATCCCGGTGGTGGTGGTCACGGTGTTCCTGGTGTCGTGGCTGGAAGCGCTGTTCATCCTTCCCGCGCACCTGGCCCATCGCGCCGGGGGCCGCGAGCCGGCGCCCTGGCTCAGGCCGCTGGACCGCCTGCGCCGCACCCTGCAGAACGGCCTGACGCACTTCACCCAGCAGCGCTTCGAGCCGTTTCTGCAGCGCGCCCTGAATCAGCGCCTGCTCACCGTGAGCCTGGCCATCGCCGTGCTGGCCCTGGCCATCGC
Organism: Halomonas sp. MCCC 1A11062; assembly: GCF_021404355.1. Taxonomy (NCBI): domain Bacteria; kingdom Pseudomonadati; phylum Pseudomonadota; class Gammaproteobacteria; order Oceanospirillales; family Halomonadaceae; genus Halomonas; species Halomonas sp. MCCC 1A11062. The sequence goes on from NZ_JABFTW010000002.1 coordinate 365,727, forward strand.
CTGGAGCTTGAGCGGACGCATGGGCTTCTCGCTGATGCCGCGGGTCGAGTCCGACCGGGTTCAGGCCACGGTGACCCTGCCGGTGGGCAGCCCCATCGCCGACGATCGCCGCATTCGCGATCAGCTGCTGGATGCCGCCATGGCGCTAAGCGAGCGCGACGATGGCCCACGCTTCGCCGCCAGCCGCGCCCAGATCGACGGCGACCGTTTGAACGTGCGCCTGACCATCGAGCGCGACAGCCTCAATGCCTGGCCGCCGTCGCGAGTCGCGCGGGAGTGGCGCGAAGAGGCAGGCGACATCATGGGCGCCCAGGCGGTACGTTTCGAGTCGGATTTCGGTGGCCCTGGCGCCGGTGCCGGCCTCACTCTGCGCCTGTCGCACCCCGACAGCCGCGCGCTGGAAGCCGCCGCCACCCGGCTGGCCGACGAGCTGACCGAGTTCGAGGGCCTGACCGACATCGACAGCGGTCTGGCCGACGGCAAGCCTCAGCTCGAACTGCGCCTGGCGCCGGAAGGCCGGGCGCTGGGTCTTACCGGCGCCGACCTGGCCGCTCAGCTGCGCGGCCCGCTGCAGGGCGTCACCGCCATCGAGCAGTTCGTCGGGCGACACGAGATCAGCGTGGCAGTGCGTCTGCCCAGTGAGGAGCGCGACAGTCTGGGCCATCTCCACCAGTTGCCGATTCGCACGCCGGATGGTCAGGTGGTGCCGCTTGCGCGCATCGCCGAGATTCATCTCGGTCGTGCGGCAACCACCCTGCAGCGCGTCGACGGCAGGCGCCAGATCAGCGTCACCGCCGATACCGAGAGCGACGCGCAGATCAACCAGGTGGTGGCCACCCTGCAGGCGGACGTCTTTCCCGCCCTGCAAGCGGCCTGGCCGGGGCTCGAGTTGACCCTGGGTGGCCGCCAGCAGGAGACCGCCGAGAACGCCTCCGCCTTGAGTCACGCCACCTGGCTGACGCTGATCGCCCTGTATGCGCTGCTGGCGATTCCGTTTCGCAGCTACCTGCAGCCGCTGCTGGTGCTGGCGGCGATCCCCTTCGGCGTGATCGGCGCCATGGCCGGCCATGCCATCATGGGCTTCGGCCTCTCGGTGATCAGCCTGATGGGCATGCTGGCGCTCTCGGGAGTCGTGATCAACGACGCTCTGGTGCTGATCGACTACGCCAACCGGCGCCGGCGCGAAGGCTTCGGCGCCCGCGAGGCGATAGTCGCCGCGGCGACCCGGCGCTTGCGCCCGATCATGATGACCACCCTGACCACCTTCCTGGGGCTCGCCCCGATGATCTTCGAGACCTCGCGCCAGGCCCGCTTCATGATTCCCATGGCCATCTCGCTGGGCTTCGGCATGCTGTTCGCCACCGTGATCCTGCTGGTGCTGGTACCCTGTCTCTATCTGATGCTGGAAGGATTGCGCGAGCGATGGGAACGCCTGACCACTACCGTTACCACTCAGGAGACGACCCGATGAGGCCGCGCCTGCTCCGCGCCCCGTTCTCTCATCTGGGCGTCAAGCTGTTCGTCATCATCCTGTCGGTCAACGTGGCGATCGCCGGGCTGGTCTTCCTGTCGGTGTCGCGCAGTCTCGACCGGGGCTTTCTCGACTATCTCGAGACCACCCAGGTGCAGCGTGCCGAAACCCTGGCCGAGGGGCTGGGCCAGGAGTGGGCACGCCGCGGCGGCTGGCAGTGGCTGCGCGACTCACCGCCGGCCTGGGAGCGGCTGGTGCGCCAGCAGCTGTGGCCGGGCGAGCGTCAGCCTCCCCATGGCATCGAGCGACGCCTGGGCGATGCCCGCGACTTCGTGCTGCACGATGCCGAGGGCCTGCCGGTGATCGGCCTGCCGCCGGACGACCAGGAAATGGCCGCCGAGCTCCACTGGCTGCCCATCGAGTATCGCGGTCAGCGGGTCGGCACCCTGGGCTATCGCCCGCCGCAGCAGCTGATGGCGCGCATGGATCGTATCTTCCTCGCGCGCCAGCAGCGCAACCTGGGCATCATCGTCGCCTCCCTCGGCCTGGCCTCGCTGCTGCTGGCAGGTGGGCTGGCCTGGTGGCTGGGCCGACGCACCCGCAGCATGGCGCTCGCCACGCGCAGCCTGATCGAAGGCGACTACAGCGCCCGCCTGCCGGAGCGCGGCCGCGACGAACTCTCTCGCCTGGCCCGCGACTTCAACATGCTGGCCGCCACCCTGGAGGCCAGCCGCGAGGCGCGCAGTCGCTGGGTATCGGACATCGCCCACGAGCTGCGTACGCCGCTGGCGGTACTGCGCGGCGAGATCGAGGCCATGCAGGACGGCATCCGTCCCTTCAACGAAGACAACCTGCACTCGCTGTCCCAGGAGGTGGGTCAGCTCGAGCGTCTGGTCGCCGACCTGCGCCTGCTCTCCCAGAGCGATGCCGGCGCCCTCGAGGTGCAACTGGCACCGCTCGACCTGGCGGCCAGCCTGGCCTCGCGCCTCGAGGAGGCCGGCGGCTGGCTAGGGGATTGCGGCATGACGCTCACCACGTCGATCCAGGGCCCGGCCTGGATCCGCGGCGATACCCGGCGCCTGCGCCAACTGTGGACCAATCTGCTCGACAACAGCTGTGCCTATACCACCTCGCCGGGCCAACTGGACGTCAGCCTGACTCAGGACGGGGAGCGAGTACGCGTGACCTGGCAGGACAGCCCGCCAGGCGTGCCGGAAGCATCGCTGGAGCGCCTCACCGAACGCCTCTACCGGGTCGAGGGCTCGCGCAGTCGCGCCAGCGGCGGCAGCGGACTGGGACTCTCCATTGCCAGCGCACTGGTCAAGAGTCACGGCGGCACCATGCAGGCCTCACCCTCGCCGCTGGGTGGGTTATGCTGGACCCTTGAGTTTCCCGCCCTGGTGGCCGATGAGCGAACCCCATGAGGAATAGCGCCCATGCATGACTCCGACGCCCCACGCGACACCCTGCTGATCGTCGAGGACGAACCCAAGATCGCCCGCCTGGTGGCCGACTACCTGGAGGGCAGCGGCTTCGCCACCCAGCACATCGACCACGGCGATCAGGTGCTGCCATGGCTGCATGAGCGAGCCGGCGAGGAACGGCTGCCCGCCCTGGTGCTGCTCGACCTGATGCTGCCCGGCACCGACGGCCTCACCCTGTGCCGCGAGATTCGCCAGCGCTGGCCGGGCGTTGCCATCATCATGCTCACGGCACGGGTCGAGGAGGTCGACCGCCTGCTGGGCCTGGAGCTTGGCGCCGACGACTACATCTGCAAGCCCTTCAGCCCGCGGGAGGTGGTGGCCCGGGTCAAGGCGGTGCTGAGGCGTAGTCAGGCGCTGCGCGACCCCGCCGCGGCCGGCGGTAGCCAGCTCACCCTCGACGACGAAGGCTGGCGCGCGCTGGCCGACGGCCAGGACCTGGGGCTCACCGCGGTGGAATATCAACTGCTCAAGGTGATGACGCAGGCCCCCGGTCGCATCTTCACCCGCGATCAGCTGATGGACCGCATGTATCGCGATCATCGCATCGTTTCCGAGCGCACCGTGGACAGCCACGTCAAGAAGCTGCGGCGCAAGATCGCCGACATCTGGCCCGAGCGCGAGATTATCCGTTCGGTGTATGGGGTGGGCTACAAATACCAACCCGAGGAATAAGAGGCTCATTTGTACCGCATCGGCATCCGAACCCATACTCATTGCACGTTTTGTGCAACTTGATTGCACAGGGCCGTACGACACTGCAAGCATCCACTCAACGTGAAGGAGTCACTCGCATGCGCCGTACCATTACCCGAAACATGCTGATGCCCGCCCTGCTCGCCGTTGCCATCGCCCCCATGTCGCTGGCCGCGGTGGCCGCTCCCGGTCAGGGCGAAGGCGGCTGGCACGAGCAGCGCCACGAGCGCTTCCAGGAGCGCCGTCAGGCCCTGTTCGAGCGCGCCGGGCTCGACGAGGAGACCCGCAGCGCCCTGGAAGAGGCCCACAGCGAGCACATGCAGGCACTGCGCGAGTTGCACGAGCAGCACCGCGAGCGCATGGATGAGATCCTCGACGAGGAGCAGCGTGAAGCCCTGCGCGAGGCCAAGCGCGAGATGCGCCAGGAGCACCGCGCCGAGCGCGGCGGTGAGCGTCGTCAGAGCATGCAGGAACGTCTGACCACCCTGGTCGACAGCTGGGAGCTCTCCGACGAGGAGCGTGAGCGGCTGACCGAACTGCGCGAATCCCTGTATGCCGACATGCAGGAGCTGCGCGGACAGGAGTTCGACTCCCGCGAGGAGCGCCGCGAGGCCTGGCAGGAGCTGCGCGACGAGCATCGTGAAGCCCTGACGGAAGTGCTCACCGAAGAGCAGATCGACGCTCTCGAAGCCTTCATGCAGCAGGGCAAGCACAAGGGCCACAAGCATCACGGCCGCGGCTGATTGCCAAGCGGCACCAGGTATGACACGAGCAGGCCCGGCATTGCGCCGGGCCTGTTGCGTTGCGCCCCTCGCCTCGCTCAGTTGTAGAGCACTCCCGGCAGCCAGAACACGATGCTCGGCACCATGTAGAGAATGAACATGGCCACGAACACCAGCAGCAGGAACGGGGCGATACCGATGAAGATGTCGTTGAGCTCGATGCCCTTGGGCGAGATGCCCTTCAGGTAGAAGGCCGACATCGCCATGGGTGGCGTCAGAAACGAGGTCTGGATGTTGAGCGCCACCAGCACGCCGAAGAACAGCGGGTCGATGCCGAACAAGTGCAGCAGCGGCAGGAAGATCGGCACGAAGATGATGATGATCTCGGTCCATTCCAGCGGCCAGCCCAGGATGAAGATCAGCAGTTGCGCCAGCAGCAGGAACTGCAGTGGCGTCAATGACATGCCGCTGATCCAGTGCTCGATGAGGGAATGGCCGTCGAGCAGCGAGAACACCGAGGAGAAGATCCACGAGCCGACGAACAGCCAGCACACCATGGCGCTGGTACGCGCGGTGAGGAACACCGCCTCGCGCAGCCGCGCCAGGGTCAGCTGGCGGTAGGCCGCCGCCAGTAAAATGGCGCCCAGTGCACCGATACCCGCGGCCTCATGCGGCGTGGCCAGGCCGAAGAGGATGGCCCCCAGCACCGACATGATCAGCACGAACAGTGGCACGAACGAGGTCAACAGCCCCCAGTACACCTCACCCAGCGGCACGTCGAGCTTCTCCGCCGGCAGCTTCGGCGCCACCTTGGGGTTGATCATCGCCCGCCCCATCACGTAGACGATGTACAGCCCCGCCAGCAGCAGCCCGGGAATCAGCGCCGCGGCGTAGAGACGCACCACCGAGACCCCGGCCATCGCCCCGTAGAGGATCAGCATGATGCTCGGCGGGATCAGAATCCCGAGGCAGCCCCCGGCACAGATCACGCCGCTCGACATGCGCTTGTCGTAGCCGGCGTTGAGCATGGCAGGCAGCGCCAGCAGCCCCATCAGCGTAACCACGGCGCCGACGATGCCGGTGGCAGTGGCGAACAGCGCGCAGGTGATCAGGCTGGCCACCGCCAGCGAGGCGGGCATGCCGCGAGCGGCAAGCTGCAGGCTGGCGAACAACCGGTCGAGAATGTTGGCCCGCTCCACCATGTAGCCCATGAAGAGGAACAGCGGCACGGCGATCAGCACGTCGTTGGACATGACCCCATAGGCGCGCTGCACCAGCAGCGAAAAGATGATATCGCCGATGGCGAAGTAGCCGAAGCCGATGCCCATGGCGATCAACGTGAAGGCGATGGGAAAGCCGAGCATGATCAGCACGATCAGCATGCCCAGCATCAGGATACCGATTTCCGGCTCGCTCATTGGCGGGGCTCCCCTGATTTTTCCTGGGCGGCCTTGATCTCCGCCTCCTTGTTGATGGGAATGGCGATCTCCTCCACGTCACCCAGCCGGCGCGGCCACTTGCCGTGTATGAGACACATCACGCAGCGCGTCACTTCCGCCACCCCCTGTAGGGCAAGCAGCGCCGCGCAGGCGGGAATCACGAACTTGTAGGGCCAGATGGGCGGGCCCCCGGGCGTATAGGAGCTGTGCTCGTTCTGACGGTAGGAGATGGCGAAGAAGTCCCAGCCGTAGAACACCAGCGCGAAGATGCCGGGGTAGAAGAACAGCAGGTAGAGCGCGAGCTCCAACCCGGCCTGGACGCGGATGGGGAAATAGCGCGACACCACGTCGGCCCGCACGTGGGCGTTGTGGGCCAGCGCATAGGCGCCGCTCATCATGAACAGGGTGCCGTAGAGCATGTAGCTGGTGTCATAGGCCCAGGTGGTCGGTGCCCCCATGGCATAGCGCATGAAGACCTCGTAGCTCACCACGAGGGTCAGGATCAGGATCGCCCAGGCGAAGGTCTTGCCCACCCAGGTGCTGAGATGGTCGATGAAGAACACGAAACGCATGGTCACCTCTCACCATCCCTGCGCCACCCATCGGGGTGGCGCAGGACGGAACATGAACCCGGCAGCGTCCTGAACCGGGGCAACATGCCGATCCGGGCCCGCAGGCCCGGTGGCTCACAGGATGGTTGAGGTATCGGTGGGCGACTTGCCGTAGAAGTGCACATACGCCGGCTCCTTGGGCGTGGTGTGCTCGAGGTGGTAGCCCACGACGCGCTCGCAATACTCCCGCTGATGCTCGACTACCTTCCTGAAGAACTCGTCGCGGGACTCGTTCTCGATCACCTTGTCCCACGCCTCGAGCTGGGCCTGCAGCACCGAGTCGGGTGTGATGTAGGTCTGTACTCCCTGCTGTTCGAGTTATCGTCAAATCTGGTGGATGGCGATCAGGCCGCATTCCTGTCTGATTGATCAACCACTTGCTCCCCGTCCTGGAACTTGACGTTGCTGACGACCAGTTCCAGCTTCTGGAAGTGCTTGATCCTCCTCCATCGCTTTTGGGCGCTCTGGAGCAGCTTGAAGACCATCGCCAAGGTCGTCGCCCGGGAGCCGCAGTTCCGGCTCCGCTTGGTCCTCAGGCGGACCGTGGCGAAGGTCGACTCGATCGGGTTGGTGGTGCGGATATGCACCCAGTGCTCTGCCGGGTAGTCGTAAAACGCCAGCAGCTCGTCCCGATCCTTGGCCAGGCACCCCATCGCCTTGGGGTACTTGGCCTCGAAACGCTTCACCGTGCGATCGAAGGCCCTGCGTGCCTCGTCGCGGGTCTCGGCCATCCAGATGTCATGGAGGTCCGCCT